>CAYHGC010000046.1:0-8640 GCA_964356075.1 uncultured archaeon
TTTTACCATTTCTTCCATGAATATTCAAAATCGTTCACCGTATTTAATTTACTCAGATTAATGCATAAATTCTCCGAATAGCTAAAGACGCGAATCAAAGCGTGGACGCAGGGACTTCAATGAACCGCTGGTTTGAAGCGTTCGGATCGCGACGGGTTTTGCGTGCATTTCCTTCATCAAGAGCAATGCGGCAATAGTTCGGTTCTTTTTCGTATGGGCGATACGCAGGATTCCGATACCATTCTGAGGGTTATAGGCAATGAACTTGTATCGGAGCGTGGGCATTCCTAATGTCCCATACGCATGCAGGAAATGATGATACAATCCTTTTTCGACATCTGATTTGGTGAATGCGTTTGGAGTTTTTCCGGAGTGAACCTGAAATAAAATGTAGCGCTTCTTTCCACGCATCGAAAGGGGAATGGTTGAAACGTATTTCTTTTGCTGCTTAGCCATTTACATTTCACCTTCATTCATTTTTTCCGGATTTTTTGTCCCAAGGTATTTCAACAATGCGTGCGATTCGGTTTTGGATAACACTTCGAATGATTCTTTCGCGAGTGATGCAATGTACAATGAAACATGTGCTTTTTCGAGCAAGCGCGCGGCTTTGCGAAACTCTTGCAAGGCATTTACATTCTTTCCGTAAAATGCCAATTGAATATCCGCTAATGAGAATACGACACCAATTTTATTTTCTTTCGCCAACGACATCCACGCGAAATCGATTAGCGGAGGACCGTTCATATTCACATGAACATACGTAACGCCGGATTGTTTCACTAAATCAAATGCATTCTGTAATGAGGAGATTGAAATCATGCAGGCGATTTTGTTCGAGGCCGCGCGCTGTATTTCGGTACGATCGGTGTTCGGTAAGAAAACGATTTTCTGATGCTGAATGAACGTGTCCTTTTGTGCATCTGCAACCGAAGAATAAATCACGCCGAGTTTTTCGGTGTGTCCCGCGACGGCAGAAGAATAAACAAAATCACGAATACCTTTGCTCATGCGAGATCAAATCCTCTTTTGTTAATAAGGTTGGGCAAAAAAAAGAAATGAATTGGGAAAATAGAATGAAAAAAGATTCTACTTTCCAGTTCGGTTGTGCGCGCGCATCGAGGGGCGGATCTTTTCGGTTCCGCGAGCACCGGCCGGGTTTCGCAATCCACGGGACTTTTGTCCAGCGGATGTTTTTCCTCGGAAGACGCGACCGTGGTGTTGCGATTCGACAATCCAATTCATGTCTTTGTCCGCCACCACGCTCGGATTCTTAGGATCGATCAAGATGACTTCGAAATAATACTGCTTTCCGTCCATTCCCACCTTGTAGGAGTTCATGACTTCCATGTTAGGATAATGGCGATTGGCGCGTTCCTCGGCCATGACTTGAATACCCTTTCGGCGCGTCATCGAGCGAACTCCCATTCGCTTGGGTTTTCGTGCACGTCGAGGTCGTAAGAACATTCCGCCGCCTTTTCGAATGCGTACGCGTGTAACGATGACGCCGGGCTTGGCTTTGTATCCCAATGCGCGGGCGCGAACAATGTTAAACGGCTTCTCGACTTTAACCACGGCTTCCGGCGTGCGGCGATACGCCATCATGCGGGAGCGAAAAATGGTTCCGTAATTGACGTCCCCTTCGGTTTCGCGCTTCCATTCTTTCTGAATAGTGGCTTGAATGTGTTTCGCGGCGTTCATCAAAATCGTCTCGTATAACGCAATTCGCCGGGAAAACGCTTAAAAAAGGGACCCTTAGGACGAGGGGGTGTTAGCGTATATGACGAGGGATTGCTCCTCCGTCTTGGTAGTATTGCCAAACGTGTCATAAGATACGGCATAGAGGATGTGCTCCCCTACCGGTATATCAGAGGCAGTCGTAATACACTGGAGGATTTTCACGTTCACATCACAGGTTTTGATGATCGCTCCATCGAGGTAGATTTCAGCTTTATCCACTGACGAAACATCATTCACGGATGCCGTAATGGTGACTTTTGTTCCCACGTACGGATGACCGGGCTCGAAAAATAATACCGTCTTCGGACCTAATGTGTCTCCATTTATCACGGAGGGTTGAACCGTCAATGAAAATGCCCCGTCGGTGGTGACGTTTCCTGTTGAATCCGTTCGGCGGATTTGATATTCGAAATTCCCCGTGGAGACGCTTTCATAGGTGGCCATGCACGGAGAATCCGTACAATCGACCGTCTTCCAGTTTCCAAACTGACGAATCCAAATGGAATAGGTGGTATTGTTTTGCCAACCTGGATAATCGTACTGAGGCAATAGCGCGGCGGTAACCGTGACCGTGTCCCCTGCCACCGGCGCTTCGGGGGAAACGGAAACCGACATGGTTCCACTAGAGGGGAGAATGGGAGGAGTAGGTGTGTTGTCCGGCTGCGAGGTCGGAGGAGTCGTGTTGGTTTGGTTTTGAACCGGTGGAGCATTGGGCGATTGAGAGGTACATCCAGAAAGGAGAAAAATGCCCACAACCAAAATAGCCAAAATGGAAAAGCGGTTCATCATCGCTTCATGGGGTGTTCTGGAGTATAAAAGTCTCTCCTTTCCTTCGGAACCGGCTTTTTAATTCGTCGGGGGGAGAATCTCATCATGACCTGCGATCGATGCACAAAGGAAGCGAGCATTCGCCTACCCTATGGACCGCATGCATTTTGCCAAGAACACTTTGAATACTTTTTCGAACACCGCGTGCGGAACATCACGCGCATGCATGAATTGTTTTCGGAAGGAGACAAAATCGCCGTGGCGGTGTCGGGAGGAAAAGACTCGGTAGTGGCGTTGAATCTGGTGCGCACCATCTTGCCTCGACATGAGATAGTGGGTATTTCAATCGATGAAGGAATTGATGGGTATCGCAATTTGGCCATTGAGCAAGCCGTTGAAAATTACAAAAAACTGGACATTGACTACAAAATTGTCAAACTGAAAGACGAAATCGGCAGCTCGATGCAGGAAATTGTGCAGAAAACACATGAAAACAAATGGAAAGAAAACAGTTGCACGTTTTGTGGGGTTTTCCGCCGGAAGTATTTGAATTCCGCCGCGCGGGAAATGGGCGCGAACAAATTAGTCACGGGACACAATCTCGATGATGAAGCGCAGAGCATTTGCATGAACTTTTTCACCGACCGAATGGAACGATTCGTACGGTTGGGACCGAAAGTCGAAACTACGAAAGTCAAAGAATGGGTGGGACGCGTGAAACCGCTGTATAGCTCCCCCGAAGAAGAAGTGGAACTATTTGCGCAGATGAAAAACTATCCCCATTACAACGATAAGTGCTGCCCGTTTTCCCACGGAGCCGATCGAAACATCTACCGAACCATGCTGGATCAAATGGAAATAAAAAAACCCGGAACCAAGAACGCCATTATTCGATCGTATTTGAAAATGAAACCCCACTTGCAAGGAATGGAAACAGACGCCGTGTTACAGCTCTGCGAACGCTGCGGCGATTTGAGCTCGCAAAAAACGTGTCAAGCCTGTCTGTATGAATTACGCATCAAGGACGCAGTACAGCACCCCATGCTCAACCCGGAACAAATCAACAAAATGGGGAAAAGCAAACTTTCTACTGGACTGCCGATGCTTCCTCAATGAATGTGTTTTTATTTCACGCGCGGATCTATCCTGAATGAGACGAGTTCCTTCTATTGCGCGACGAACAACAGTACCTGGCAATCACCGCATTATTTTCAATCCAACCAATGAACGGATGATTGGGATTGGACGACAAGGAACGGTTTACTCCGCACGAATGCAGTTAGAGAACAACCATCGAATTCGTGTTGCAATCAAACAATTCCACTTTCCATTAACCCCCATTCAAATTAAACGATACCCCTTCGTCATTGCCCGATTGGAAAAAGAAGGAGTGAAAATCCCGCGCATGCGACTCGCTCAATTGCCCAATGGAGAATGGGTATTGGTCATGCAACTCTTTGGGTCCAATTCTAAAAAACCATTAAACGACGTGCCACCTTCTAATCGGGAAGCAATCCGGCAAGCCGTAATTGAAGCAACCAAAATAGCCAACGCAGGATTTCCCATGCATGAAGAAATATTGGACAACCTACGCTATCCCCGACGAGGAATCATCCCGATTGATATTCAGATGTTGGTCGAAGGACCTCAACGAGAACGCACCGAAGAAGTGGCTAAAGAACTCGTGAAATACATCGATTTTATTGAGCATAAGCGTTCGATCAAAAAAAAGTGGATCCAGTTGGTTTATCGCTATGCTAAGCCCCGCCTACGAGCCGCCATCCGCAAAATCCGACCACTCGGGTAGGGGAATCATCGGTATTATCGCGTAAAAATAGTATAGAACAAGACCCGCAATAGATTAGCATTAAATGCATTCCCCCGCCCAATCAGTATGTTGAGTCAGGCCCGGGAGATTGTAAATCTCCCTCACTTCGGTGCGGCCGGACGAAAACGGCCAGGCCCTGTTGTCTATCGGCTAGGATGCCACCTTGACATGGTGGAGGGGGCAGTTCGACTCTGCCCAGGGCTATCGTAGTTGAAAAAGAAAGGAATGCAAATGGCACTGATTTTGTTTGATATAGATGGGATTCTGATTCATCCAATTCCCAATCGGTATGATGCAAAAATACGCGAAGAGCTTATCCGGGAATTATTTCCAGGAAGCGTGCCGAAGGATATTTACACGCAGGGGAAAACCCACTGGCAGATTTTAGTAGAGCAACTGGAACAAATCGGAGTAACGGACCCCGAACACGATTCACGTTTTTTACCAGCGCTCAAACGACAAAATGAATTATACGCTCAAAAACACCCGGATGGAATTGAACGAATTGCAGGAGTGGACCGGCTGATTGCACGATTGGTTAGCGACCAGTATACGATTGGCGTGTTAACCGGAAACGTGAAAGAGGCCGCGCGGGTCAAACTCCAAGCGGTGGGCTTTTGGAATTATTTCCCCATCGGAGCGTTTGGGGATCAGTCCCGGGAACGGCATAAGCTCGTGGAAATCGCCCGACAGGACGCGCTCGCTAAAACCGGAAAACGATTTGTGAATAATGAAATTATTTTGATTGGGGACACGATACGCGATATTGAATGTGCCCAAAAGGCAGGTGTAGGCATCATTGCAGTAGCAACGGGTCCAGAAGCATATGAATTGCTTGTAGATAAAAAACCCGATTTTGTATTTCAAGACTTTTCAAACGTCGACGAAATCATGAAAGCGATTCAATCCATGTGCCGATAGTCACTATAATATCTCCTTTTTATTGTCTCCAATGATATCAGTAAGATGCATGTGCTAATTGTGGACAATGGATCACGCTATCTCACGCAGCTCAAACACGTATTTGCGAAAGATCAGGTTGAAGCCATCAACTGGAAAAAAGTTGGTTCTAAAGTAGCACGCGATACGGATTTGGTTGTCCTGTCCGGTGGGCATTCATTCTCGGTGGTTGACCATCCTGAAAAATGGAAGAATGAAGTCGCGTTTATTCGCAAATGTAAGAAACCCATCATTGGAATTTGTTTGGGATTTGAACTCATTTCCTATGCCTACGGATCTACGCTCAAACGAATGAAGAATAAGGAAAAAGGAACCATTCAAATCACGATGGGCACGAAAAAATTCCATGTGTTTGAAAACCATCGATGGGTGGTAGAAAAAACAGGACCTAAACTCCTTTCACTCGCACAATCAAAAGATGGAGTTGAAGCCATTCGTCATCGGAAAAAACCCATCTATGGATTCCAATTCCACCCTGAGATGTTCGTTCGAAAAACCGATGGAAAACGACTGTTCTCCCAGGTTATCCGAACGATTAAAGGGAAGTAAACCCCCCTGCTTTTATTCGCCGATTTTTTTCTAAGCAAGTATGCCCCCCCAAGACGCTATTTTGGAGAACATCCGCCAACTCAAGAAAATGGGACTCACAGATGAGGCACTCTTGACGGAGCTCGAACAGACGGGCGTTCCTAAAGTGCAAGCCGAACGATGGCTCCGACAAGCACGCGATGGAACGAGTGACGCGACGCAACAAGAAATGAAACAACCCACCCCCATGATTTCCAAAGTCCCATCTCAAACGGAATACCCCAGCTCCCCTCCCGCGACGCAAGCAACCACGGTTCCAGTTTCGACTCCACCCAAACCGTATGTAGCGCCCGCATATAGCGCGCCGGCACCGGATAAATCTATTGAGAAACTCTGGGAAAGTGGTATCCTCTCGACCGTTGACTCTAAACTAGCTCAAATGGAGAAAATGAAAAACGAACTCGACAACGTGATCGAGGGGAAAGTCATTGAGCATTATGTCATTATCGAAAAGAAAATGGAAGCGTTGTTTGACGCGCAACGTGAATTGTTCCGATTCAAAATGGACGCGGCATTGGATTCGAAGACGAAAGAGATCGAGCAAATATTCGACAGTAAGATCACTGAAATCAAACAAATGAATTTAGCCACCCAAGAAGATTTGCAGCGCGTGAAAGGACAAAAGATGATCATCCAAGACTTGGTCGCGGACATTACAACAAAAACAGAGTCCCTCGAACAAACAAGACGCATGATCATCGATGACGCGACGCGAAAATTAGAAACCTTACAAGATAAAGTAAATGAGTTGGTGCAGACCACCGATGAGCGGGTGCATGATGTGGAGATGCGCGCGACAAAGACGCTGGAATTGGAAGAAAAGATTACCTCCGGATTGACCGAGCAGGTAGAAACGCAAGCCGATCGGATTCTGGAAACCAAAGTCAAGGATTTGCGCGAAGAAATGAGAGGAGAAATTATTCAGCTCAAGAAACTCGGAGCGGATTTAGGAGCACAGGACATTCAAAAGACGCTTCAAGATTTTGTGCAGCTCAATAAAGAAATGGAAACCCGCAAAGCCGAAATCGATGCACTGGTTACTAAAAAATCCAACGAAATGGACGCGATGACCGAGAGGAAAACACTCGACATTGATAAAATCGTCAACCTGAAAATGGAAACGATTGTGGCGAATAAAGAAAAGGAGTTTTTCACCAAAATTGAAAGCGAGTCTACAGAATTGCAGAAAACGCATCGGGAAATTGGACAGAAGATTTTGGAGATTGAAACCACGATGCAGAATTTGGATTTATTCAAGAAGCAGTTTTTGGATATTGTGAAAAAAGCCAACCAGGAACGCGAGGATGAAACGATTCAACTGAAAAAGAAAATGGAAGCATTCGATGGTCGAGCGAATGAAAAGATTTCGTTAGTGGAATCGCGATTGAAGCAGCTTGATTTAGTCGTAGGACAACTATCTCAATTGTTGGTGCAGATGCAGGGACAGCAACAATCACAGGCAGCGCAGCAGCAAGTGATTGACGATAAACGAGAAAAGGATGCGAAGAATACGGGCGGATTCTTCGGACTGAAAAAGTAATTTCTGTTTTAGTAAAAAATAATATAGGATGGCCCGCGGAGAACCTTTGAGGAGGGCTATATGAGACGAGGGGTATTTTTCCCTTTTCTCCGCGGGACCAAGCCTAAGCTTGATTCCGGACTTAGTACATCATGTACTTCGTCTGGTAGACTTCACCGTCGTATGAAACGGTAGCGTTGTAGCCACTGTCATAATGGATGGTTCCGACTTTCCCATCTTGGAGAAAGACAGCATCTCCGTTACCCCAGATCATGAAGAACGGCTTTCCATTCAGACTGTCGAATCCTTTCGCCGTACCGGCTGTTCCGGCGTCCGTCTGGACTCCGAAAAAACTGCCTGTCATGGCATAGCGGTCGTTCACTCCAAACATCGTGAAGGAGCTCTTCGACCAATCCGCAGCGTTAGCTTTGGATACAGTGTAGACCTCTAACAAGTCTACTTTCTGTTCGCTCGTCAATTCGCTCTGACTAATGATTCGCTGGACATTCCATCCGGCAAATGCATTGCTTCGATCGGTGGCTTGACGATAATCCACAATGAATCGGCGCATATCCTTGATAGCATCGCGGAAGCGATCCAATCGTTCTTTTGCAACCGTTCGAATGTCATCCGACAATCGAGCGCGCAAATCTTCTCGCGCTTGATCGCGATCTAATACAATTTTACGAATTTCTCCAACGTTAATTCGAGCGGTGTTTGCCGCGACTACTTTAACATTGTCTTTGTCAATGAGCACCTTATCGGTGTTCACAACGGCTACTTTGGACACGTCCAATGCAGCCACCGAACCTCCAAAGAGGACGGCGATTAATCCCAGGGCCACGAGGCCGAGGAAGCCTTTGTTTTGTGTATTCATGCTAACCAACCTCCCAAATGGCCCCCTAGGAAGGGACCAATGAATTGGCTTGTACATCTCTTGATTGCCGGAGCTTTATATGAAAAATTATCTAAAGCTTCGAGAAAAGCTTTACCGAGTCCATAAAGTGAAAGATAGGAAGTAATTTTCCTTGCAAAAAAGCGGGTAAAATGGGCACTTTTTAAACCGTTGTTGGCCCAAAATTTGAAACGACCACGAATAGGGGAGAGAGGACGTGGGCTTGCGAAGCAATGCCCACTACATTCGATCAACCCGACTCAAGGGTTGGGGCGCTTGGCGCAACGGTAGCGCGCTTCCATGGCATGGAAGAGGTTGGGGGCTCAAATCCCCCAGCGTCCA
>CAYHGC010000047.1:0-8440 GCA_964356075.1 uncultured archaeon
ACTCTTTCCCTACACGACGCTCTTCCGATCTAAACGGAAAGCAAAATGAAAACTTGAAAGGTGAAAAAACATGGCAAAAGAAAAAACTGAAACCAAAATGAAAAAAGACAAAGAATCCACCGGTGGAAAAGAATGGTGGGTGGATAGTAAAGGAAAGCGAATCGATTCGCGTGGAATCAACGATTTGCGCGACATTAAAATCAAGGCGGGCGTATTGCCCAATGCCGATGGTTCGTGTTACCTCGAATGGGGACAAAATAAAGTCCTCGTTTCGGTGAACGGTCCGCGTGAAGTGTTACCTAAACACCAGGCGAATCCGTACCGGGCGATCGTGCGTTACACCTATCGCATGGCTGCATTCTCAGTCACGGAACGAAAAAATCCGCGACCCGGCCGTCGAGAGTCGGAAATTTCAAAAGTATCGGGAGAAGCATTGGAACGCGCCATCTTTTTGGAGCGATTCCCGAACACGGCGATTGATATTTTCGTGGAAGTGTTGGATGCCAATGCTGGAACCCGCATTGCCTGCTTAACCGCAGCCGCGGTTGCAGTGGCAGACGCCGGAATTCCCATGCGCGACCTAGTGTCGGGCATTACAGTAGGGCGAGCGGATGGAAACGCGCTCATCGACTTGAACAAACACGAAGAGGATGCCCCGGACGCCGTCGATATGGCGGTGGCCTTCTTGCCCAACTCGAAAGAAGTCGTGTTGTTGCAGATGGATGGAGAAATGTCCCCCAAGGAATTCACGGAGCTCATGAAGACGGCCGCAGACAATGTGGAAAAGGTCTATGAAATCCAAAAGAAAGCCTTGAAGGATTCGTACGAAAACAAAAAACCGGCCCCCGTTGAAGGAATGGATCGCATTGCGGCCATGCACTCGATGGATAAGGAAATGAACGACGATTCGGGAGAAAAGGTTTCGATGAAGACCAAAGACCCCTTGTCGTTTGACGCCTCGGATTATTCCGAGACGGAATTAGAAGAAGACACCGCCGATGCGGAACACGAAGCCTTTGATGGCGGAAAGGAATAAGGAGGAATGACACATGACACAACTCGACATATTGATGGAATTGCAGCGAACGAAAGTAACCGAATCGCTGTCTAAAGGTACACGCGTCTCTGGACGAAAATGGGATGAGTATCGAAAAATAGAAGTGTTAACCCACGTCAGCGAAAACGCCAATGGGTCCGCGCGCATCAAGCTCGGAAACACGGATGTCATTGCGGGAATAAAATTTGGAATCGGCACGCCGTATCCGGATTCTCCCAATGATGGATCGATTTCGGTGGGACTGGAATTAACTCCGTTGGCCTCTCCGTTATTCGAAGTAGGCCCTCCTCAGCCGGCTGAAATTGAATTAGCTCGCGTCGTGGATCGCGCTATTCGTGAATCGCACTGTATTGACACGGAAGCGCTGTGCTTGGTTCCTGGAGAAAAAGTCCTGTCATTGTTCGTGGATATTTACGCCGTGAACGATGATGGAAACTTGATGGACGCCTCTTCGATGGCTGCGCTCGCCGCACTCAACGATACGCGCTTGTCGAAGATTGAAGACAACGCGATCATTTATGGTGAGTACGATGGCAACCTCAAGATGGCCAACCAGCCCTTGTTGACTACAACGGTAAAAGCCGGTAGTCAATTGATGGCCGATGCGGACATTGGAGAAGAAAAGGCCCAGTTTGCCCGCTTCTCCTTTGGAAGCACCGAAAAAGGAGTCTTGACGGCCTTTCAAAAGGGTGGAACCGGCTCGTTTACGTCGGATGAACTCGAGCAGTCCATTGAAATGGGGCTCAAGAACGCCAAGAACCTTCGTAAAATTCTGAAGGTTTAATGGTTAGAAAAATGGGTCGTTTTTTCGGCTCATTTTTTCTCATTCTTTTTCTTGGGGGAAAATAATCCATTGGGGTTTTCCAGGAATTTTTCTACGGAAACCCGCACGTACTGGATTCATCATAGGGTAATTGATCCACGGGTCCATCCATTTTCCGTTGGGTGAGCGGACAAGATAATGGCCCATTTCATGATCCCTTGATTTTTGAATGAAAACAATGACGTTGGGTTTCGTTAGCCATTTTTTGTTTGATTTTCCATAGTGAGCAAACCCATATTTTTTCCCCGTCTTTTTGAGCGCCGCGACCACTTCCTTACAATAAAATCCTCGAAAGCGTGCATAGCGTACATTTCGGAATAATTTCAATGCAGTAGGATACGATATTCCACTCAGAGCCGCAACACAACTTACCGCACAACCAGACGGGTGTTCCTGCGGGACCGTATTCATTCTCCATTTGTATGCGAAACCCTTATATTAACGTGGTATTAATATAATATTAACATGCCTACTGCCATCGTCAAACTCAAAGACCGAACTAATCGTGTCATCAACATTGTGAAGGCCAAATACGAATTGAACGACAAGAGCCAGGCCATTGACAAGCTAGCGGAAGAATACGAGGAACTCATTCTCGAGCCGGAACTTCGGTCTGAATACATTGAAAAACTCAAGCGCGTGAGTAAAGAGAAGTCCATTCCCATCCAAGATGTGGATGCGTACTTTTCCAAACTCACGAAGTGATGTCACGTGTCCTATTCCCTGAAAATAAAACCGCACTTGGAAAAAGTATTTGAAAAGCTGGGAAAAAAGGACCCCGTTCAGTTAGAAGCCGTCCATAAAAAGGTCAAGCAGATTCTCGAAGATCCTCATCGTTTCAAACCCCTTCATGCGCCCATGCAGCACATCCGACGGGTCCACATTATGGGTTCCTTCGTCCTCCTCTATACGATCTCAGAGTCCGATCATTCGGTCGAATTGCTCGATTATGACCACCATGATGCGGTCTATCGTTCGTAGGGATGGACCTTCCTTTCTCTTTCTTTTCGTTCTTCTATTTTTATTAATTCTGCACGCGTTGCGTATTACATGCCCATTCGCTCTATATCACTCGATGCGTTTCTCAAAAAGTTTCCAAAATCAAAATCAGATTTTTCTCTTGTACCCCTTCCATCAAAACTGAAATGGGGAGAACTCAGTTTGAAATATGAATACAAGGTACTCGCAAAACTTTGTCATATGCAATCTCCTGAAAAAGTATTTGAGTTTGGAACATTTGAAGGTTTGACAACCTTGCTCTTTGCACAAAACACGGATCCAGATTCAATGATTTATACACTAGACCTTCCTCGAAAAGAAAAACTGGAAACAAAATATCCCGTCGATGCAGGAAATCAACGATGTATTGATGAGCGTAAAACAAATCATTTCGCACGCACACGATTTTCACAAAAAATAAAGCAAATTTGGGGAGATTCTGCGCGTGTAAGTTTGACCAGCTATTATGGCAAAATGGACTTCGTTTTTGTGGATGGTGCCCATACGTATGAGTACACCCAAAACGACACTCAAAAAGCATTCAAATTAGTCCGAAAAAAGGGGTTAGTTGTATGGCACGACTATAATCCAGAGTATTGGCCCGAGACCGTGAAGTTCCTGCGAAAACTGGGTCGAAAAAAGACCTTTTATCATATCCGTGGGACCTATTTCCTTGTGTGGAAGGCCTCCTAATAGGAGTCTATTCCAAGGGCGAAAGGAGCGGGTTTTTAAGCGTTTTCCGAGGTTTTCTCATTAGAAACCATCCAAAACGGTATTTTTTATGGCTGATAAAAACGCTCCCCGACACACCGCACGATTCGGTGCCCGCTACGGTGTATCCGTAAAAAAACGATTCGAAACGATTGAAGTCAAACAGCGCGTCAAGCATGTCTGCCCCAAGTGCGGATTCCAGAAGGTGCAGCGCGTTTCTACCGGTATTTTTCATTGTAACAAATGCAACGCCAAATACGCGGGCGGAGCATTTTATCCCCAAACCCTTTCGGGTGGAATCATTGCCAAAATGGTGGCGCAGCGTACATTCAATCCTAATTTGATCGAAACCATGGTGGAACAAGAAGAGCTGCCGGCGAAAGAACAACTCGAAATGTCGGACGAAGACAAAATCGCCCAATTAACGCAGACGGATTCAGCGCCCAAGAAAAAGACTAAAAAGGCCAAGAAAGAAGAATCCGTAGAAGAAACCGAAATGAAGGATGACATTCAAGAAGTAGCAGACGAAGACGATAAAGAATAACGGAGGAAAAACGCATGTACAAATGTAACAAATGCTTGCAAGAATTTGACGCTCTCCCCATCGGATTGGTTCGCTGCCCCAATTGCGGAAACAAAATATTCTACAAGACCCGCGCCCCCGTCGAGAAACGCATTCTCGCCCGCTAAGGGTGTTGATGATGCCTTCTGCCACCTTTTCGAAAACATTCTCCTCAAACAAAATAGCCCGCGCCGTCTTTGATGCGTTATCCCCCGAAATGGATAATACGCACGAAAAGCGCGCCAAAACAGCGGTTCGGGTTAAAAATTCTCGGGTATCGTTTACTGTTAAAGGATCCGACTCCGCCTCCGTGCGCGCCTCCAAGGGGACGTATGGACAGTTGGCGGATTTTTTGAAATCGCTTGAAAACTAAGGAAGTGAAATCTGCATGGCTGATATTCGAGAAAAAATAATGGAATTTGAGCGCCAGCGCCAAGCGTTGGTTAACATTTCCATGCAGAAACAGCAACTCGAATCATCCCTTTTGGGTATTGACAAAACCCTCGAAGAATTGGGAAACACCAACGAGGAAAAAGTCTACAAAGCAGTAGGAAACATCCTCGTGCTGCGCGATAAAAAAGAAGTTCAAAAAGAATTGGAAGACACCAAAGAAACCACTGCGTTGCGCGTGAAGACCGTCGAAAAGCAGGAAAAATCACTCTTGGATAAGCTCAACGGATTGCGCTCGGAAATCGAAGCCGAGGCCGGAAAAGAAAAAGCGTCTGCAAGTAAGGGCGACTCCACCGTTATCGCGCCCAAAAAGAAAGACGCGTAATTCGTTTTTGATTGATTCGTTTTTTGATTAACTCATTTTTGATTAAACTTTTTTTGAAAAAGTTTACTAAACGTAAATAATTTGCTTTCCTTTTTTCAATTTGGTTCGTTTGGCTTTTTTCAACAAATAATGAATCGTACTTTTCGGAATACCGGTGCGTTTGCTAATTTCACGCATCGATAAGAAATCCTTTCTCAAATCGGCAATGGTTTTGATCTGATTCAAATCAATGTTCAGCGCTCTCCCTGCACGATGATTCCGTGCGAGTCCGATTCCGCTTTCGTTGAGTATTTTTCTCGTTTCGGGAGCGAGTCGTTTTTCAACCGAAGGGCTCAATCCAATGACTCTCAATGAGGGGCACCGCTGTAAAATCAATTTCAATTTTTTTCCCGAAAGGGGTCGCGTCAAATGGACCTGTTCCAGGTCCGCGGGGAGTGTTCCCAGGGGCGTGTTCTCGCCTACGACGTAGTGCATGCTTCATTGCTCCGTTGCTATCCCTTTTGTAAAGTATCTTTATATATCTCGGTTCCGCACCTCCCTAATAAGCATATAGCTGTTCTATACAGTCTGTTGAGGTGAATGAAAAATGAAGCGAAGTACTCTTTTGATTACCGGTTTTGTTCTGGCCGCGTTTCTCGTGATGGGAACGCTCGCATGGGCGCAAACCGATGTGCTGGTGACTGCAGGAGGGACCACTGGAATAAATGCAGGTCCCGGAGACGCCGGCAAAATGGAAATAGCCAAATCTAAAATGATCAAAGTTGAGGCCCGAAAAGTGGCCCACATAAAAATCCGCGACGATATTCGAGCCGTGCTCAAATTACCCGTCGCTGAACGCGATCGCGCCCGTGCCAAATTGGCCGAAGAAGTGGCGGTTCGCCGAGGATTGGAAGTCAGCGCGACCTTGAAAGCATTGCGCGTGAAGGCATCCTTAACGCAGGCCGATCGCGACGCGATTGACGAAGAAATTAGAAAAGTGCACAATGAAAACGTAGAAGTTCACGTCGCGCGTGTTTTGGATCGTGCCGACCGAATTAATACGTTGGTCACGGACATGATTGCCCGATTGCGTGTACGAATTAATGATTCGACGGATGCAATCGAAAAGGCACGCTTGACGGCCGCCTTAGACAAATTGGTTTCCTTACAAGTATCCATTGAAACCTACATCAACGATCTTCAGGCCGATCATTCCATTCTGGAAGACGGCGCCGCAAGCACCAAAGAAGTGCGCGCGATGCAACACCGAATGATCGAATTGCGCGTACACATAAAGAGATTAGTCGAAGGCGTTCGAACCTTTGCGGAGCGTGTTCCCCGACGAGGATCACGTGCCACCGACGTTCGACCGGCTTTAGCCGCAGATGCACTAGTGGCGATCGAGGGTGTGGTTGAAGCGCCCACGGAAGCCGAAGTATCAGCCGATGTGGACGCAACCATGGTTGTCGTTCCCGTCGCTGAAGTTGATCCCACCACAGGAGGCGGTCAATAATGGAAAACAATACCTTACGAATAATGTCGATCGGGGCATTGTTAGTCGTAGCGCTATTCCTTTTTTCAGGATGCGTCAGCAACACGAACAATCCTCCCGCCAATAATACAACAACCAATACCACCAACACCACGGGCGGATATACCCCTCCCGCAGGTCCTACCGACAGCGAATTGGCCGGCAGTGTTTCCGGTGGTACGGGCTCCGGCTCGGACGATATTTCAGAGGATGAATTATCGGCCATGGAAGACGATTTGGACGATTTGGACACGGCAGTGGACGAATCCCAGGAATCCGATATCTAGCAATGGGCGAGGGGTCGTAGGCCCCTCTTCTTTCCTTTTTAATGTCGTAAAGCTTTTCGCAAGGAACGCCAAGTATCTATTTAATTAAAAAATCACGAACCTTTTCATCGAGAAATAAAATTCATCTGGAGGTGAATGGAAATGAATGGATTACACAAAATAGGACTGAGTCTATTACTCGTCCTTGCACTCTTGCCTTTTGCAAGTGCACAAACCATCGGTGGGGCTGTTAACGTCAATACCGATGCCATGGTGACGACTCCCACATTAGGAGTCATTACGGCCACGACCGTTACATCCATTGACACCCGATTAGGTGTGGATGCCGTCGCGCGTGCTCAACGCGTTGACCGAATGCGTGATCGCGCAATCGTAGTCCGCGACCGAACGCGTGCAGAAATATTGTTAGGGGATGAGGTTCGAATCGCAGGTGTTGATGACGACACGCGACGCGAACTCATTCGATTGGGAATTAATCGCGAACAATTCGAGCGCATGGTTCCTCCGAATCGTCGAACGGAAGTGATTGCACGCATTCGCCTGATGAACGCGGATCGATTGGAAGCCATTCGAGCCGATCACGTGCGACGTGTTGAGCTCGCTGCTCGATTGGACGAACGCGCCCGCGTGTTGGACCGCACTCAATTTGATTCGGATTTGGATCAAATGATTGCGCGCGTCGAACTCGCATTGGCGATTGCCAACCGCGAAGGACGAACCGAAGTCGCAGCCAAGCTTCAAGTGTTGCTTGACCGATTGAATAACGCCAAAGAAGATGGTGAGGAACCCACCGAAACCGATCGAGAGGATACCGATCGAATCACGTGGGAAGCCAACGCTCGCCAATTGAATGCGAAAGCAACGGAAGCCATTAATGCCGCGATGGCCGTTGAGGCACACTTAGATGTGCTGTTGGAACGCATCGACGGATTAGACGCCCGTCTTCGAGCCGACAACCGGTTTGAAGGACGATCGGAAGCGATGCTCATTGTGGGCACCCGATTGGATGGCAAATTGGAAGCCAGCATTGAAGAAGCGAAATCCGCTCAAGCGACGTTCGCCGCAACGCCGACTCCTGCCAACGCTCGATTGTTGATGCAGGCGCTGGTGAAGATGGATGTCTTGGCTGATTTGGCTGCCATTCACATGCGCAACTACGTCAGCTTCTTCAATCGAGCCCGAGACACGGATGCCACCGACGATGACGTCGAACGCATGACACGCCGAGTTCGAGAAGTAGATGAGGATGCCCTCGTCGCAGCTGAAGTAAACGCCCGGGTTACGCAGAGCGCGACCTTCGGAACCGCTTAAATAGAATCATTTTGGCATGCCAAAGAAAGGGTCTTTTATAGGCCCTTCCTTTGGCTAACCCATGCCTTCTCCTCATTTGATCGATTTTTTTTCAGGCATGCCCAAAATAGAGTCGGTGGAATCGATTCCTACTTCTTCCATGACGCATGCGGAAGCCCAAATCCTGCATGTGGTTCATACGCGCTGGCCCACCTCTTCGCTTGAAATCGCCGAATTCTTAGGACAATCTATTTCATCGCGGGACGAGAAGCGGTTGGTGAGTTCGCGTTTAGCGTATCACATCAAAAAACTGGTATCAAAACGGAAGCTCATGAGCAAGCGCTTTGGAAACGCATTGATCGTCTGGCCCTATGAAGTAGAAACTCTCCGCGTGATGCACGAAGTGATGCGCTCCTCCGCAAACGA
>CAYHGC010000048.1:0-8227 GCA_964356075.1 uncultured archaeon
GTAGCGCGCTTCCATGGCATGGAAGAGGTTGGGGGCTCAAATCCCCCAGCGTCCATCGTCGCTTCCGATGGCCGGTTCCGTCCGGCCGCACCGGAGTTTTCGCCAGCCTTTTTCAAAAAGGCTGCGGCGGCACCGGTATAGTGGGATCGTAAAACGATCCCACGGCTGGCGTTTTCTTTTGACTGGGCGCTACTTTTCTTCGAACTTTAGAAAAGTTCGATCAAATTTTGATGAACCTTTTCCTAAAAGGTTCTTCTCAAAAGAAAAGGAGTGCGTTCCCGAATCCCCCAGCGTCCACTTCAGCTAAACTCTTTTAAGTCTTGAATTAATTTACCAGTCAATGCCCCCCCCCCACGTCGTCGACGCGGACCCCAAAAGGATCCACGATCTCCATCCCCACGAGCCAAGCCGGCTGGATCCAGTTGGTTTCCGCGCGGAGTTCCCATTAATGCATGGGCTTCCAGAGGCCTTTATGTAAACATGACAACAGGTGAAGCCGGACTCTATAACCCACAGTTAGCCTATCGGGGAATTGAACGAAGAAGCGGAGAACGACGAACGGGTCGAACCGATCGACGCATGCCCGAATTTTCATTAGAACCAAATCCGCTTGCAGGAAGAAGAAAAAGTTCGGTAAGAAAATATGACACACGGAAAAAACCAGACAAAAAAATTCCACGGATTGTATTTAGACGAATTATTTCTCGTTTCAACCATGATGTAAAACAATATGCGCGAATTCGAAAGGTTCCATTGGTCAAAGCGCGGAAAGAATACATCGAATTACTGGAGAAAGATAACCGAACTCCTGGAATTAAATTTTTACATTACAATATTCTTTACATTGTGGTTTATCATCCCCGAACAAGAACGTTTACATGGTCATCTACCCAAAGAATAGGAGATCGACGTCAGGGAGACCGTCGAGATCCAAGCAATCTAATCGAAACACAAGCCGACCCGGAAAATAACTAAATTTTATTTAATTGATACGTCCAACCAGGCTGCCATTTCCAAGGGGTCGTTATTTGCTTTTCTAATGAAACCTTGTTAATCCAATATTCCAATCCATATTGGGTGGCGCGATGACCAATGATCATGACCCTTTTTCCCTCATATTTTTTGGACAAGTCATCCAGGAAGCTTTTCATTCGGGTGTTTGTTTGTAAGTAACTTTCTCCGTTTGGAAAAGGAATCGAAATTCGGTTTATTTTTTCAGCCTCAACAAACGAGCTTTCGCGGTGAGTAAAGTCCCCATAATCGCATTCGCGCAAACGCTCATCCTGAATAATAGGAAAACGATTCCCAAACGCCAGTTCAGCCGTTTTATACGCACGTTGTAAATCTGAACAAAAAATGGCAGCAAATGAATCGTTCGAATAGCGTTCTCCAAGCTCAAGACTTTGCTTCTCGCCTAAAGGAGAAAGAGGGATGTCAAACCAGCCGGAAACGATATGTTTCTCATTGTCAAGCGTGGTGCTATGCGCCTCGTTGATGATGGCAATCATTCAATTCCCCTCACGGCGAAATCAACAGAATGTTATCCCCGCGCAGCACGACTTTACCATACTTGGTTTTGGGCTCGCCGTTGTCCAACGATTCCGCGCTTTCCAGGACGATGTTCATGTGCACATCGAAGGCTTTCAATACGCCCCGAAACTGGAGGTTGCCTTTGAGTTCAACCAATACGTTTTTGTTGATGGATTCGCTCAACCAATCAAAGGGTCGAGAGGCTTGTTGATTGCTGGTATTATTCATGGTTTGTTTTCTCCTTATTTTGGAAAAAGATTCCAAAAATGTAAAGCGCGCGAATCATGGATTCAAACGCGCATCTCCTCCACTCCTTTTCCGGATTTCCCTTTTCCTCCGCCAAACAAGCGGGCAAAGAAACCCATAATCGCCGCCATGATTCCGCTTGATTGCTTATGATCGTCCATTTGTACCGGCAAACCCGCTAAACGAGCGGCGAGTTTTTGAATTTCAATCGAGGACCGCGCTTGGGGATTGCGAAGCATGACGGGCATGGCTTTATCCTTTACAAAGGAATGACGCATTTCATCATCAAAGGGAACGGTGGCATACACCGGCAGTTCAAGCATGCGGGAAACCTCATCCTTTCCAATTTCCCCCTTTTCAAAGCGAACCATGTTTAGCACGATTCCAATGGGCTTGCTCCCCAAGCGTTGGGAAACGATTTTGGTTTTCAAAACGTCCGCAATAGAAGGGGAATCAGGGGTAGCAATGAGCAGGCATTCCTCCGTTGCTGCAATAGAGGCCAGCACGGACTTTTCGATTCCCGCGGGACCATCCAAAATAACAAAATCAAACTTGTGTTGGATGGATTTTATCACACTCGCAAGACGATCCGCATCCACGCGGCGGTAGTTTTCCAGGCTCAACCCGGAAGGAATGAGCTTCAAGCCCGCGGGACCGTCATATAATGCGTCTTGTACACCCGCTTCTCCCAGCAACACATCGTGCAGCGTGATGGGGGAGGACTGCATGCCGAGCATCAACGATAAATTCGCCATCGCAATATCTGCATCCACCAAACAGACTGAAACGCCGCGTTGTGCGAGCGCAATACCGAGGTTGGCACAAATGGATGTGTTGGAGAGAATAATTCCTGAGGCGTGTTCAAAATGACCGCCGTTTTCGGTGACTTGGAAATCATACACATATGGGTGAGGGTATTGAATTCGCTTTATCTCATCTACGCGACGGAATTCAATATTGCCTTGGAGCATTTGCTCTAACCATGAAAGAAGAGGGTGGTCGATTTTCATTTCTTTATAGACATTCAAATAGCGCCGCACTGTTTCTTTTGATGGTGCATAATAATCCCATTCATACTCATAGACCATTTGCTTCGTGCAACCTAATTTTTTTCCAATTTGCAATCCGGTTAGTCCGGATTCTTCTCGAATTTGTTTTAACAATTTTCCAATTGGATATACATCAATATTGGTGTTTTCATCGGTGGGGGACTGTAATTGATCGAATAATCGGTTTGCCTTTTCTTCATGCGTAAAACCAATATAATCCGAATAGCGGCGAGCATTATTTCCCGTAATATACAACCGCCAATAGGGTTGCTTTTCGGTCATTTTTCCATTTGTTGCCATTTTATGAGTGAGCGTAATTTGGGAAGAGATAGCGAAACGATTACGAAGTAGGGAAGCGACTTGGAAGGCCAACTTTTTGGATTTGGTGTCAAATTCCACCTCACGTCGATCGATATTTACTGTTCCATCCGTGTCGAATAATCCACGAATGAAAGCGGCGATAGACGGATTATTGGATTTGAAGAGAGCAGTTGGGACTTCTTTTTCTCCGGCAAGAGCTTTTTTGACCCCATACTTTTCAAAAAGTTCACGGATTCTTTGCCGTTTAAAAAATTGAAAATAATATACATTTTTTCGCTTGCTTTCGAAGCATTCTCCAAAAACTTTCATGAATGAATCACGAATGTTTGTAGTCATGTTTCCAGGACCACTACAAATGGAAACTTTTTCTTTTCGAATAGTTCCGTCTCCAATCAAATACCCTAACCAGATTGCAATGTGAATTGGAACACTTTCATCATTTTCAATGTCATGAGCGCTTTTGTACGCAAGCAAATAGTCTTTTTTTGGGATGATTTCATCCGCGCGAACTTTTTTCATTTTCCCGGAACGCATGATGACAAACTGGTGCTCGGGCGTTATGGAAACATCTCCATTTGCAGAACACAAAGTGAGTAATTCCTTTGGTGCGGGCTTTCGCATCAAACAAACGGGCTTATTTTGAAAGTGAACCATTTTCTGATTTTCTTCCGAAAATAAAAACGAATTCAACTGCAATTCAGCAGGTGAGTCAATTACTTCAAAAATTTCTTCAGATCCATCCACCAATTTTACGGCGGCCTTTTTTACCGATTGAGGATTCTTTTCAATAAGACCATCAATAAAAGGACCTATCTGAATGGCATCCCCATTTGAAAGAGAAATGTATTCATCGTAGCCCTGACTTTTGCCAACTCCGCCCTTACCTGAAACAATCGTAATACTTCGACCCATATCATTCAACCATCCGAATGCACGGAATATACTCCTAGATGAGGTTTAGGCATTTAAAGGAACGGGTAGAACTTTGGCCTTTATTGGCCGTTCCAAGGAATAGAATAGAACGAAAAAAAAGATCGCCTCAAAAGAGTATAATCCAACAACACTATTTGGTTGCTCGTTTTTCAAAAAAAGTGATTACACGACGGACATTTCGATACAGGCCTGGATTCGGATAGCCGACATAGTCATCATCAAAAATAGTTAGAAAGGATTTATTCATTCGTTGGAGTACGGGGCGCATTTTAGGATCAGTAAACAGCTCATTTATCACCGCAAGTAATTCTTGTCGGGTATTAAATCGAGATACGAGGTGCCAGCGAAATGCATCAAAAAATCGGTGAAGTTTTATCCTAAGCTGAGAATAGGGTTTCATTCGTTCTTTTTTCTCATTCGGAAATTTTCGCAATGTGTTCTTTTCAAAAAAAGGAAAAAGGACACGTTCCTCAAAGTGGGCCAATTCAGTATTATCATTTAATTTAAAATTTAGTTTCTCGTGTAGTATTTGCTGAAAACCATGCATCATTTCATGTCGCCGTTGCTCTGCAGCACCGGGGGCCTTAGCACCGCGAATAAACTTTCTATCCATAGAAAGATTTCGAAAAACAACTTGAACAAATTCACCCGTGGGCTTTCTCAAGACAGTCATTAGTATACCCCCGTCGTCGATAGGGGATATCACTGGCTTTCCAATTAATTTTGCACCATTCTGAATTAATCTGCTAACCATTCGATGGTATCGAGTCTTTTCGCTTACCATGCGAATAAGATACTGATTTTTTCCATTTACTTTGTTTAACGCATAGCTTAACCGTAGTCTGTGTGGATAACGTTGCACGGGTGGCATCGCACTATTCCCCATGTACTTTCAAAAACGCCTCAATTTCTTTCGCGAGAACGGATAATTCCACGCGCGTCATATCACTCGCAGCGCGCACAATGTAGATTTTCCCATTATATGGGAAGACCATGAACCAGTTTTCTTTATCCTTAATCAGAATCGTTTCGGAATCGGGGAGTTCGTTTTTGATGTAATTGAACATCGCCGAGCCGATAATGGCTTCCGAAAAATCGTTTCCGTCGGTGGAAATAATGATGCTTCCATTGGGGGAGCAGATGCAAATCGAATCAACCAAATGCTTCTTTTTCATTGACTGAATCAAATCTTGCATCGATGTGGTGTTTAATTCGAACTTGTGTCGGGAAAGAAACGTGTTCAACAAATGCATTTGTTCACGCGGGGTTTGATTATCCTCCACATCTAATACTTTTCGCGTGATGCCGCGCAATACCGAACGAACACGTCGCATAACCATAATTAGTTCCCCCTGTTTTGATTATTCATGAGCTTCCCTCAATTCCGGCGAGGCCGAATTTTTTGAATAAGCTTTCTTTGGTCGCGGGTTCGTTGGTTGGAGTCGTGACGCTGATTTTTTCTCCCAAGGATGCGTCGAATGCATCCTTCATGAAGGGTTTGAACCCTCCTTTAGGAATGGGCTTTGAAAATTTAATGCGCGGATTAAACGCCGTAACCAAATCCACTTGTTGAACGGATAGTTCGACGATGTCCACCACGCCATGCTCGGCGAGAAACGCATTGAGTGTATGGACGAGAGATTCGTCTCCTTGCAACGTGCGCGCGCGGGAATAATACTCGTATGCAGAACCCACCCCCATTCCATTACGGAACACCAATGCGGACTCTTCTAATCCCGTCGAGTTGAGCAAGGATTCGATCACGTATCCGGAAAAACCAGTCCCGGATAAGTCTTCCAACTCCCGTTTGACGTCCATCGATTGAACGTTGCGCGTATTTCCGCGCGCCAGGCCGGTGGGGAGATTCATACCATCAAACACTCCAAAGAGGTTAACAGAGGGATAGCGGATTCTGGATTATTAAGCGTGGGGGGTGAAGGAAGACGGGCGATAGGGGCATTTCGCCGAGCTGGTTACCCGCATTCCTTAAAAAGCGTCCGCACGACGAAAACGTATTGACCCACAACTAATGGATGGAATGGTATGAGCGAAATCAAATTTTCCAACGTAGGCCATTTGCGCGAAGGCGGATACGTCATGATCGACGGATTCGTGTGCCAAATTAAGACCATGGAAAAATCCAAACCGGGAAAACACGGAGCCGCCAAAGCCCGTATTACCGCGACGGGCGTATTTGATAATCAAAAACGAAACCTCATGGCCCCCGTACACTCGGACGCCGAAGTTCCCGTGGTTGATCGCGGAAACGCACAGGTTGTAGCCGTGATGGGCGGACAAGTACAGTTGATGGACACCGCGACCTACGAAACGTTCAACGTTCCTAAACCCGCCGACATCAAGGATTTGTCGAGCGGAGACGAAGTCGAATACTTGCGCTTCGACCAACTGTTCAAAATCTTGCGCAAACGCACGAACACGACCAACTAGTTCCGTTGACGTGGGAATTTGTGTTTCTTTTTTATTTCACGCACAGGTTGAGCCCCACCCTATATAAACCGGAAAATGCCTTTTCGAGACGTGAAAAACGGATTTCGATTGGTGGGGTTGGTTCTATTTGTTTTGGCATTCAGCTGAGCCGCGCACGCGGCGATTGTGTGTAGCGATTCGGTTACGAGTCCCACCTTTGGAGGAACGGAAATTCTCTCGTTATCCTCCTCCGATAATGCACATGGTGAAATTCCTTCCTTGAACGGATACACGGTTCGAATTTTGTGCAAAGACAATGCGATTGTAGGACCGATTACCCTTACCAATGATGGATCGGGAACGAGTGTCGTAGATTTGATTGGATTGTTTACCACATCCAACTCCCATGCGGAAGTGGGATCATTGACGGCGTACACCAACAAAATAAAACTTGGCGCCTCCGCAAGCGGAACACTCGAAGTGCAGTTTGCCGATCGGAGTGATGCGATCGGAACCAATAATTCATGCACAGACTTTGGACCAAATTATGCAAGCGTGGTTGAATTATCCGGACAAACGAATGCCCATCTCAAATCCCCCTACAGCGGATTGCCCGCGGACACGTACCCTATTACGATTTGTGTGCAATACAATTCCACCGGAACCCCGGGAGGAACGCCGTCCACCAATTTAGTGACCCTCACCAATGTCACCTCTTCAGCCCCTGTTATTTTGAGCACGGACACCTGGTCCACAACCGTTGGATCGAACACCCTCATTCATGGAGACACCGATTATACGTTTGTCAACTCTCTCCAAATTGTTGCGCTCTGTGACTTGGATGATCTCACGACCAGCGCCCAATGTTTAGCTACTGATAACTACACGGCATTCGCCACCGAAATTGGAGCCGAGTTTTTAGGAACCGGATCCGCGATTATTATTCCCGGAAGCATCCGCGGAGAAAACTTCCGTGATACGGGATGCTCGTCGTGTTTGTCATACACTTCACTGGTTGGAATTATGACAGTGCCACCACACAACGTTACGGTGAACCCCAACGCGTCCCTCAACACATTACCAGCCCCCACGTTCAGCGAAAATTATTTGTTTGACGCCGGAGCATTGGGATTAATTGATTCGCATCGGTATCGATTGCTCGCGATTGACTTGGCGCCATATTACACGTTCAACACGACGAACTATTTGACCCCGGAACAAGTATATTCAGATAATTTTGACTATATTGACTTCTTAGTCGATGATGGACCGGGTCCCGGTCCGACGTGTGGGAACGGAATGTGTGACGCAGGAGAAGTTACATCCTGCCCCGCGGACTGCCCTACGGGAGCCGGAGGAGATGTGATTGCCATTGGAACACCCACTGCCCAACCGGGATTGTGGATCAAAGGGCAAGGAGTTTCGGTGAACATTTCCGCGGTCAACAAGCGCATGGATTTGTATCCTCCATCCGGAGCGGATGTTTCGGGAACATTAATCATTCGAAATGAAGAAGGGAAAATGATTGCAGGGTTTGATCCCGCACCTATCTCGTTCCACTTTGATCAACCGCCCTCTGGAACCGCCGCGACATCCGCGATCACCGTACAAATCGAGTCCACGATTGATAATGCTGCATTTGTGGTGGGAGAAACGTACACGCTGTACTTCAAAGCCGACACCCAACCAACTGAGATTATAACGAATAACAATGCCGTGAC
>CAYHGC010000049.1:0-7909 GCA_964356075.1 uncultured archaeon
TGCTGATTCTACTGGATTTGTTCAAGGTGGCCTTCTAAGGATTGTGTAAGGCACTCCTGGAGAAAAAATATGAGCATTCAAACGATTGGATTGGTCTTTTTGCTTCTCGGCGTGGGGTTTTTCCTCAGCTGGGGATACACGGACGAAACGGTGAATTTTACGATGGATTTCATCCTTGGAGCTATTTTGGTTGTGATCGGATTTGGGATGATGCGCTATAGCAACCCATTCATCAAAGAATCCAAACGCGTACTCGATGCGGCCCAGAACATATTGGAAGGAGCCGATTTGGAGATGTTTTCAGCCAAAGAAACGAGAAAACAGGTGCACCAGATTCAATCGGATGCTCGCCATGCCCGACAGGCGATCGTGGAGCAAGCCCGGACGCGCATTGACAAAATTACCCAATCTACAAAAGGAAACACGTCGGAGACCTTCGAATGATTCGCCGAGCCTTTCTTGAACATCTTTTGATTGCCGAAATGATTCGTGCGAACGAGTATGGGAGAATGATGTACTATGACTAAAACAAAAGTAGTGTATGTGGGACCAGTCCTTGTGCTGGTGTTATTGGCCCTCGTAATTATTGTGGGGTTCAATAATGGCGGATTGCTTACTGCCTTACTGATCAATGGAGTTATTGGAATCATCATCCTGATGCTGCTCAATTACTTACCTCAGATTGAAGTACCTGTCAACATCTGGACGTTTTTGATTGCCGCGATTGGTGGACTTTTGGGTGTAGCAGTTCTGGTGATTCTCAATTTAATGGGATACAAGGAGTGGTGAAGTATGGGACTTTTACAAACGATCGGAATCGTTTTACTCGTATTGTGGTTGCTTGGATTCATTGCCCTGCCTGCCATTGGGGGAATTATCCACCTTCTCTTGATTATCGCCATTATCCTGATTATCATCAGTTTGATTAGTAATAATTAGTACATTATTTTCTTTTTTAGTCGAGAGGGCGAACGCGCTCTTTCTTTTTTTATTTTTTTTAGTTGCGAAGACTCCATTCGCTACGACCTCTTTATACGGAGGCTGGTGTATCAGGATGATATAACAACGACAATTGATACACGAATGGAATTTTTTTTCCGTTAATTGTTAATCGATATACCTCGCGTATACCATGAGTGTTTTGCTGGGTGTTTGAATCAACTAAACAACGTTATCGCGGAGGTAATGATTATGCAAGAAATTCGACAAATGAACAAAGAATACGACTCAGGCGTGCGCGTCAACGAGTTGAAAGGAAAAAAGGTCTTAGCGGCGAATGGGAAGGAAATTGGAACCATTCAAGAAGTGCGATTAGATCCGAAGACTATGGATTTTGACGGAATTGAAATCGACCGAGGATTTTTCGGCATCGACACGTTCATTGGACGCAAGTATATTACGTCCTTATCTTCCGATGGAGCCGTGCTCAACATGACCCCTGCTTCGGACTACAAAGGACTCAAGGTCTTCGACTCCAGTGGGAGAGAAGTGGGAACCGTTAAAGAGATTCGAACGGAAGGAGAAACCAACACCATCTCGGCCATCGTGGTTGGAACGGGCATTCTGAAGAATGACGCGGTATTTTCCAAATCCGACGTGAAGGGTGTGGGGGAGAGCATCATGCTCAATATTTTAGTGGATCCTGACGCCATCAAAGTGGGCGGACAGGCTCAATAGTTGTTGAACATCGAAATGAACTCCCAATACGGACGACGACGGAGAGCACTCGAAAGCGGAAAAGAATCAGAGGCCGGACGAAAAAAGAAACTCATTCGTCTCCTTTTGACTCCGCTTGAACAAATGAATCAATTACTGTCAAAATAAGATCAAATCCAAACATGTGAGGTGTTAAAATGGTTAAAACGATCGAAGGACGAATCCTTGATAAAGATTTAGAAGAACAAATTCATTCCAAAATGAGCGGTGCACATCAGTATGTGCAACAGAAACAATCCATGATTGAAAATGCCGTAGCCGAACGACCATTTGAATTCGTCATTGGCGCATTCTTAGGTGGTTTACTCATTGGTGCGTTACTCTCCAAGAAGGGATAATGCGTGAGTTTCGCTGATCTCATTGGAAACGTCCTGAAAGGGGTTGAGAGTGTGCTCTTTCGTGCGGGAACGCTCAACACGGTGCTTTCATCCGCTGTCGCGGAGGGAATTGAAGACGGGATCAACCGTGCGATGCCCATGATCCTGAAAAAAGTAGTCATCGGATCCATTCTTCTCACCGGAATTCTTCTCGCGGGATTCGGGATTGCTCAATGGAGTGAGACACTGTTTACTATTCCTGGAATTGGATTCGCGCTAACAGGAGTTGTTTTAGTGGTAAGTGGAGTTCTTTTCATGAAGGCTGAAAAATAGTCGAACATAACAAAATTACATCCCTTTAACCATAGAGCGGCCGCGAAGGTTTATCTATGGTCAAAATTCAGATTGATTTATCTCGCGACGAAGACACGATTGTTGAAATATACAAGCTGGCGAACAACCTTCCAACGAAAGAATTGGCCATCAAAATGATGATTACATTTTTCAAGGCCCGAATCGAGCCGGAAAAACTGCGAAAAAAAGAATATTTTCACGCGGACAGTTCGTAACTATTTTTAAAAAAATAAACTATATTGTTTCAATACATCTTGGTATAAACTCGATGGAGTAATGTCCTGTTGTTGTAAAAAAAAATAACAAAACAGGAACAAGGTGTTAAAAAAAATGTTTTTCAAAAGTCTAGGATTAATTTTAGTTGTTTTATTTCTAGCCCAAGGCGTTTACGCCGCTGGACCGGAAATTGTAGATTTAGGATCCTCCGCTAATTTTGCCATTTTAGGTAAATCGGGAATTTCCACTACAGGAACCACATCCATTGTGGGAAATATTGGAGTGAGCCCCATTTCGAGCACCGCCATAACAGGATTTGGATTAATGATGAATCCGTTGAATACATTTGCAACTTCCTCATTAGTTGTTGGAAAAGCATACGCAGCGGATTATTCTGCTCCAACTCCCGTAACGATGACGACTGCCATTAGTGACATGGAAACCGCCTACACGGACGCAGCTGGACGAACCAATCCCACGGCAACCGAATTAGGTGCTGGGAATATTGGTGGAATGACTCTCGCTCCCGGACTCTACAAGTGGTCCACGGGCGTAACCATCCCGACAAACCTCACTCTTGCGGGTGGCCCGAATGATGTTTGGATTTTCCAGATTGGGCAAACGCTCGATGTTGGAACGAATACGGCCATTGTATTGAGCGGCGGCGCACAGGCCAAGAACGTCTTTTGGCAGGTTGCTAGTCAAGCTACCCTCGGAACCACTTCGGATGTTAAGGGAATCATTTTGTCCAAAACGGCCATTGTGATGAACACGGGAACAAAGTTGAATGGACGAGCTCTCGCGCAGACGGCTGTAACATTAGACGCCGTCACGGTGATGGCACCACACAATCAACGCGTCTCCCAGATGCGCCGATTATTGGCCATAAATGAACGACGCGCACGATTCGATGAATCCCATCGCATGCTATTGGTGGATCGACGAAACCAACGCGACGAACAGGAACGACGTATCCTTATTCGAAATGAATCGATTACGAACGTTGAACAAGCAGTTGTTGTGAATTCGACAACGAATTAAAAAAAGATAATATTGAGCGGTTCCGCCTATGGATCGGTCATTGATCGGCAGGCGGAATCACTTCTATTTTTTTACGCCTGAACGATCGTCTTGAATCCGCCGTACGAAAAGCGTTTCATGTCCATCATTTCGCCCATTTTGGCCATGTCTTTCTTCGTCATGTGCTTCTTCATTTCGCTCATGACTTTTTTGTTCACTTCATCGCGATGCGCGCGGGACTTGAACACAATGAAGGAGAAAATAACCGCTTCATTATTTTTCAATTTGGCCATTTTCTTAAACCCTTGACCCATTCCTTTTTTGACGCGCAAATCATCGCTCACGCATTCAAAATAGTCTACTGCGCCGTGTTTCATCCAGGCTTTCTTTCCAAATATTGCCATTCGCTTGTAGGCTGATACCCTGTCTTTCTTGATTGGTATTACAAATCCATCCACATACGTCATAGGATTCAATCCTCCATGACTAAATCACTTATTTTTGACTTTTTAATTCCGTTTCCTCGATCTCTTCAAAGCGCGCCCTTTTGAAGGGGTCTATTTCTATTACATATACATGATCAGTCACGACAAGAATCAACTCCGCAATTATTTGTTTTGGGGGATTATTTTGGGTGTTCTGGCCCTGGCTTCGTTTTTGGTTTTTCCATTCATTATTGCGATTATTTCCGCATACTTGCTTGCATTTGTCGCGCGTCCACTGTATCTCAAACTCGTTCCTAAACTCAAACCCTCAATGGCCTCGTTAACGTGCGTGCTGGTAGTCATTCTCCTGGTGGTTGTTCCCGTGAGTGTGGTTACGATTGGCATGGTCAATCAAGTGGGGGATGCCGTCAGTAAGAGCAACATCCACAAATACATCGTTCTCGTGGCCACCCACCCGTTGTTACACGGGTTTAATCTCAACCAAAACACCCTTCAAACACAGTTTAATGATTTTATTTCTAATTTTGTGGGATCTATTCTCAATGCTCTCCCTGATTTGGCACTCGGACTTGTCATCACGATTATTGGAATGTATTATATCCTGTGTTCCTGGGACGCGCTGAGCGAAGAGTTGAAAAAATATGTCCCGTCTCAAAACAAAGATCGGGTGATTCGGAATCTGAACAAAACGACGCAGGCTATCCTATATGGAACCCTCGTCATGGCCGTGCTGGAGTTTTTCATTGCGTATGTGGGATTCACCCTCTCGGGGGTGGAAGCCAGCCTCATCATGGCGGCGATTGTGTTCGTTCTCGCGTTCATTCCAACCATTGGTCCCATTATGGTGTGGGTGCCCCTCGCGTTGTATTATTTGTCGAACCAACAGTACGAAATTGCCCTGGGGGTTACGGTCGTAGGACTCATTCTCACGGTGGGAGTGGAGACCATCCTCTATGCGAAATGGATCGGCGATCGCACGCGGATTCACCCTTTTGTGATGCTTTTAGGAGTCGTTGGCGGGGTGAGTCTTTTTGGAATATTTGGATTCATCGTGGGACCTCTTATTTTGGCAAGTGCCATTGATGTCGCGCAGAGCGCGATGGACGAATAAACACTCACACAAAAGAAAGCGTAATACGAGGAATGAAAACTAGATTTTTGTTTCTCCTTGTTGATGACGTATTTTATTCACCGTGCGTGCAGCAATTTCCTTTGCACGCGCCGTGCTTCTCCCTCGTTTCTTTTCGGATTCTTTGATATGTTGGTATTGCCGCTCACGCTTTAGACTCCAGGATTGTCGGGGCATATGTGGCCACCTCCGTGGTTCGGAATACGTTTGAAATCCTATTCCCCATTTTTTGAGGTCAAACAGTTATCCGTTTTCTCTCTGTAAAAAGGGGTGGGTTGACTTCATTCATCTTTTTGACGATTGTCTAAGTACCTGTTTACAATCGTCGCTCGCGCGTGTTAATTATTTTCAATTGTTATTCGGGATAAAGCTTCCGTAAAGTATTTTCTTTAACTTCAAACGCGTGGAGGGGTGTCATGGTAACCACCATCATATGGTTGGGACCCGTGCTCACGGCCGTGGTCCTGGCATTGTTGATTTTCCTTGCGATTACGTTTGGAAAAGACATTGTGTGGTTGATTATCAATAGTTTGATTGGCTTAGTGGCATTGGTGATCATCAACTTTTTGCCGATGATCAATATCACGATTAACATTTGGAGCATTCTCATCGTGGTCTTCGGTGGGATTCCTGGGATCGCGCTCCTCATCCTGCTCGATCTCCTCGGGATCGCATTCTGACTACATTTGAGTATACTCTATCGTCAAATGGCCCTTCAGTAGAAGGCAAACGGAGGTGAACGGCCATGGAAGAAGTACATCATCAAAGCATTCCGTTTCGAGAAGGCGTCTCGATTCGAAAAATATTCGGAAGCAAGGTATTAGCCAAAAATGGAAAAGAAATTGGACGGGTTTCCGATGTGTTTGTGTTAGGTAAACGCTTGCACATCGAAGGTATCCAAATCAACCGAGGATTGCTGGAAGAAGACCAATTCATCGGCAGCAGCCTCATCGAAAGCCTCAACACGGATGCGGTGGTATTGAACGATGTTCCCTCCACGGAAGTGAGGGGATTGTCCGTATACGATGCGGGTGGTCATTACGTGGGAAAAGTGAAAGAAGTGCAACGCCTTTCCAACACCAATCGCATCAAAAAACTCGAAGTAGATCGGGGATTGGGTAAATCCAATCTCATTGTTCCCCATGAACAAATCGATCACGTCGCTGAGAAGGTATTTCTCACCGTGAAGGTGGAAAACTAGCCCCTTTGAGGGTGGAGGTGGAATCCATGTTGAAACTAATCGGGATAATTTTTCTCCTGGCAGGAGGGATTTTTCTCCTATCCTGGGGAAGCGGGCCCGCGAGTTCGGCGATGGGATCCCATCTCCTTGATTTTGGGATTGGCGCATTATTGTTATTCGTGGGATTTGCGATCTACACGTATGACCCCCTCACGGATGTGAAAAAGAAAGCCATTCGCGTGGTCGAAGAAAATATCGATCACATGCGCGATCGCATCCCGGATGACGGAGAGGAGTCTTTTCGCAAAATAGAAAAGGAAACCCTTTCCCGAGTACGGAACGTGCAGGATGAAACCTACGACGCTGCCCGGAAGAGGATTCATCAACTCGCCAAGGAAGTGGAAACGCTCACGAAATAGCGGAGCCTCTTTCACACGCACGTGGAGATATGACGAAATGAATCCCAAAAAAAAGAAAGGAGCCAAATCCCTGCACCTCGAATCCGAGGAGAGGGAAGAAGGAAATGCAACCAGTGGGATGCCGTGGTATCCCCCGCACGGGGGACCACCATCCATTGCGAGCTGAGTGGAATGGAGGCGAATGTATGAGTCGAATGAATCAATTCGGAACGAGCGGCCCACTCCTGGTGGTGGTGTTGCTGTTGTTGTTCCTGGCCATTGGAATTAGTATGCCGAGCTTTCTCATGGGATTGATCATCAATAGTCTCATTGGGGTTCTCCTCATCCTGATTATCAATTTCCTTCCTCAGATTGAAATTCCCATTAACATTTGGACCATCCTCATTGCCGCCTTAGGAGGAATCCCGGGCGTGCTGTTGTTGGTGATCCTGGATTTACTTCATATCAAGCTCGAATAACCCCGTCTAAAATAGGATCGCCGATGAACGATGCACCCATCGCGAGGCGAGTCCCCCCTATTCCATTGAGAACAATCGATTTCCCCCTGGAGGCGAATACGACTATGAGTACCCTACAAACGATTGCGATTATTTTGATCGTGCTATGGCTTCTGGGATATATTGGCCTTCCTTCGATTGGGGGGTTGATTCATATCCTGTTGGTGATTGCGATCATTCTGATTATTGTCAGTTTGATTCAGAAGGTGTAGCCTGCTAGCTACACAGGAGGTGAACGAAGAATGGCCAAAAAAACACGTGGAGCGCGGATGCGCGAAGTACGAAAGAGAGCCGCCGAAACGCCGGGCGGAAGAGGCCCTATTGAAGAACGGCCCGCTGGATTGCGCGTACGACGAACGTGACAATCTCCTCGTTTCTCTCGCGGCGTATTGGTTGCGGCGCGGGGGAAACTCCTGTCTACTGCTATTGAATTCCTCGAGGAAATACGATTTCCTCCGACTCGCGAGTAATGTGGGGGGAAATGGGATTGGGTAATCGGGGTTTGGGATCCATCGAGGTGTCTCCTAGGTTGGTTGCTAAAAAAAATAAGAATGAAGGAGTGGGCTATGCACTCTCTCCATCCACCTGCTTCTGCATTTCTTTAATTCGCTCGCC
>CAYHGC010000050.1:0-7850 GCA_964356075.1 uncultured archaeon
GGGCTCCCTCTTTCAAGGCCCGTATCGATCGTCGCCTTGGTGGGCCGTTACCCCGCCAACAAGCTAATCAGCCGCCGTCCCATCGACGCGCGATTACACCCAGCATGCGGGTGCATCTTCTCACGCAATCCTTGTTTCCAAATGGATTGCGCTACGGCGTATTACCCCCAGTTTCCCAGGATTAACGCCTCGCGACGGTAGGTTGACGACGTGTTACTGAATCGTACGCCAAAGGTCAACGTGGCTTGACCTATTGACTTGCATATCTTTAGTGGTAATTCGATAGCAGTACCCGCCAGCAGGATCAGCTGGAATGAAACAAATCTTCCTTCACCGAATGATTATCCCTTCGTCCTAACTGCTTAGGATTCTTCAATAAACATTCTCCAAAAAATCGTTCTCGCAAATGATGAATCACAATACCGCAACTTGTTTATTTTATTTCTGCGGACTCATCCTTGCATCCTATTTAGTACCTTTTACTCGTTCTGGTCGAAAACTCAAAAAAATTTGGCGTTCATTTACACATTTGATATTTACATACAATTTCTAATTAACCTGTGTATGAACTTTGCAACAAACTTCTTCACCGAAAATCAGAACAAAAAACGGGGTTTGAAGTCCGTAAGTTTGAACGTCTTTCCTTAGAAAAAGCTCGTTATCCAACCTTCCTCATCCCAAAGGCAATAAAGCTAATTTTGGGACTCATCCTTTCCCGTACCGGACCCAAAAGGACCGGTGGATTCCTGTGGAGGAGATTGTGGTTCAAACGCGTGTCAGAGACAAAATGCCCTGATGCGCTGAAAATCGCCCAAAACAAACGTTTTGAGACATATCCTTTGGACTGAGTTAGTTTTTTAAACGTAGTTCAAGGTTCGAAGGAATTTAGTTCCAAATATGGAAGGTTGACCCCTTCTTGTTCAAGACGGGCAACCAAAATCCAGGAGGAGCAGGTAATGGGCAATCCCATTACTGTCGTGCGCGCTGTCGAAGATATCGCTTCTTTCGTCGTTCGCGGCGCATCTTTTTCTTTTTCCATTTCCAGCGCTGGCGAGCGTGCGTTTTCTTGAAGCGGCTTGAATCTTTAGCTCGAGAACCCAATCAAATCACCAATCAATAATGAGAAAAGACTGGAATTGATTTAAAAACGCACGCCATTCTGATCTATTTTATCCGCTAGTACGCCCCTGTCGTCTAGCCCGGTTAAGGATCGAGGCCTTTCAAGCCTTTGACGCGGGTTCAAATCCCGCCGGGGGCACTTTTTATATTATTCTGGATGAATCTGATAAATCTCGTATCCAGGAGCCGCAAACTCAATCCGGCGCAATATGCTGTGCGTGACAAACGGACAGACATATCCACCGCCTTCGAGAGGAAGGGATGCGTTGTACACGAGATATTTTCCCTCGAACAGTTCTCCAAATTTCGCCAAGCAATTTTTTCGATGCGTGTATGCAAAATGATACGGAGGCAAACCAACTGCAAGCGGATCCTCAATCAACAACCGCGCATCGTTGGTAAAATAAGATTCAATTCCATTCACATGCAATTGGGAAATAAACCCCCGAAATGCGTCGGTGCCATCCGAAATGTACTGCGGACCCAGCGGCGTAACCGTGTGTCCTATGAATGGGGGCAGCGTGAAAAACAAAATGGCCACATCTAGAATAAGCAACACCACAATCATTTGTTGAATACGAGGAGAGGACTGCAAAATAAAGTGAGACAACAACGCTAGGGGGATGATGCTAAACAACAAATAGAATCGCGGCTGCTCGGGGATAAGAAAGAGTGCCACGAGCGTGAAAAAAATAAACAATATAATCGCCGCGCGCAAATGAACATGCGCTTTTTCCCAACGAGATTTCAAAAACGAGCGAGGATCGAATTTAGCACGGGTGAAAACGTACCACAGCAGCACGAGAACTGCTCCCAAAAATGCTAGCGATTGCAATGAGAGATACGACAAAATAAATTGAGGATACAGCCCTGGCATAAATGCATCCGCTTGACGAGATGTCCAATAGGAATGAAGCGCTTCGGGAAAATACAACCAGAAAACGGCAACAGCCGTCGAAACAATCCCAATGATCCATGGAAGAATGGGTTTTTTGAGCATGAATACAACGATCAGGATTCCAACGGCCAAAATACTCGGTTGGCCTAAACGAACTAATCCACTCAGCGTGAGGAAAATCAGCGTGAGAATCAACCACCCCCAGGAAAAAGAAACCCCATTCCATTTTTCGTGTGGATTGGATTTGATCCATTCGAGAAAACTCCAAATGGTCATGAAGAAAAAGAACGGGAGAAACGCATCCTGATAGAGAATGCGCGACTGATTGATGAATCCAATCGATAATCCCACCAATGCCGCCGTGAGCAAACCCGCGCGGGTGGAAAACAACGTTCGCCCAATCAAAAAGGCCGGAATCAACGCCAATAATCCAAAAAGTGCTGTCATGAATCGCATCGAGGGAATTTGGTCGCGGTATTCGTGGGCGCCTAAATAATTATACACATACAAATCCGCGGGAATGATAGAGGTGTTGTAATATGATTGATTGGAATCAATTCCCATTCCCATGATTTTTTTTCCGAGGAATGGATGCTCATAATTGTACTCGCGCGCATCGTATGTTTTATGGGGAGAATTCAGTTTGATCGCGGCGACAATGTTATACACTTCATCCGTGTTGAGCGTGTGGGAATCCCATTCTGAAAAACGAAAATAAATGCTTCCCGCGAGCAAAAGAACGAGTAGGAATACCCATCCTATATGGGGGGATTTGAATAGGAGATTCATGCGCAGCAACTCAATCCGATAGGAGGAGAATCCCCTTTGGGAAAGATAAATCCGCACCCAAAGGATCCCTTTTAAAGATTCCCCCGCTCAGTTGGAGTATAGGTGAGTTGAATGGCCAAATTTCCCGAAGCAATGAAACGCATTTTCTCCCACATGTATGTGTGCATGAAATGCAACGCCCGCAACCGCGGTTCCGAAGGAAAAAAACCCGGAATCTGCCGAAAGTGCGGATCGACCGGATTACGCTTGAAAAAGAAAGGAAAAGTTACGAAGGCGTAACGACCTATGATCCAAACCAAAACCAACTCCCGAAATTTCAAGGAAATTCTGGGTGGTTTTGTCCAACTCGTGCGACCCTTAAACGCGATCATGTCGATGATCGGCGTGTTCATCGGATACTCGCTCGTGTATGGAGGATTTCATTTCGATATTTCGCTGCTCTACGCGCTGCTCGCCGTTTTTTGTATCTCGGGCGGGGGACAAGCGATCAATGATTATTTCGACTACGAAATTGACCGTAAGCAAAAAACAAACCGACCCCTTGTGAAGGGAGTGGTGTCCCGAAAAACGGGAATTATTTTTTCATTCGCATTGTTTGCACTCGGAATGGTTTTAGCTTCCTATTTGAGCGAGCTCGCATTTTGGATCGCGGTGTTTTTCAGCATCTTGTTGATTCTGTATTCCGCGCTGATGCAAAAAATTAAGTTTGTGGGAAATGTCATCGTTTCATTGGGCGTGGCGTTCACGTTTGTGTTCGGCGCGAGCGTGGTGGCCATTACCCCTCTCGTATTGATGATTGCCATTCCAGCCTTTTTCGCCAATTGGGCGCGAGAAATTGTGAAAGATATTGAAGACGCAGCAGAGGATAAAGGACACAAAATAACCCTGCCTCAACTCTTGAAGAAAAACCAAGTGCAATGGTTTACGTTCGCCCTTTTTGGAGCGGCCATTGTTACTGGATACTTGCCCACCATTTTTGGTTTTGGCGATTGGAAATATCCCGTGTTGGTGACGTTCTCAAACATTGTTTTTATTCTCGCGGCACATCAATTAATGAAAAATAACGCCAGAAAATCCCAATCCAACATCAAAAAAGGAATGATGGTGGGATTGTTGGCCCAATTGTCCTTGATGATATGATTCGCAACACCCTCTTGAGTCAGACGGTACAGATTCTCTTACGCAATGGGTTTTCGTACCAAAGTTTTGCGGATTCGAACAGTTGCTTTGACCTGATTGCGCGCAAGCAAAACATTGTGCTCGTGCTGAAAGTACTATCCAATATCGATTCGTTGCGCCCGGAACATGCACGGGATTTGAAAAAAATAACCGGGGTGTTTAATGCGCACTCCCTCATTGTGGGAGAAAAAAGCAAAGTGTTTACCCTTAACCCGGACGTGTTATATGAACGGTATGATTTGCCCGTGCTCTCATTAGAAGGATTTGAACAATTGCTCGCTTCTCGCTTGCCGACACAGCGCTCGTTCAAAGGGCAGAATGTTGTAGAATTGGACGTAGAACGACTACGCCAAGAGCGCGAAGCCCGTGATCTCACGCTCAAAGAATTATCGAATCAAATTGGAGTGAGCTTGGAAAGCTTGCACCGGTATGAGCACGGTTCTCCGGCGCAACTGGATGTGGCTGAAAAGCTCGAACGCGTATTACACACGCGGCTCATTCGAGGGATTAGTGTGTTTACCCCTCCTGAAAAAGCACCGGTGGAAGAAAATCCTGAGGTGACAAATTCGGTATTGGATCAATTGCAGGATTTAGGATTGAAACTCTCCGTGTTTGAGCGCGCCCCGTTGAACGCGGCAGCCACGGAACACAATTTGTTGATCTCCCATGCGGAAACCAAACAAAATGTGCGCAAAAAAGCGTTGTCGATGGAGAAAACGCAGACGATTCTAAAATACCCGGGATTGATCATCACCAATGAGTCCAAGCGCATGAATATGGGAAACATTCCCGTATTACATTCGGATGAATTATCCACCTTTTCCAGCGCCGAAGACATGATGAATTCGCTCAAAAATAGACGTAAAACCAGCAAAAAAAGCGAGTAAAGGGCCGAATCCTTTAATGCAGGGGACGCATATTGGGTGTATGCACGTTGAAATCACGCACAAAATACCCAATGGGAAACTCGTGCGAATTTCATTAGAGTATGACACGACCATCCTTCAGAACATTCGAATCTGTGGGGATTTTTTCATTCACCCGGAAGAAACGATTGAAGAAATGGAGCGCGCATTGTATCATTTACCCGTTGAGGCCAGCGAAGAACGAATTCAATCGTTATTAGATCACGCCGTTTCATCCAAACGCGCGGAATTAATTGGCATTGACACCCAAACGGTGGCCAAACTCATTCATGAGGCGATTTACCAATGAGTGGAGAGAAACAACCTGTTGAATGGCGATTCATCCCGCTTGAAACACATTCCGCTGCGATGAACATGGCGCTGGATGAGGCGTGCGCGCATGAAGTGGCACGCGGAAACGTAAATCCCACGATTCGATTGTATCGCTGGAATCCCTCGGCGGTTTCCATTGGATATTTTCAGAGTTTACACCAAGAAATCGACCTGGACGCATGCCAAGCGCAAGGAGTGGATATCGTTCGTCGACGCACGGGAGGAGGAGCCGTGTATCACGATTTCAATGGAGAAATTACGTATTCCATTATCGCTCCTGAAGAAATGTTCCAAAAAAACATTGTGGAATCCTATCGACAAATTGCCCAGGGAATTATCTCCGGATTGAAAACGCTCAAAATCGACGCTGAATTTGTTCCTATTAATGATTTAGTTGTGGCAGGAAAAAAAATATCCGGAAATGCGCAGACGCGACGCAATGGAATCCTTCAAATGCATGGAACTATTTTGTGTGATGTGGACGTGGATAAAATGTTCTCATTATTGAAAGTCCCGGATGAAAAAATGCGAGGGAAAACCATTGCAGTGGTAAAAGAACGCGTGACGAGTTTGAAACAGCACGGGGTTTCCGATTATCAAACTGTGTATGAGGCGCTCAAGCATGGCTTTTTGTCCGGTAAAGAATGGAAACAAGGAAAATGGACTGAGGAAGAAATGGAAAACGCTGAAATTCTCGCGAAAGAAAAATATGGACATCCCAAATGGATTGAGATGCGCTGAAAAAAAGTTATTTCCCGCCCGGTAAATGAACACATTTCTTGAGTGCGGATTCGCATGCTTCCAAAATAGCTTCATTATAGGTTGGATGGGGATGAATCGTCCCGGAAACATCCTCCAGACGCGCACCCATTTCAATCGCGAGACCGAGCTCGGCAATCATATCACTCGCGTGGGCACCGACGATTAATCCCCCTAAAATCAAATGGGAATTAGGATCCGCTAACACTTTCACAAACCCAATCGGACGGTTCGCTCCCAACGAACGGCCGCTGGCGGAATAAGGAAAAGTTCCTGAAATAAACGAACGCCCGGATTTGACGGCATCCGGTTCCTGCATCCCCACCCAGGCCATTTCAGGATCGGAATAAATAACACCCGGAACCACTTGCGCATCGAATGCAGATGGTAAACCCACACACACTTCAGCCGCAATCTTTCCCATGTACATCGCGCGATGCGCGAGCGCGGGACCGTTCGTGATGTCCCCAATGGCGAGGATATGCGGATCTGATGTTTGGCACTTTTCATTGATTATAATGTATCCGCGCTCGTCAATTTTGGCTTGCGTGTTTTTGAGCCCGAGCAACTCGGTTTGCGGACTCCTACCGACGGCCACTAACACTTTTTCGAATGGAACGGTTTCTTTCACTCCTTCTTTGGTTTCTAAATGCAGATCAATTCCTCGCGCATTTTTTTCTCCCGTAATAATTTCGGTGTTTTTCCAGAAGGTGACACCGAAATTTTCGAGTTGGCGCTGCATCAATTCCCCCACTTTTGCGTCCATATTTGAAAGGATGGTAGGCGAACGATGAATGATGGTCACTTTGCTTCCGAACTTTTGAAACGTATGCGCCATTTCCATGGCAATGTATCCGGATCCCGCAATGGCAAGCGAAGAAGGAATCGTTTCAAGATCCAATATTTCCGTGCTGCGCAAGACGGTTTTTCCATCAAATGGAATGGTAGGAAGGGTGTTTTCTTTCCCCCCGGTCGCGATGATGATTTTGTCTGCGGTGAGACCCATCGTATCGTGTTCCTGTTCAATGTGTAATTCGGTCGAGCTCACAAATTCCGCACGACCGTATACGATGTCCACTCCGGCTTTGTCAAGAAGCGCTTTGATTCCGTTGGTTAATTTTTCGATGACACTGCGCTTGAACTCTTGGGTTTTTTGCATGTCCAATGTAGCCAGCGAGACGTTGATTCCCTGATCCTTGGAATGCGTACAATCCCAAAAAACGTTCGCGGTGTGAATCAATGCTTTGGAGGGAATACAGCCGTGATGGAGACAGAGGCCCCCCAATCCAACCGGATCCTTTTCGACGAGGGTGACCATTTTCCCCAGCTGGCCTGCGCGAATCGCAGCCACATATCCGGCGGGACCGGATCCGATGACCACGACATCTGTGTGCTCGCTCATTTCCCCTACAACCATGCGTGTAGAACTCAAGCCTGCATTAAAAAGATTAGGACTCGAAAGAGGGATTATTTTACTTCATTCATCATGTTTTCGAACGTGTGCCAAAAACGCGTCGTGGCGGGCGTACTCCACTTGGATTCAATGAGATCCGTTGGGTAAGTGAATTTTCCCGCCGACTTGTGACTGACGCCTAACGCAATGCGGTTGCGGTAAAAGAAAACTTCTACATCTTTTTTGGACGAAATGAGAGGAACTTTTGGATGCGCGGGCTCTTTCACCATGAAAATAATGGTTTTTTTATCATCGGACTTGGTTTCGATTTTGTCAAACGGTTTCGTTTGCAATAAAACACGCAATTCCACGCGTGGAAACACCGCAACTTGGGTTTCAGAATCAACTAATTTAGAAATTACGCGCGCAACTTTGTCTTGGACGGTTTTTTCATTTTTGTCGGGTGAATCGAAAA
>CAYHGC010000051.1:0-7646 GCA_964356075.1 uncultured archaeon
TCCTCTCTCAATCCGTTCAACCCGTTACTCCCAACCCTCATGTCTTGCTACAGCTTCAAGCCAAAGATGCTGCGCTCGCCTGGTTTTACAGTTCTCCCACCTCCACTCCTCCTCCCATCATTCCGGCAGGGAAACAATACGCCTGCGACACGGCATTTCGAATGAGTGTCACTCCCGATTTCATGGACACGTCGTTTAGTCCCACTGATTGGGTGGTTCAAAAAGTCTGCGTGGTGTCTCCATGAATCGTTCTGGTTTTTTTTCCTCGTTTCTGATGGGGTTTGCAATCGTGCTGCTGATTGCCGTGGTCTACACCTCCTCCGTGCGCACCCAAACCCAGTCGAGCGTAGATGAAACCCTCATTGCGCAACAGGAATTGTCCAAAGAATGGTTTCTCGCTCGAAATGTGTTTTCCAATTTTGCGTCAGATGCGATCATGAGCAAGATCTCGACCAATCCTCCCGTCTCTCCTTCATGCGCAGTATCCTTTCCAGACTACGCGGATGTAGTTCAACCGTATTGGAATGCGGCCTCTAATTACATGAAAACCAACCTGGGAGTAAATTGCCAGGCCACATTAAATGTGGGTCTGCAAAATGACTTTGAAACGCTCTCGCTGATCAATCCAACAGTGGAGGACGAACAGCCGGCGTATGCTATTCTCACGTGCGCCAAATCCATCGGTGACACCAATCTTTCGCTCCAACACCCGTTTGTGATCAAGAAAGACATCCGTTCGGCGTCGGCGTCTCCATCCGGGTGTCAGGTGGACGTGTTCGATGTATTAGGAGTTGATTCCCCGTCTATTCTTACCGATTCCACGCTCGAAGTCTCACAGGTTTTTCCGTAATTTAATCGCCTTGTTAACCCCGCTTCCGTATTGCATCGCTTTTTTGGGCGCGGTCACCATTTCGATTGGAACGCCCATTCGTTGGGCAAGCCTGCGCAGGACATTCTTTCGTATTTTTCCATATTTTCCCTGCAAATTGGATATCGCCGGAATCTTCATCGCCTCCACGGCAAATGATTCATCCAAAAAGGGGGCGATTATTTTCACTCCAAATTTTTTCCCACATGTTACTTCGCGTTTAACGTCATGTTCTTTCACATTTTCTACTTTCTCTTTGCGCAATGCTTCACATGCAGCAGGATCATTTCGCACTGAATCAAATGTGGCATATCCACAAAACAATTCATCGGCTCCCGACCCCACAAAAACAGTCTTTATTCCATTTTCACGGGCCAGTTTAGCAATGGACACATTCACTGCTCCCAGCGTTTGCTGCAGCCGATCATTCGTGTGTAGAATCTTCCCTGCGAGCAAATAATTTTCATTAATTTCAGTCGGAGTGAGTATTTTTTTCACCCATTTTATTTTCCACTTTTTAGCAAAGGGTTCCGCGCGGGAAATATCGACACTTCCCTTGACTCCAACTGTCAACAATATCGCCTTTTTAGAAAATTTACGAACAACCTGGGCAATGGTTCCCGAATCAATTCCAGCGGAGAACGCCACTCCCACGATTTCATTTTTGGGAATGCTTTTTTCAACCGCTTTCTCGAGTTTTTCCTGCAGCAGGGGGTAATTTATGCGAGACTTTTTCGTTTCTTTTTTGGAAGAGGCTGCGACCATATTCTGAATCTAGGACCGGTTTGCTTTTTAATGTAAAACCGTTCTGGAGTTCGATTTCCAAACCTTTTTTATATATTGAGTCTCATTCTGAGTGCATATGGTCACGCTCGATAAAGTCGATCTTCTTCTCCTTGGTCGTCTTCTCGAAGATGGTCGTGCGTCTTTTTCCCAGCTAGCGCGTGAAACCAACCTCACGGATGTGGCAATCAAGAAGCGTTTCGAGCGGTTGAAACGTCAAGGGGTCATTCATTCCATTTCTGCAGATTTAGATTTGGATGTATTGGGTTTTTCCAAGCCCGTATTTGTGTTAGTTAAAACCGAGCCGGGAAAAAATAAACAAATCACGAAGCGTTTGATGGAAATGGAGCACGTGGTGGAGTTTCATGAGTTAATGGGTGAGCATGCGTTCATGCTCAAGATGATTGGTCCCGATATGACCCACGTGAAACGATTTCTCGATGAGTTAGGGTATATTGATGGCGTGCGCGAAATTCGTTCGCTTCCCGTTTTGTCCGAAATTAAGAAGACAAATGCTCTGCCTCCAACGCCATTCCAGAAGCGTTTCTAGTTTTTACAAGAATTGCACAATGATAGTCATGAACACTATTGCAAGTGGCAGTGCAATGGAAAGCATGTTGCTAGTAAATTCGGTGTCCAGTTTATTTTCTTTGGCGAAAATAATACAAATTAGGCTTGCGGGTAAGGATGCCCAAATCACGGTTGCAATCCGATCAACTCCTTGAAAGCCAAAGATGTGGCTGACGACAAGTCCCAATGTCACTCCCACAACTGTTTTGAGCAAAATAGTGGATACTGGAAGCTTGAACGAGGACAGTTTAGGGTTGAACTCTACACCTAAGAACATCATCACAATGAGAAGCAATGCCTCACTAATGGTGCCAAGTGTATTGCTTACTAGTTCATTCTGAAAGCCAACAATATTGAGTAGAATACCCAAGACGATTCCCCACACGATTGGAACACTTACAATCTTCTGAATGGAGTCGCGCAGCGTTACTTTTCCTTTTCCTAGACCATATGCTAATGGATATACGATCAAAAAAAGGAAAAGAACATTCATGATGTCTAACAATACGATGCGAGAGAGTCCAACTGTTCCGAATAATAGAAACATGAACGGATATCCTACATTTCCAGCATCAATCGTTGGAAATGCCGTTACAAATGCATTTTTGGTTTTGTCTTTGAGTCCAAGAAGGTGTGCAAACAAAAAGCCCAGAACTAATAGCGCAACCAATATGACTAGTGATGCTAGCGGGAAATAGATGAGATCCCATTCCAGTTTAGTAGTCCACAAAATTTGAATTAAGAGTGCAGGGAGAACCACGTTGAGTAATAGCCGACTAAATACTTTGGAATCGTCTGCGTGTAATACATTCATTCGTTTGAGTATATAGCCAAGAAAAAACAGAATGACGACGGGCAATAGTTTATCCAGGAAGATCCAAATCCCTCGTACGGGGATTAGTTTCAACGGTTAAAAGCGTATCGAAAACACCTTCCTTAAACCCCTTTCACGGTTAGATAGTAATATGATTCTCATCATCGCGGAGAAGAATTTGGCCGGGGAGCGTATTGCCCAAATTCTGGGTGGAAAAACCACGCGTCTTCAAACCAAGGGGTTTGCCAAATACTATTCATTCTCTCGCAACAACGAAGAGTATGTCACTCTCCCCCTGCGCGGGCATATTGTCGAGGTCGATTTCCCCAAGCAATATGCCTCCTGGATGGGGACGGATTTGCAGCAGTTGATTGACGCTCCTATTCTCTACCTCCCCAACGATCCCGCCATTGCGAATTTGTTGCGTGAGATGGGCAAACTATCCCACAAAGTCATTATTGCCACGGATGCGGACCGGGAAGGAGAATCCATTGGGGTGGAAGCCTTACGTATTCTGCAAGAAACCAATCCTTCCGTTCCAACCGCGCGTGCGTATTTCTCCGCGATGACTCCCAAGGAACTCGTTAAAAGTTTCGATGAGCTCGTTAAAGTGGATCACAACCTCTCCGATTCGGCTGATTCGCGTCGCGAAATCGATTTAGTGTGGGGAGCAGCCCTTACGCGCTTTGTTTCCATCATGTCTAATCGCATGGGAAAAGAATTCATTTCAGTGGGACGCGTGCAGACGCCTGTGCTGGCGTTAATCGTTAACCGTGAAAAGGAACGCCTCGCGTTCGTGGTACAACCGTATTGGGAAATCATCGCGGAATGTGAGAAAAACGCTCAGACATTCGAAGCTTTCCATAAAGGGGGGAAAATATTCGATGAAAAGGTTGCTCAAACTATTTTTGAAAAAGTAAAAGGCGCGAAATTGGCTAAAGTCATGAAAGTCACCACCAAAAAAAAATCCATTGCACGGCCGATTCCATTTGACACGACTCAATTATTGCGCTCCGCCTCCGCGCTTGGGCTTGCAGCTGGTCAAGCGATGAATGTGGCGGAAAGTTTGTACATGGGCGGATTTATCTCCTACCCTCGAACCGACAATACGGTTTACCCCGACCCCCTTGATTTGCGTGAACTTCTTTCTGAGCTTGGAAATTTTCCCGCGTACAAAAAATTCGTCGATGAAATTCTTGCAAAGCCGCTCAATCCTTCGCGCGGAACCAAAAATACCACGGATCACCCACCCGTTCACCCTACGAAAGTTCCGGACAAGAACTCCATCGGTGAAAAAGAATGGAAATTGTTTGATTTGGTTGCGCGTCGTTTTCTCGCCACCTTTTTGCCGGATGCATTGACTGAAAACACGTCGGTGGAGCTTGACATTCACACCGAACCGTTCATTGCAACCGGTCAAACCATTCTTTCTCCCGGGTGGAAGGCCGCGTATCCCTTTTCTACGTTGCAAGAAACGATTCTCCCTCCTCTGAAGGAAGGCGATTCGGTGAACGTGACCAAAATCGACATGCCGCGCAAGGAAACCCAGCCTCCTGCTCGGTATTCCCAGTCGGCTCTTCTCAAGCTAATGGAAGAGTTGGGACTTGGAACAAAGTGTTTTAGTGGCGAAACGCTAGTGAAAGTGTTTAATGCAGAAATCGAGAAAAAAGAAACAATGAAGGACCTTTTCGATAATGCGAAAGAAACAAAGATAATTCACGATTCGGCTGAAATTCGTGAAAATAATTCACTTTCGCTTATTGGAGTATCAATCAATGGAAATACCCAGAAAGATATATTTTCACTAGTAAGCCGCCGTCCTACTAATAAAAAGGATAAAATGAAACGGGTTATTTTTTCTGATGGATCTTCGATCGAGGCGACAGAAAATCATCCAATAATGTGCTATGTTAGTAAAGAATTGCTCTTTCTCCCAGTTTCAGAGATAAGCAAAGGTACAGCGGTAGCATCTTACCATAATAATGCAAATAAAATGAGCAATAGTTTGATCCAATGGGACGAGCTTCTTAGCAAATCTACGAAAGAAACGTGCATTTATGCTTATGAAACAGCCTATGCAATAGCCAGTTTTCGATCGAATCAAAATCTTACGATGACTGGATTTGCAACTAAATTTGGAGGGCATCGATCTAATTTTATTGCGTATGAGAAAGGAAATCGTCCCATCCCGATACACATATTACAAAATACTACTATTGTGCCAGCTCAAATAGGAGGCAAAGGACAACCTCCTATCCAAAACCCATTTCCCATAGAAGTGAATGACTCGCTTGCACGTCTATTGGCTAAGCTAATAGGAGATGGCTCATTAGATACCGAAAAAGTTATTCGAGAGAATTGTTTTGATTTTAGGTATACTAACACTAACCCCGAATTATTAGATGAATTTGCAAAAGACCTGAAGAAGACATTCGGGGCAGAATCAGAGATATACCCCAATTCAACTAATATTCCTAATCACAAGGACAAAATGGCTATCAGAGTTCCAGCAGTGGCAGGTCGAATTATTGCTACCCTCTTTCCAGAGGTTCTGAAAAAACGTCCATGGGGAAAATTGCCTTCCGAGCTATACCCTGATTTCGTCGGTGCATTTTTTGATGATGAGGGACATGCAACGAAGGATGAAACAAAAATATTTTTATCCAATACTAATCATGAGACTCTAAAAGATCTCCAAAAAATGCTTATTCATTTAGGAATTGTCAGTCGTTTAGATGAAAAACAGCACAAATTGTACGTAAGTCAACGCCAGTCGTTATTTAATTTTCTAGAAAAAGTTCCAATCACAAGTACTTACAAAAAAGAACGATTAATTCAGGTGTTATCCAAAAATTACCTATATAATAAAGCCAAAAAACCCTTTTTTATAATGGAGAAAGATATACTTTTGGCTTCGAGCGTCCCACGATCAAGTGAGAAAATTTCTCAAATAGTTGGTATTTCAAAAACCGTTGGAAGAAGGTATATCAGAAGGCTATTGGCCGAAAAAAAGGTTAAGAAGTTGGTAGATGGGAACAACAAAGACGTCCAGCGGATAGTAAAATATGTAATAAATATTGACCTCGTAAAATCGGCTTATGCTTTACTCGGAGAGCATGCCATTGCACCAAACTTGGTAACAAAGAAGATAAAAGCTATTGAAGATATTCCAAATTCTGAATTTGTGTATGATATTACAAATTCTGCCGAACGCCCTGCCTTCATACTTCAAAATAATGTGGTCGTTCACAACTCTACGCGTCATGAAATACTTCAAAAGCTTCTTTCACGAAAATACATTTCCGGAATCAAGTCTATCGAACCCAATCAAATTGCATTTGCGGTCATTGATTCGCTTGAAAAGCACTGTAACATTGTCACGGATCCAAAAATGACGTCCGAATTGGAAATTGAAATGGATGAGGTAGCCAACGGAAAGAACACCAAGCAGAAAGTCGTGGGAAGTTCGCGAACGATGTTGCATACCGTGCTCGATCAACTTCTTCAAAACAAACTCTCTATTTCATTCGAGCTCAAAAAAGCATTAACTACCCAAGACGTGATGGGCATTTGTCCGAACGACCAAGGAAATCTCGTTCTGCGTAAAGCGGGAGCCACCGGAAAGCGTTTCCTCGGGTGTGCGAACTTTCCCACCTGCCGCACCACGTTTCCTCTCCCTCAAAAAGGATCATTGTCTCCCACCAACAAAACCTGTTCCATTTGTCAAAAGGCTCCAATCGTCAAACTCTCGGGCTCCAAGTTCAAAATGGAAATCTGCGTCAACATGGATTGCCCTTCCAAGGATGCGTGGAAAAAAGAACAGGCCGATAAAGCCGCTCGATTAGCAGCGAATCCTCCTCCCACCCCCGTTTCTCCTCCTTCTTTGTCCTCGAAACCCAAACCTACAAAAACCCCTAAACCCATTCCCAAGGTGTGAGTATGAAACTGATTTTGGACACCTCTTTTTCGGCGCAGGAAAATGCGCAACGCTTGTTTGATGAATCTAAAAAACTTAAGCAAAAGATCAAGGGAGCAGAAGCCGGTATTTTGGAAGTGCGAAAAAAGCTGACAGTGTTGGAAAAAAAAACCATTTCTTCGGCCAAAGCCCCTCCTCAAAAACGCCGTTCCAAGGAATGGTTCGAAAAGTTCCGCTGGTGTTACACCCGCAATGGTTTGTTGTGCGTCGGAGGAAGGGATGCGCATTCCAATGAAGCCCTCGTTAAGCGTCACATGGAGAAAGGCGATTGGTATTTTCACGCGGACGTGTTTGGGGCGCCGCACTGTTTGTTAAAGCACGATAAAAAGAAACCTACATCTGCGGATTTCGAAGACGCCGCCGCATTTGCCGGCGTTTTTTCATCCGTGTGGAAAAAGGGACAGTTATCCGTGCGCGTGTACAAAGTGTCTCCCGATCAAGTTTCTAAAAAAGCCCCGTCGGGGGAGAGTTTAGGAAAAGGCGCGTTCATGATCTATGGTGAACGTGAATGGTTTGATCCCCCATTACGATTAGGATTAGGCGTCCAATCTCTCTCAGATGGGTATCGGATCGTCTCCGGTCCCCTCGCGTGTGTGAAGGCACACTCCCAACACGTGATTGAGGTTCTCCCCGGA
>CAYHGC010000052.1:0-7556 GCA_964356075.1 uncultured archaeon
AAAAGCCGCTCAACGTTTTGCCAAAAAGTTTGGAGACGATTGTTTCATGGTCTGGAACAAAGGACGGCATTCTTCGCAGGATCATTTACACATTCACGTCATGCCCATGACCATGCATTTTCGCGACATGGCCGCGCCCGCACTGAATACGCATCCCAAAAAGAAAGTAGGCGACGAACACATGGAACCCATTTGCAAAAAACTCCAACCCCTTTGGGAAAAAGAACTCGCTAACTCACCAAAAGCTTGAACCAGTTTAAGGGCTTCACCAACTCTTGACGCGGCTGCTCATCCAGGAGCATTCCAGAAAGCACAGATCGAATTCTCGGTTTGGTTGCAGCTTTCTTGATCGCCATATTCAACAAGAAGGGGTAACGCGCCCACTTTTGCAACGTAAAGGAGGTTTCAAATTCTGCTCCTAACGTATTCCAAATTTCATTCTCGTACTGCATCAGAAACGTGCGAGAGAAATCATTCTTCTCATGCGCCGCTGCTACAGTTTCGCCGGCTATTTTTCCCGAAAGCAACGCATTACCTATCCCTTCTCCAGTGAAAGGATCGATTAGGGCAGCGGCATCGCCGCACAACAAGGCACCATCAAACGATAATGTGCGACGGTGCGAACCAAAAGGAAGTGTCCATCCTTGGGTTTCTCCCATTTTCTTGGCTTCCTTAAAACGCGCCGCAAAACGTGGAGATTGAATTATTTTCTCCAGGAGCTGAGGCAAATGCACGTGACGCTTTTGAATCTCTGAAAGAACCATTCCCACTCCTACATTCGCTTGTCCGTTTTCAAGGGGAAATATCCAAAAGTATCCGGGAAGCGAATCCTGTGTGAAATGAATTTCAATATGATCCGACAACTCCAAGACATTTTCGAAATACGCACGTACCGCTACGCACGCATGGTTGGCCGGAAGCTCGTTCGCATTCAGGTGCTGCGCCACCACCGAATTGGTTCCATCCGCGCCGATGACGATGTTGGCCGTGATTTCACGTGTTTGCTTCGTTGACAAATCCGCCACTTTAACGCCCACCACTTTTTCGTTCTCCCGCATGAGACTTACAACCTGCGTACTTTCCCTAAACTCACAGACTTTCGTCGCATGTTCAAAGAGGATGTTATCCAAGACCTGCCTCCGAATGCAATAGGCCGATGGTTGATCCGCCGGAATGGGAACCTTTAATATAGTGCCATTGGGGGAGGAAAAATGGACCCCTTTGACGGGCGCATGGGGTTTAGCGGCTATTTTGGACTCAACCCCCAGCTCACGTAAAACACGCAGGGCCTTGCCGGAAACCGCATCCCCGCAGACCTTATCCCGAGGAAAAGCAGCCATATCCAGCAGTAAAACACGCAATCCTCGATCGGCCGCCACTCGCGCGGCGGTACTACCGCCCGGACCGCCCCCTACCACGATTACGTCATAGTCCTTCATCATGCTAGAATGCGCTGGATGGCTATAAACGTCGGCTTTAGAGAGGCCCATCGAAAGGTGCGCTTTAAAAGCATTCGTCCGGGAATTTTGAGTATACTGAACCTGAAAAAAGGGATGAATTATGGGACTGAGACCGGCACACTGTTATCGAGGACAAGACAAGCCTGCCTATACGCGAATTGCGGTCACGAAGCACGATAAAAACTTCATTGGAACCAACCCTAATTTACGCACCCGACAATTCAACATGGGAAACCCCCTCAAAAAATACACCAAAATTATTGACCTTGTTTGCGATGTTCCCGGAATTCAGATCCGAGACAACGCCATTGAATCCGCACGCTTGAACGTTAATCGTGCGTTGATTACTTCCTTAGGAAAAGAAAACTTCTTCATGCGCTTACGCGTTTACCCGTTTCACATCATGCGCGAAAACAAACTCGCACAAGGTGCGGGAGCCGATCGTGTTTCGTCTGGAATGAAACACGCGTTTGGGAAGCCCATTGGGAAAGCCGCTCGCTTGCGACAAAACCAGAAAATTTTCTCGTTATTGTGCGACGACACCCAAATTGAAGCCGCTAAAGCCGGATTGATGCGCGCCATCCCCAAAATGGGATTCCCGATGTCCGTTCACGTTCACGATGACGTTACGAGTATTGGAACATTGCCTCGATCCATGCGCGAAGAAAAGGTTGTTGCGAAAGTCGAAGAAACCGCTGTTGCCGCCGACGGAACCGCTGCACCTGCGGCCGCTGGAAAAGAAGGAGCACCCGCTGCCACTGGAAAGGACGCCAAAGGAGCACCCGCTGCAAAAGGAGCTGCGCCTGCGAAAGGAGCCGCACCCGCGAAGGACGCCAAAGCCGCTCCGGCCAAAGACGCCAAGAAGAAATAACTCCCCGATTTCGTACGGGGGCTCCGAGGGACTACATGAGTGGGATTTTCAATCCCACAGTAGGCCTATTCTGATTGCGAGCTGAAAACCATGGACTCCAAACTACACCTTGACGAGTTGCTGACCGAAGTCAAGAGTCGCAATCCTAAAATGGTCTTGTTGCAAATCCCGGAAGGACTGAAAACGAATGTTGTGGAAGTCGAAGACGTGTTTCGCGCGGAAGGAATTCCTACGATTACCGTGTTAGACCCTAGTTTTGGCGCCTGCGATATTGCCGACCACAAAGCGCAATTACTCGGATGCGATTTATTGGTTCACTTTGGTCATTCGAAGATGCTCCACACGGGAATGCCGGTGATTTACTGGCCGGTCGAGTTTCCATTAGACGAAAAAATGATTCCGGGCACCGTTACAGCCTTGAAAAAAGAATCATTCTTTCAAACGCATAAAAAAGTGGGAATCTATGTCACGATTCAATTTCATTTACACGTTCCGGAGATCAAAGCCCAATTAGAAAAAGCCGAATTTGAAGTCTTTGTCGGAATGGGCGACTTGAAAGATGGACAAATCCTCGGATGCGATGTGTCTGCACGCCGTGACATTGAAGACAAAGTCGATGCCAACTTGTATTTCGGCGACGGGTACTTCCACGCACTTGCCATTGCATTCGCGAGCAAAAAACCTACGTATCAATACAATCCATTTACGCTTGAAATCGAAGACTTAGCGAAGTATAAGGAAAAATATCTCCGCCAGCGATTCGGATTAATCGCACAAGCAAAGGATGCGCATTCATTCGCCATTATCTTGAGCACCAAGAAAGGACAATTACGCAAAGCCCTGGCAATGCGCATGAAAACGGACTTAGAAGCCGCGGGAAAACGCGCGTATTTGGTTTCTATGGAACACATTACCCCGAATGCATTGATGGGAGTGGATGTGGATGCGTACGTGAACACATCCTGCTCACGCATTGCAACGGATGATTTTGAATCCTACAAAAAACCCATGTTAACCCCAGTCGAGATTGATATTTTACTCGGAAAACGAAGCGCAGAAGACTATGTGTTTGACGAAATCAAGCATATTGGGAATAAGAACGTTCAATGATTCTCCAAGCGCTTCAAAAATTCTTCAGGGTTCACTAATAGTACCCCCTTATACGCTCCCACTTTCAACACCGCGCCATCTTGACTCACCAGATAGAGTGCATTTCCTTCTATTGCTGCCTCTAAAAACTTATTGTCATCTGGGTCCGATATAACCGACAATTTTTGAGATGGAATAACCGCGATTGATTTCGTTTCTAAAGCACGTTTCCACAATTGTATTTTTTCACTTGAAAGAGGAATGCGAAACTTTTCTAAAGTGCGAATGATTTCGTTGATAATTTCAGGAGATGTAATCAGCGTGAACTCGCCCGCGAGCCATTTTTCAATAATACGGCCGCTTTTTCCCGACCAATGAATACCCGAGACAAAAATGTTAGTATCCAGGACAACCCTCATTATTTTTCCCGTGCCTTACGAACAGCCTCCTTCAAATCTTTTTCAGTAAGATTGTTCGACACAGCATGTTGCCGAGTCGATTTAAGTAACTTATTCAGCTCTTCCGCCGTAGGCTCCTTCACCCGTTTCAACACGAGCAAATCTCCTTTTTCTAAAACCATGAACGTATCCCCTTTCTGGATTTTCTGATGCACACGCACCGATTGAGGGATTACTATCTGGCCCCGTTCGCCAACTGTTGTTGTATCAACACCCATGACCCAAACACCTCAATCATACTAGTATGATTATCCTATTTAAGGATTTGGGAGACAATCGGACTCGATGAAATCACTGACAAGTACACCAACCTTTACCATTATCTTTGCATATGCCAATCGAATATGATATAGAATGGCCGCTCCCGGGGTCGGCCGGATCGGGAAGTTTCCTCTTAATGTTAAACGGGCAATATCCCCCACATGCTGGAGGAGCCACGGAAGAGCAATTCCAGTTTAGACGTTCAAAGTCAATAGGACCGTCAGCAACATCAACAGCCCCTTTTACCACATTACCACTTTGGTTGCCTAGAAAAATAACCGCCGCGATCGCAATAACCACGATAATAACAAACGGAATAATCATTGGACGACTTTTCATCCAGCTAGTATTTCCCCCCTTAATAAACATTACTTCAAGCCGATTTTCACGGGCAGAAACAGCTATTTCTCAGTAAGATCGGGTCCCTGCGTTGTGGAGCCGCTCACAATCCACGTTCCAATGGCTTCCCCTTTCGTTAAAACATCCGTGAGCTTGGAAACGTGCTTATCGGAAAGCAAAAAGGATTCGATTTTAGACCGATGCAAAATCATCGCCGTTAAGGGATCCACGATGAAATTCTGATTATTCTTGAACGCGGCTTCACCGGCCATTCGAGAAAATCGAGAATGCGTTAAGGTGTTTTTAGGAATGTCTAAATCGGAAAACAACACATAGCGACCATTCACACGCTCTGCAAGCATCGCAGCCTTTCCTTCCGTAGAAATCGAATCGCTCGCACCGAGCAAAACAGGAATCGTGTTTTGTTGCAACAGATTTACGGCATCGGAAACAGATTGACAGGTCGTGGGATGTGCATTCGCGAGCAAGCGTAAAACCATCGATGCATGCAACTGAGCGGATGTGCGCAATGTTTGTTCGATTTCAGCGGGAGCGACTCCTAAATGTCGCGCGGCTTGCGCGGCGGATTTGGCATCATTGGATTCTCCCACAACGACGGCCACATTCACATTCGCGGCACGGAGTTCTTCAACCGAACGCGCGAGCTGAGACAACCAAGCTAATTGAAACGAATGTTTGCGAAAAACAAGCGCCCCGGGAACACACAATACAACGGCATCTGAGACGGTGGATTTACTCGTTGGCGGTAAGGTGGTTTCGGTTTCAAACCCACCGAGACCAGCGGCTGGGTTAGAAATATCGGTCTCCGGGGTGGAAGAATAGGCGGAAATGGGCGGACCATTCTCGGTGGGTGAATCGTCGGGATTATCGTTTTTTTCGGGTTCCCGGAATAAGTCAAACATGTCCATATTGGACCCACCAATGAACAGCTGCTACACCGCCCGGAGGGTTAATCCCGCCCATCTATAAAAACCTGCCGAGGCCTAATTCGTTTATGCCTAAAGAAACGCTCATTGAAGCCGATTCGGCCGAACAAGCCTTGTTCAAAAAGAAGCTGAAAGAGCTGGCAGGTTACAAAGGACGCGGAACGGAATTGATTTCCGTGTACATTCCCTATGGAACCGACCGTGGTTCAGTTATGAACCAGCTTGCCACTGAAATGGGACAGTCGTCCAACATCAAATCTCCCCAAACGCGAAAAAATGTACAATCCGCCCTCAAAAAAATTTCCAATTATTTGAAACAAAGCAACTTCACCATCCCCGACACCGGACTCGCTATTTTCGCCGGAAACATTTCCCCGACCGATGGACGAACCGATTTGCGTATGTTCATTGTGAAAGCATTGAAATCACTCAAAACAAAATTATACTGGTGTGACTCTTCGTTTCACTTAACCCCCTTACAGGACATGATGGTCCCGACGGAAATCTATTGCTTCATCGTCATGGACAAGCGCGAAGCCACGATTGCGTTGTTGGTTGGGAAGCGATACGAAATTATTGGACACTTTACATCCAATGTTGCGGGGAAGACAAGGGCAGGAGGCCAGAGCAGTGCACGGTTCGAGCATTTGCGCGAAGAAGCCGCGTTGGACTTCTACAAGAGTGTTTCCACCAAAATTAATTCCATCCTGGAAGGGAAATACGACAAGCTGAAAGGAGTCATTGTCGGTGGACCGGGGCAAACCAAACAGGAATTCCTCGACACCGAAGCACTCGACTATCGTATTCGCGAAAAAATACTCGGAACCATTGACTTATCCTATACGGATGAAAGTGGTATTCGGGAGATTATTCAACGAAGCGATGAATTATTGCGCACCACTGATTTGATGCGCGAGCGACAAGTGTTATCCAAGTTCATGGAAGAAGTAGCCAAAGACGGACTCGCCACCTATGGACAAATGGACGTCGAACAAGCAATCGAAAAAGGACAAGTGAGCCTGTTGCTTTTATCCGAAGGAATCGCGTGGAGAATTATTCGCGTGAAATGTACGAATTGCGAACAGGAAAAGATGTTCACGATCAAGGATCCCAAACAAGAGTTTGACGACACCGTCATCAAGTGTGAAAAATGCAGTTCACCGGTTGAGGAAATAGAAGAAGCGGATTACTTAGACCACTTATTGGACAAAACCCACACGATGGGAACGGAAACAGCTGTTATCTCCATGGACACCGAAGAAGGAACGCAGTTCTACAACTCCTTTGGTGGAATTGGCGCGATGCTACGGTACAAATGAATATAATGATCCAAGATCTCGTTAAAACATGCAAAAGAAACCAAAGCTCAGAGCGCGCCGAATCGTTGAAGCCGGTGGCTGGAGAGGTAAGCCGGTTGAGTCGGATGGACGAGGGATTACCAGGTATGAGACGGAGGCCAGTCTGATTTTAGCTCGCTTGAAAAAAGCAGCACATAATCCAAGAGAAAGTCGAATAAAGCGAACATATATTGGAATTGATCAGGCTGCTGTTCCAGGATTAAGACAAATACGCGATGAATCCGGAAGAACCCGCTTAATTGTGAATTGGCGAAATGAAAAAGCTCCAGAAGCCTTTTCAAAAATCAGACGATCATCTGTCGATGTCATTCATTTTCATATGTTAAAAGAAAATTTTAGTTCGACCGAAATGCAACGGATGGCGGAAGAATGTTCCCGCATTCTCCGAACAGGCGGAATACTTTTTTTGACTGAACAAACTAACATCATGCATCCTGAAAAGGATTCGATAAACAAGGAAAAACTCATGGCTTTTTACCGCACCAAGCTTTTCCGAATTCGATCCTTGGCGGTTAGACCGATTGAAATTGATAAACTTCCCAAAGGAAAACAGATTGCTCCCAAAGATAAAGACTGGTTGTACGCGGGTTTTCACTCTGTCCCTCCATTTCGACACCCTAAGAAACCACGATCACTTATTGAAAAAATGTCGGTGTGGGGACCCAAGTATGGTTCTATTATTGCAATCTTAGAAAAACGAAAAGAACGAACCAAAACAAACCATTAAAGTAAGACTCTTTCCCAAAATACACATGCCCCATCCGTATTATACG
>CAYHGC010000053.1:0-7533 GCA_964356075.1 uncultured archaeon
CAGACGTGTGCTCTTCCGATCTCGGCCATTCTCCGTGAACATGACTCATTCATCGGCGGAAAAATACCGTGAAAAATACGCACAAGGGGTCATCCTGCGTGACCACACCCTTCAGCTGTACAATACGTTTTTAGAAAACCTAGGCGAGAACCAAACCCTCGAACAAATCGTGCAACGGATTCTTATGCGCAAGCAAAGCGTGCGCATTTTGGATGTAGGGTGTGGAAATGGAAACGCACTGGCGGCATTGAAGGAATTATTTCGAGAAAAAATATACACGCTTGGAATTGACTTGATTCCCCCAGATCACAAGCAAAATGTGGATGAGTTTCTGGAAGGGGATGTGAATCAGGTTCCCATTCCAAGGGAATGCGATCTTATTCTTTCATTCCGCGCCCTGCACGAAATGGGAAACTTAAACAAACTCATTCCCAAGCTCGCCCATGCTCTCGCGCCGGGAGGGAGAGCGTATTTGTGGATCCGCATGCGCGACGCAGGGGATGGAAATCCCGTGTTTGTGGGGGAAATGAATGAGGGTGAAGAAAAAGCACTCCATTCATTAGCCACCAAGCAGGAAATTCATGGAAGTATGATGCTCTTGCAGCCGGTGGAAATACCTATTCCTGTAACCACTGAAAAACAACCCCGCCATTCGACGATTGGGGGATACGTGGTGTTGTTGCATCGCTCCCTCTAAGGATGGTTTTTTAGCGTTTAGGGAGAATAATGGTAGTGTATTCCATTAGGAGTGATGTACCATGACTGAAGCCAAGCCGTTGACCTACAAAAGTTTACAGGGATTGTCGGAAAAACAAATCGCCGAACACCACGACGTGTTGTACGTCGGGTATGTGAAGAAAACCGACGAAATCCGCGAGAAACTCAAAACGGTGGATTTGACGAAAGCCAATGCCACCTCTTCCGAACTGCGCGCGCTGAAACTCGAAGAAGGATTTGCGGTGAATGGAGTGCGTTTACACGAAGGATACTTTGCCGCGATGGGTGGGCCAGGTGGAAAGCCTTCCGGAAATTTATTGAAAATGATTGAACAAGACTTCGGTTCCTATGAAGCATGGGAATCCGAATTCAAAGCGATGGGACTTGCTGCGCGAGGATGGGTCGTGTTAGCGTATGATTGGGAAGATATGAAATTGCACAACTATTTGTGCGACGCCCACAACCAAGGGGGCGTGTGGGGTTGTTCATCCATGCTCATCTTGGACGTATACGAGCACGCGTACTTCCTCGATTATGGAACCAAACGAAAAGACTACATCGAAGCGTTCATGAAAAATCTCAACTGGAATTACATCCAGCAAAAAGCCGACGGAATGATGATGTTCGAACAGCGCGAAAAGCACGCAGGAAAACTGTAAACTCAAGAGGGGGTTTCTCCCCCCTTCGTCTCTTTTTTACTCGTCTTTGTTCCCTCATCCGAGCGGAGCTTTAAATCCTTTTTCCTCGCATCCTTACTATGCCCTTCGATCCCAATACGGTTTACGACATTGTCGTCATCGGCGCCGGTCCCGCAGGGGGAAGCGCGGCCATGTATGCGGCCAAGAAGGGAATGAAAACCGTCATTCTGGAAGAGCACGCCTCGATTGGGGATCCCGTGCACTGCGGAGAATGCTTATCCGAAATGGCCGAAATACGGATGAACATTAAGTTTCCCAAAGAAGTCATTGCGTTGCCCGTGCAGGGTGTTAATGTCATTTTTCCGGATAATCATTCGGTTAAACTCACCGAAGCCGGATACGTGTTGGAGAAACATGCATTTGAGAAATGGTTAAGCGGAGAAGCCCAGAATGCAGGAGCCGAAATCTCCATGAGCACCCGCGTAACGAGTTTGGTACGTGAAAATGATATATGGGTGATTCAAACCACGCAAGGGGCGTGCAAAGGACGCATTGTGTTAGACGGAAGCGGCGCTGCAGGGGTAGCGAATCGTATGCTCAACATGAACGAGCGATTCAAGGTTACGACGGGAATTCAGTACGAACTCCTGGACATCCCCCAAGAAGGATATTTGGATTTTTACCTTTGGCCGCGACTCGCGCCGGAAGGATATTTGTGGATGATTCCTAAAAACGATGGACGCGCGAACGTGGGATTAGTCACGCATGACATTCCTAAAGCTAAAATTTTCCTCGATCAATTTGTCAAAGAAATGGGATGGGAGACCAAAACCAAAGTCAAAACATTTGGGGGACCGATTCCGAGCTCCGGTCCGGTGAAGAACACGTACAATGATGGCATTTTACTCATTGGAGATGCTGCCGGATTTACGTCTCCACTATTTGAAGGGGGCACCCAACTTGGACTAATCTCTGGACGAATGGCGGCCGAAGTAGCAGCGAATGCAGTCACTCAAAACAAAACCGACAAAGCATCCTTATCGGTGTATGAGAAAAAATGGCGCGCGGAATTCCCATCGTATGATCGCATCATCAAAGGAAAAGACGCGTTATATCGTTTCTCGGAAGCCGACTTGAATCGCATCGGTCATCTGATGCCGGACGAATTGTCTAACTTATCCAAAGTCGACAAAGCGAAAGTTGGACTCAGTGTATTATCCAAAAACTACGACCTGTACCAGAAAGGAGTTGTGGATGCGTTCCTCGCATTTGGGTATTCGCGCGCATCCCATTATGGATGGTAGAATTATATTGGGTTCAACGATTACTCTAACGTGAACCCGCTCTTTCTTGACAGTCAGAAACTCTGCCAAACCCATGCTTCTTCGTTCTACTCTGCGGCTCAATTTCTTCCGGAAGAAAAGAGAAATGCCGCGTATGCATTGTATGGATTCTCTCGCGCCACCGACACGATTGTGGATCAGGAGAAATCATATCAATTGAAGAAAAAAGAATTAACTGCCTGGAGAAATGCGCTTAACGAGGAATGGGATGGAAGGAAATCCACGAATTCATTGATACGCGCATTCGTTTCCACCTGTCGAGAGTATTCCATCCCGCGCGAATTGGGATTGGCCTTGATTGAAGGATTAGAAAAAGATTTACACCAAACCACCTGTCCTGATTTTGATGCATTGTATGAATACTGCCACAGTGCGGGAGGGATTCCTGGATTGTTTATGGCCTATCTCATTCACGCACCACGTGAACTTCACCCCTCGGCCATTGCGTTGGGAATTGGGATGCAACTCACTAACATTTTACGCGACGTGAAAGAAGATTATCGAAATGGACGCGTGTATTTGCCTCAAAACGAAATGGAACAGTTCGGGTATTCGGTTCAGGACATTCAACGAGAAACGATCAACGATTCGTTTCATGCATTCATGGCGTTTCAAATCGCCCGCGCACGAGCGTATTATTCCGAAGCCGAAAAAGCGCTTCCTTTCGTTGAGCCGGAGTCCCGGTTGACCATCCAACTTTGCTTGTCTTATTATCGAGAAATCCTCGCGAGGATCGAACAAGCAAACGATGATATCTACATGCAACGCGTATTCGTGACGAACGAACGAAAGAATGAATTGTTGAACGAATCCATTAGTCTACTGATTCGCTCAACGGATCCCCTAAAAAAACCCGTCCGTGAATAGGGTTGTTCATGGTCGAATCAACCGCGGGGGAACGCATCATTGTCATTGGAGCGGGAATGGGAGGATTGGCTCTCGCCGCGCGACTGGCCAAGCACGGGTATTCGGTTGACGTGTATGAGAAAAACGCATCTGCTGGAGGAAGAGTCGCTCAAACGAAAGTGAAAGGGTACACGATCGATTTGGGACCCACATTCTTACTCATGCCACAAGAGTTTGAGGAATTGTTTGCCTATTGTGGAAACGACATTCATGATTTTGTTCAATACGAGCCCCTTTCTCCGTTGTATCGCCTGCATTATTGGGACGGCACTCACCTGGACGTACACTCTTCCCTTCCGGAGATGAAAAAAGAATTAGAACGATATGATTCCCCCCGTGCGGAAACGAACTTTCAAGGATTTTTAGACTTCCTCACGCATGAACAAGAAAAATACCCGGTGATTTACAACCGGTTTATCGCCCGACCCGCGGGATCGTTACTACGTTTGATTTTTTCGTCCGATTTTCCCAAACTGTTTCAATTAGATGGGTTTCATTCCATGTGGGAAAATGCGGATCAGTTCTTTTCCAATCCTAAGTTGAACTTGGCATTCAGCTTTCAGAGCATGTATGTGGGAGAAAGTCCATTCGTCGCGCCGGGAACGTATTCGATCATTCCATTTGTGGAACTCACGCAGGGAGTGTGGTATCCCACGCAAGGAATGAACGGACTAGTGAACGCCGTCGAGACACTCGCCAAGAAAATGGGGGCTACGATCCATTACAAGAAACAAGTAAACGAAATCATCATCGAAAATGGACAAGCGAAAGGGATTCGTCTTGCAAGCGGAAAAGAAGAACGTGCATCCCTCGTCATTTCCAACCTGGATTTGCCCGCCACTTACGCTAAACTGGTCCCTTCACCGCATCGAAAAAAATACTCGGATGAGAAATTGAAGAAACTAAAATACGGGTGCTCGGCGTTCATGCTGTACTTGGGTGTGGATCAAGACTATTCACAACTGCAACACCACAATGTCTTCTTCTCCGAGAATTACACTCAGAACTTTCGTGAAATCTTTGATCAACGAATCATTCCGAGCGAATTAAGTCTATACGTGAACGTGCCCACGCGCACGAATCCAAAACTGGCACCCAAGGGAAAGCACTTGTTGTATGTTCTGGTTCCCGTTCCATATTCAGCCAAGAAAGAGGGGGAAGTCATTGATTGGAATCACTACAAGAACGAATTCATGCACACAATCTTGGACACGTTAGAAAAGAACGGCCTCACCGATTTGAAAAAACACATCAAAATGACCAAACTATTCACTCCATCTGACTGGGAGCAGCTCGCGGGAATGCATGTGGGTTCCACATTTGGTTTATCTCCTATTTTCCTCCAAAGCAGCGTGTTTCGCCCGCAGCAACGAAGCGAGGAAATTGGAAATTTGTATTTCGTCGGAGCGAGTACGCATCCCGGGAGTGGGATGCCGATGGTATTAATCTCCGCGCGGACGGCGGAAAAACTCATACAAGATGATCGTAAACGCAAATAGTTCAAAACCAAAGAATAGATTCTCAATCGGAATAAACGGGACGAAAATTCCAATCACTTCGGCACGATTAAAGATCCAAATTCCTTGCCACGTAAACAGGTTGTCGAAGAGAAGTTGAAATACGGCAAAGATTCCGGCGGCGAACCAAAAAGGATGGTTTCGAACCCGCAACACGTGCGTTTGAAGGGCGCGATCCACTACGAAAAGTAAAATAAGTCCGACTAATACGCCGATGGTATATTCCATCATTTGGCTTTCTCTCCTTTTGCGCGGACGATTTCATACAACACGATTCCAAAGAATGGAATGATGAAAAAGAATCCCATTTCTTCGAGGGGTTGATTGTAGAGAATGATTCCAAGCGTATGTTGCAGTCCGAACGACCAATGATTCTGCACAACCGCCAAAACATCCCATGCGGTGAATACGATTGCGGTGAGAATCAATGTTTTAACCACGCTTTTTTTATGATGCGGCGAAAAGCGAACATTGAAAACGCGTGAAAGGAGAAGCGTTCCAGTCAAGGCAAGGACTAAATATCCGACGTACAACACGGTCATGTCAATAAAGAAACGAGAATGAGAACTAAAATGGAACTACATTCCGGTCGGAGAAACCGATCCGGAACGTGCACGTACGGGTGCAGCAGCCGCATTGCGCGTCTGTCGCGGGGTTTTGGGCATGATGCGATAGCCTACCCACGCGGCGACTTTCAACGCAGCATGAATGGGTAACGCTAACACGCTCGCCGCCTGATATACGGCAGGGAGTTGCATGAATTGATCCTGCAATTCATCTTCCGCCATAAATGCTTGCACATGCTCGTGGGTTCCCATGGGAAAATTCTCGCGCACTTCATGGGCGGGGAAAAATTCTTCCAATTGATACAAACCCATCAAGTGTTTCACGCGATTCGTGGCAAAGCTCGCGAAATTCTGCGGCGCTTGAACGGTAACAAAGGCATCCGGGTGGGTTTCGACGTTATCTACGCCCAAATACATGGCCATCCATAGATCATCCGAAATTACGTGCTCAGGAAATCGCATTCCTTTCACGGACTTTGCTCGCACGGCGGTACAGGATGCTTTTCGGTCGCGCATCGCTAAACTCGATAACGAAATCTCTGAAATTCCAAACAACAAGTGCTCCAACATCGATTGGGACTTAGGAGGCAATGCCAAATCGTTCGCTGAAACCGCTTTCAACGTTTTATCGGACTTCAACATGTGCACCAGATCCGACATCGTGGATTCCTGCACCTTGGCATTGGCATCCAAAAACAACACCACGTCTTCGCTTCCCATGCGGTGCGACATTTCGGCTTTGTCGATTAAGGCATTCAACGCGCGGGGCTTTCCCGGGACTGTTTCGGTGATAACGTCCATGTTTCGGTGCTGGGCTTTCATCGTCTCAAGCACTTCGACCGTATTGTCGGTGCACGCATTCGCACAGACTAAAACAGAGGTGTCCATCCCCGGGACGCGAGACTGGTTAACTGCGGATACGGCCGACGAAATGGTTCGAGATTCGTTGCGGGCCGGCATGAGCACAACAAGCTCGTTGGTGTTGGAATTGGGAGTGGTTTTCATAGCGCGAAAAAGCAATTTGGCCTATAAATACCTTTTTGTTGGAGAAAGCGTATTTTGCCTGCTAATTGGCAAATACGACCCAACAAACGGTTCTTTTATTCTCGAACGAATCCGAACTATCGTATGGAGCGCTGGATCAAACCCATTATTGCTGGAGTGGTGCTGTTGTTTCTTCTCGGACTCGTTTTCATGGGGCACTATGGGCTAGCCGTAATTCTCATGGCGGTGATTATTTTCTACGCCCTGTTTCACAATCCCATGCAACACGCCCACAAGGGAATGGAAACTCATTCGAAAGAGAAGCCGAAACGAAAGCTGAAGAAACGGAAAAAGTAATTATTTCATCTGAGCTTTCATTTTCTTTTTTGGTTTTGTGAATGGTGCTGGCTGAGCAGGTGGAAGCGGAACCGCTAATGCAATCTTTTCGCTTTCCAATTCTTTTTTGATTGAGGTATTGACTTCATCCCACACTTGTTGGGGCTCGGCCATTTCCGTGACAAAATAAATTACATTCAGATTGAGTGTGTTGGGGAGCAGATCGGCTAACCAAATGGTAATTTTCTGATCCTTCTCGGTATCCTGCACCACGCGCTTGTTTTTCTTCAAAACATTCCGCACAATAACCTTGGCTTTTTCGACCGCATCCGTACTCAAATAGGGCGCCAACGCAATGATGATTTGTGTACGTCGTCCAGGAGCAGCACTCCAATTTTCCACCTGCGATGCCGCAACTTGCGAATTAGGAATCGTCACGACGCGACCTTCTTGGTTACGTAAACGAGTGGTGCGCAAATTAATTGCGGTGACGCGTCCTGAAATGTTGCTGTTGAGAAAGGTTACG
>CAYHGC010000054.1:0-7445 GCA_964356075.1 uncultured archaeon
AAGATGAATGCTAACGAGGTGAGGGATTTTTCTCCTCCGGACATGGAGTCGATGTTCTTCATTCCTTTGTCTAATCCGTGTTTGGCTTCGATAATGAGTCCCGATTCAAGGGGTTTCGCCGGGTTTGTCAATCCCAACAACGCGGTTCCGTCAAAGAATCCCGTGTAGAGTTTGTTGAAATTTTCATTAATGGCATTGAATGTTTTCATGAATACTTCATTTCGTTTCACATCGATACTACTGATCAAATCCATGACCGCCAATCGTTCTTCGTCCAACGTTTGAGCCTTCTGACGAATGTCTAATACATCCTTCTCATACTGCCCAAAATCCTCTAACGCTTTCATGTTGATGGTTCCCAACTGTCGAATGTCATGTTCCAATTGAGGAACGTGTTTGCGGTACTCTACAATGTCCTTCCCATCAAATGTCGTAACCCCTTCAAAGTTTTTCATTTCTTCTTTAACATCCAAGAGACGCGTATCATATTTGGATTGTTCAATTTTGAGTTCAGACAACTGCCCTTCTAACCGATAGGTTTTATCCTGCCATGCGCGCTCACGTTCGCGCTCGATTCCTAATTTTTGTTGGACTTTTTCTCGCTTCTGCAACAATTCCTGATTCGTATGTACAAATTGGGCGTGTTTCTTTTCGGCTTCTCCGCGTTTCTTTTCCAATGCTTTGTGGGCTTCGTTCACTTCGCGGATGGATTTTTCGATCTTTTTCTCTTCGGCGTTCAACACGTGTACGCGTTCTCCACTTTTTGCGAGACGGTGAAGCAAGAGGGCAGATGATTGTAATTCTTCCCATTTTCCACGCAACGTGTTTCGTTTTTCACGGAGTTCGTTCACATGCTTTTGAGCAATCTTCAGCGCGGATTCTTTTTCGCTGACCATTTTTTCTTTTACTTTTTTGGCGAGTTCGCGATCACAAATGGGACATTTGCTGTCGACTTTTCCTAATTGTTTCAGCGAATCTGCAAGCGAGAAATGCATTCCTGCATGATGGGTCAATTCTTCGTCCGTTTTCTGTAGTTCTTCTTGAACTTTCTTCCGTTCGGTTTCCAGTTCGGGATGTTGGTCCTGTATTTTTTGCCATTCGTTTAAGTCTAACTGCCATTCTGTTTTTTGCTTGTGTAAATCTGCAATCTGTCGTTCAAAATGAGACTGCTGTTCCTCGTTCACGCGAATATCGGCTTTGATGGATTCCAAGGGTTGAGAGTCCTTGAACGATTCCCCCCGAATGCCTAGGACTTTGGCATCGAGCTCATAAAATTCTTGCTCCAGTTTCTTGACATCCGTTAAGCTTTCAATCTGTTTTTTCTGCGCATCGTCTTTTTTCTCGATGATTTCCATTTGACCCTGGACAATTTTTTCCAGTTTTTGATTCAGGTCGGTGGATTCTAAATGTAGAATCGTGGCTTTCGTCTGTCTCAATTCTTTCTCAAGATGGGTGAATCGTTTCGCCACATCGCGTTCTCGTCCCAATTGTTCGATAACCGCCATTCGTTCGTTCAACACGATAGTGATGTCCTTGATCCGTCGGTCGACTTTTTCCAAATCCTTCAAGGCTTCGTTTTTCTTCTCTTCAAACTCTTGCAGGCCGGCTATTTCATCAATAAGTTGTCGTCGTTCCACGGGATTCATGTCGATGATGCGCAACAAATCTCCCTGCGAGACTAAATTGTGTCCATCCACACGCATTCCTAATTCTGCCATGAGGTTTTGAACTTCCCCCATGGTGACGCGCTTCTCGTTGATGCGATACACGGATTTTCCTTGCTTATCGACCATGCGTGAAATGTCATATGCTCCTTTTTCGGTCTGAAACGACAAGGTAACAATGGCGTATTTTTCTCCATCGGCTGCACCGGTGTGCACGAGTTCCGTTAATCGGCTCGCACGTAGGGATTTGAGGGATGTTTCTCCAAGTGCAAACAAAACCGCATCCATAATGTTGCTTTTTCCACTTCCATTGGCTCCCGCGATGGCGGTGAATCCATCCGTTAACGGAATCGTGGCGTTTCGGAACGATTTGAAATTTTTGAGTCGGAGTTTGGTGAGTTGAATCATGTTCATCCTCCCCTTTACCGTGCGCGTCCGTGTTTTCGAGGGGAACCCAAATGAATGGTTTCAGGATGAGGGAGTGCCGTTGACAGGACAATGATGGAGTAAAACATCGAAAGCGAGGTGAGGGTGACACCGATAATCAACACGAGCCATTCCGCGTCGATCACCGGAAGGAAGGATTCGATTCCCTGAATGAGTCCTCCGATAATACTGAGCAGGAGAAACAACACGACCATGATCCAAAAGTGTCCACCGGTTTGCTTCCATGATTCCGCTAATGCGTCTTTGATCGAGAGCCCGTGTCCGATGAGAATGGGGGTGAATGAGAATTTAACAAACGCCAAAACGAAAACGATTCCTCCCAAGAATCCCAAGATTGCTGCGATCGTGGAAATAATTCCCTCTGCAGCGAGAAGTGTAATCCACGCGCGGGCGAGCACGATCAATCCCCCTCCGAGGACGGTGATGAGGATACTCAATAAGAATGCTTGTCCGGCAATAAATGAAACCGACGGGGTTTGCTTTTTTTGCAGGTGTCGCGTGATGATGCCGTAGAGAAAAAAAGTGATGGTAGTAAGCACGAGAAACACGCCCCCTCCGATGAAAAAATTTCCAACATCAATGGGTTGAAAGTCGTTGAGTAGAAACCCCCCGCCCGACCATTCGAGGAGCGAATCTTCTCCCCACAGCGTGAGGAGGGCTGATATCAATCCGGCCACCCAGACGGTGATAAACAATCCCGCATGCTGCACCATTAGAGGAGGTGCTTTCCAGAGACTCGCAATCATCACTATTTCCTCGTTTTAACCTACTTTGGAGAAACACGAACGAATTCTCCCAACCCTTCAGGGAACCGTTTCCTCGTTTTTAAGCCTACGGTGATATTTCCCATTCTTTTGAATGAATGGAGGGAATTCACCCGAGCCCCACCCGTCGCTTTTTAAGCGTTTTCCCGCCGTTTTAGGGTATGAAGGTTCCTAAAACGAAGAAGTTGTATTGTCAAAAGTGTAATGCCCACACGGAACAAAAGCTCAAATTGTTCAAATCGGGATCACCCCGCTCGCTGGCGATTGGAACCCGCCGTAACGTACGCAAGCACAAATTAGGATACGGTGGAAAGGCCAAGTTTGTGATTAAAGTCAAGAAACAAACCAAGAAGCCCGCGTTTGTGGCCGAATGTCCCGTTTGTAAAAAGAAACGATACTATGTCATTCCCAAGCGAATGAAGAAAGTCGACATGGGCGCATAAGTGCTCCCAGTCTCTCTTTTATACTTCCATTTACTTTCTCGACGAATGGACGAATCGAATCATCTCCACACGCAACGCATCGCATTTGCTATTTCCATTATTCTAATTACTGGGATTGGTGCCTTTCTCGTTTCTCATTTTCCCACTTCCACCACAAGTGGATTTGTTACAACGGATGCGATTTCGCTTTCGACTGAAAAAAAATCCATTGAATTAGCGGTAATCGATTATTCGCATCCGCGCGAACAAACCGAAACCATTCGCTATGTGTGGCCAGACGGTAGTATAGTGGATGAAGAGGTTACACAAACATTTTGGGTTCGAAAAGATACACGTGGAAATGACGCAGGATTTATTCAACAAAAAGTAAAACGGAAAATAAACCAAGAGCAGGTGGCGCATGCCCAAGAATATGCGCACACTCAAGTTAGTCAATCTGCGGTAACCGCGACGGGAACGACTAATTCAACTGCCTATTTCCAGGCTATTCCAGTAGGGTCTGCCGTCATCCCCCCCTCATGTGTTAAACCCCAAGATACCATGGCCTATTCCGGTAAACTCCGTTTTTGTCCAGGAACATATACCTTGTCGAGTGGATTTTACATTGTTGGACCTGCAATAATAGATGCGACCGGCGTCACGATCAATGGACCCGGACTCTGTAAAACCGTGGGGGGACTATATGAGTGTCGCACGGCCATCACCATTCTAGGAAAAGATGTGACGCTTTCCAATATCAAAATTTCAAAATGGGGAAGAGGTATTTTTGTGGGGCCCGAATACGTCTGGAGTCCGTTGACCATGACATGGACTACAAACCAGGATAATGTGAGTTTGGAAAATATCTCCATTGAAAATGCAGATTATGGAATGCGCATGCAGTCTCGAAACTCTGTTCTGTCCAATAGTAAAATTGAGTCGCGTTTGGCTGTGTTTACTATGGATTCTTTTTGGGATCCGGCAACCAGTTCGGTCAGTCTCCCCAGCAATAACACGATCACAGGTACCACGTTCACCTTTCATCGCCCCGCGACGGGTTTAATCAAATACTCCCCCTGGATTAGCGTTTTCAACATTGTGGATCTGAGTTATCCCGAAGGATTATACTTTAACGATAATACGATTAATGTGAATAAAAAAATCTGCAGCAATTGTTTTTTGCAGGCCATGTGGATGCATGCGGGCAATACCGCAACCATTCATAACAACACCATCACGGGAGTCGATCGTGGTTTGGGTATCTCCAATTCATTCCAGTGGGTGCTTTCCTCGAATACCATTTCCGTCGTTCCAAATAACCAAAACTTTGGCTTTGATGGAATCTACTCGTCGGGCGGCGGTACGGTGATGCAGAACACGTTTGTAGGAAATGGTTCAAAGTCCCAGGGTATCTTCCATGATCTGGGTTGGGAATCCGGCACGTGCACAGATAATGGTGGATCGTACTATTCCAATAAACTCTCAGGATTCCTTATCGGATATTTGGATGCGTATAGTGCCCAGTATTGGCAATCCCAGGGATTGTGTACACCCGGGCCGGCCAATCAAACGGTCGTACTTGGAAATAATTTCCAAAATAGTATATATTACAACGTTTTCAGTCCCAATCCGACAGTCGTTACCTCGTTTTGGCAAAATTATTACGATGATCACGTTAATTGCAATCCACAACCGAGTGGAGTGTGCGGAAATCCATACCTATTGAGTGGCCCGTTTTGGAGCACGCCCAACCAGGATAATTCTCCCCTCGCACAACCCTGGCCGTAGTTCGTGGCAACCTTTTTATTCCCCAAAAACACACGCTTAACGCATGACTTCTAAGACGTCTATTTTGTTAATTATTCAGCAGAATCCGGGAGTGGACTACCAAAACCTTCTTTCCAAAATCGCTCCTAATTACGCCAATCTCAACTCGGCACGCGCCGCGCTATCGCGCGTACTCAAAGACGCCGTATCATTTGGAATGTTAACGAAGCAAAACCACCAATTGTATTTGACCGACAAAGGAATGACGGGATTGAAGGTTAAGATGCATGACAAGCTCATCATCAAACTCAACCAATTGATGCGCATTCGCTCGGTGGCCAGCAATCCCGATCCGCTGGTGCAACATCTTTCCGTTTTACTCGAGCGAGGAAAAATGGATTCTCGTTTGTTGGACAATGCTCGCGCAGGTGTGAGTTTTAGTGTGAATGATTTGGAAAAAGTTCACGCGGGATTGCAGGAAAACATTCGCCATTTACAATATGTGGAAAAAAGTTTGAGCACGCAGATCGGGTCCATGCGCGAATTGAATTTTCCGGTTGCCCATACGCAACGATTGCAGGATTTTTCCCCGCAGTTGAACACCCTCATTCAAATTTCCACTGCCGACGAAGTGCAATTGGAGCACTCGTCGATTGATTTAGGACAAAACCTCACGCATCCGCTCATTCATGGGTTGCCTGCCACTGCTAAAGGAAACCGTGCCGGGATTCCGGCATCTCACATGCATGAAGTGGTTTCTCGTCTCGCCAAACAAGACGCATCGTTGGATGGTTTGCGCGCGTACATGGGATTGTTGACCGTGGAATTGAACCGAGAAAACGCTACCATTCGAGGACCTTCCCACATTGTGGAGAAATTGGTCTCGGAGAAAAAAGAAGCCACCCCTTCGGTGGCCACGCACACGACGGCACTCGCATTGCCTCCGGATCCATTCCCGTTTACTCCACCCGCACCCCCCATGCCGGGCCCCGGCGGTGGAGACGATGATGAACCGGGCGATGATCCCGATTTTGTTCCGGGCGGCGGGGACGACGAATAGTAAGAATGAGCATTCCAAGTTAGTGCCTTTTTATGCCATTCGTCCCGAAAATTTGATAGTGACCGGGAGATTGTAAAATCTCCATTGTTATACGAGGAGTATTATCCCTTGCGAAACAAGGGGTAAAACTTCCGTGCGGCCGCAGGTTAGCGGCTAGGGAGAGATGGCAGAGTGGTCAAATGCACCGGTCTCGAAAGCCGGATCCGCAAGGATGCGTGGGTTCGACTCCCACTCTCTCCGCTGACCCAATTCCATAGGGTCGTTCGGCAAACGGGTATCGAATTCGATACCCATCGTTTTTCTTTTGACTGCGAACTACTTTTCTTTTTTCTAAAAAGAAAAGGAGCTCACTTGTAGTCCAAGTAATCGTTCAACAAATACCGTTCTTCGGAATGCAAATATTCGGGCTTGGATAATTCCGCAGCATACTGTTGCGAAATGTAAGGGTTAATGGAAATATCCGAGTTCTTCCATCCCGTAATCACATAGTATCCGGCTTTCGTCCAATCGTAGTTAACGAAGTGAAACCATTTGATGACGGGATAATCTTTCATGAGTTTGAAATACGGAACAAACCATGCTTCCCAGTCGGCTTTCCCATCTTCAACGGAGGTTGTGACATCCACGAATGCGGATCCCGATTCGGCAATCATTACAGGCTTCTTGTGTGCTTTGGCGAGTTACAAAAACGCAATGGTTTTTCCATAATTGGTTTTGGTTCCGTTTGCCGTGGTTTTGGGCCCGGAGATATCATTGTTTCCAAATACATCGACGGAATACCAGTCAATGACATCATCCCCCGGGAACCATTTGTAGTCTCCTGCGGAATTCTTTTCCATAAAATCATCCGGTGCTGCCGGTTCGTAGCACCAAACAAATGCCGCGTTTTCCACTCCTGCATCGCGGAACATTTGGACAATTTTTCGGTAGGCTTTGGGATACTCATACGGTTCGTATCCGTTCCACCAACCGCTGAACTCTCCTCCTATTCGCACGATGAAGGGTTTCTTGTAGTCTTTCACAATCGCGATCAAGTCATTGATACGTGAATCATATTTGGTTCCATTCGCCACATCGTTATCAATTCCATAATACGGGTCTCCAGCTGCGGCAATCTCCGCTTGCGTGAGTTGGTTTCCTTGCAAACTAATATTGAGATGAGGGATTTGCCCCAGTGCACTAATTTCCAACACCCGTTCTTTAATTTTCGCCGCGTCCCACGGTCGTTTGCTATCGCCGATTTGGACAAACAATAGGTGGGCTGGCGGGTGGTGTTAATCGGTTAATTTTACTAAGTATTTTGTTTTTTTTTTTTGCCAAT
>CAYHGC010000055.1:0-7138 GCA_964356075.1 uncultured archaeon
TGGGCCATGCTCGAAGATCCCGAAAAACAAAAAGAGTTATTGACTCGTCATTTTCGAGGCGATGGAAATTTTTATAGTAAAAAACATAAGAGTGGGTTCAAACAGGTCTTTCGCGTCAATACGACTTCGGAAAAGCTTGCTAGACAAATTCGTGAGATATTACTTCGCGTCAAGATTCCTGCATTTTTGAATAGAAGTGTGAGAAAATCGCCCCGAAAGCCGATTTATACAGTTGGGGTGACTGGCGAGTATATGTCTCGTTTTGGAGATATGGTAGGCATTCCTGTTTCAAATAAAATGAATGGTAAAAAGCGTGCTTCAATGTTTTACATCGATGATCATTTCCTGTATGCTCCGATTAAGCGTATTACCAAAAAAGAAGTTGTGGATGTTCCCGTGTATGATATTAGTGTAGAAGATTTGCATACCTATGTGGCTGCTGGTGTAACTGTGCATAACTGCTCGGCTCCACAATATACGGCCAACTCCTTACACGCGGGATGCGTTGAAATCTATGTGAAGAAAAACGCTCGTATGCGCTATTCGAGTGTTGAAAACTGGTCCAAAAACACGTACAACTTGAACACGAAGCGCGCCATTGTGGAAGAAAACGGGGTGATGGAATGGGTTTCGGCTCAAACAGGAAGCGGTACGACGATGTTGTACCCTTGCTCCATTCTCAAAGGAGAAAACGCCCACGCGGATCACATTTCAATTGCCGTAGCGGGTAAAAACCAAAATCAGGACACGGGGGCCAAGGTCTACCATCTTGCTCCCCATACTACTTCCTTAATTCGTGCTAAATCCATTTCCAAAGACGGAGGAATCTCCACATTCCGCGGTCATGTGAAGGTGACCAAGTCCGCAACCGATTCCAAAGTCTCGGTTAAGTGTGATGCATTGCAAATGGACCCCGAATCCGTGTCGAACACGTTCCCTTTCATGAAAATAATGAATCCGGACGTGGATGTCGCGCATGAAGCAACGGTTGGAAAGATTGATGCGGAGCATTTGTTCTATTTGATGTCGCGCGGCCTGAATGAAGAGCAAGCGATGCAACTAATCGTCGCGGGTTTCATTGAAAACGTGGTAAAAGAACTCCCGTTAGAATATGCCGTGGAATTGAATCGTCTCATCGCGATGGAAATGGAGAGCCACAATTAACTCGTGAGCGTGTCATTCTATGAAAACACCCCCTTTACATCCTTCTCAATCACTGGCTCAAAAGCACTATTCCTCGTTGCCTTTTCCTGAGCTCAAATACGGATTAGATGTCCGCACCGATGTTTCATTCACGGATATTGAATCCCATGTCGCAGGATACACTCCTTCGACTCCCCCTTCCTATTTTCAAGAATTGGAAAAAGGAGTGGTTCTCTGCGATCTCGCCACCGCATTTACTCGTTTTCCGGAGAAAATGAATGCCGTATTCGGTTCGTTGTTAACCAAAAGCGACCGTCTCGAAATGACGCACCTCGCGCACGTCCGAAACGGTTTCGTCATTGTGGTTTCTCCTTCAGTAGAAGTCAATCATCCCATTTCCATTCCTGTGCTCACCGACACCTTCACGCACACGCTTGTTTTAGCGGGGAAAAATGCACACATCTCATTCGTTCACTCCGAGACCAATCCCGCATCCTCTAAGAGTCCGTTCTTTCAAAGTTCAGCGGTTGAAATTTTTGCCGAGGAAGGATCTCATGTTACCTATGTTGGAATGCAGGACTTTTCCCTGGATACGATTCGCTTCTCCTACAAGCGTGCATCCGTTGCAGCCCATGCGAATGTCGAATGGTTCTGGGGAGAATTCGGTTCCAAGCTCGTGCGCATGGATATCTCCTCTCACTTAATGGGCGAAAACGCCTCCACGAAAAACATCGGCGTGTTTTTAGGCGAAAAAACCCAGACGTTTGACATCAATCAAGCTGCCACTCACTTTTCTCCACAAAGTAAAAGCACCCTTCTTTCCCGCGGAATCATGGATGATTCATCCAAAGTGGTTTACCGAGGATTATTGAAAATGATTAAGGAGGCCAAAGGCAGCGTGGGCAACCAGCGTGCGGATGTGTTGTTGTTATCTTCTCTCGCCGAGGCGGATCCCGTTCCGGCGTTGGAAATCGAAGGGGCGGATGTTCGATGCACGCACGCAGCCACGGTAGGGCGAGTGGACAAAGAGAAACTCTTCTACTTAGCTTCGCGCGGCCTTCCTGAAGAAGTGGCGCGCGCGTTGTACATTCAAGGATTTTTCGAACATGCGTTGGGGTATTTCCCTCCGTTTGCACTCTTACATGCCTTCCGTTTTCGTATGGCTCAAAAGCTTAAATTTGGTCTCGTGCATGAAGAACTCGTCCCTGTTCCACGTGAGGTGAGTGCCTAATGTCTTCTGCTTTGTTTTCTCCTCGTTCCATTCGTAACCAGTTTCCTATTCTCTCGCGTAAAATAGGGAAAAAACCGTTAGTGTATTTCGACAATGCGGCCACTACTCAAAAACCTCTTTCCGTGCTCAATGCCATGGACAACTATTATCGCACGCACAACGCAAACGTTCATCGCGGTATTCACAAATTAGCTGAGGAAGCCACTCTTGAGTACGAAAATGCTCATCAAAAAATAGCGAATTTTGTAGGGGCAAAATCATTGAATGAAATCGTCTTCACTCGCGGAACGACGGATTCACTCAATATGCTCGCGCGCATGCTTTCCGTTTACGTCCAAAAAGGAGATGAAATTGCAGTATCGCAGATCGAACACCATTCTAATCTCATCCCCTGGCAGCAACTTGCGGCATCCAAAGGAGCCACCCTTCGTTTTATTCCGTTGAATAAAAAAACGGGCATGCTGGATCTCTCCTCGCTGAGCAAAATCATCACCTCCAAAACCAAAATCGTTTCCATTCCGCATGTTTCAAACGTGTTAGGGACGATTGTTCCCGTCTCCGAAATTGCCAAGCGTGCGCACGCAGTAGGAGCGCGTGTAGTGGTCGATGCCGCGCAGAGCGTTCCTCACATGCCGGTCAACATCCGCTCGCTCGGTGCCGATTTTATTTGCTTCTCCGGTCACAAAATGTATGGTCCAACGGGCATTGGAGTATTATATGGTAGTGAAGAGTCGCTCAATGCCCTCGAACCGGTTTCATTTGGTGGAGAAATGGTGCGCGAGGTGTATTTTGATCGCGCCACCTGGAATTCTATTCCGTGGAAGTTTGAAGCAGGAACCCCACCCATTGCTGAAGGAGTGGGTTTAGGTGCAGCGGTTGATTTTTTGTCTAAAATCACCATGCCCGTCGTGCGTAATCATGAAAAGAAACTCGTAACGTATGCCTATGATCAATTATCTTCCCATTCAGGAGTTACCATTTACGGCCCTGAACCCGCCAACCGTTCAGGATTAGTCGCATTCAACGTGGAACGCGTTCACTCGCACGACTTGTCCTCATTACTGAATGAAGACGGTATCGCCATCCGTGCGGGTCATCATTGCGCCATGCCCCTTGCCCACTTGCTCAACATTCCTGCATCGGCTCGCGCGAGTTTTGGAATCTACAACACGAAAGGGGAAGTGGATTCTCTCATGGCGAGCGTCAAAAACGCTCAGTCTATTTTCTCCGGAAAAAAAGGAAAGGGATCCAAATGAAAACGGAAACCCTGAACAAGGAATTTGTTGGAGATGGAATGTATCGCGAGCACATTCTGGATCATTATCAGCATCCGCGTAACTTTGGCACGCTCAACAACGCGGATTTATCGCACAAGGAGTTCAATCCCGTCTGCGGGGATAATCTTTCGTTCCAGCTTACACTCGATTCCAAAGGAAAAGTCTCCGATGTAAAATTCACAGGTTCGGGTTGTGCTATTTCGGTAGCATCCGCTTCGTTGCTTTCGGATGAGTTAATGGGGAAAACTCAATCGCAGATCGAAAAGTTAGGGCGTGAAAATGTAATGGAACTCCTCGGTATCGAATTAGGTCCGGTTCGCTTGAAATGCGCCATGCTTGCGCTAGACACGGTGAAAAACGCATTCACGATTCATCAAAAATATAATAAAGAGGGAAAATAACATGGCGGATTTAGAAATCAAAAACCTCCACGTGAATGTGGGGAGTAAAGAAATCCTTTCCGGCATTTCACTCGACTTAAACGAAGGGGAAATCGTCGCGTTAATGGGTCCAAATGGTAGTGGAAAGTCTACTCTTGCGTATGTGTTAGCCGGTCATCCCAAATATACGGTGACGAAAGGAAGCATTTCCTTTCATGGACAAAACGTCCTGTTGATGAAACCTCATGATCGATCCAAACTAGGATTGTTTTTGTCCTTTCAATATCCGGCCGAGGTTTCCGGTGTAACCGTTTCCAACTTTTTGCGCACAGCCATCAACGCACGCTTAACTGTTCCCATGAAAATTGTCGATTTTGCTAAAATGCTCAAGGAAAAAATGGCGTTGCTCAAAATGGACTCTTCGTTAGTCAATCGTTATCTCAATGAAGGCTTCTCCGGTGGAGAAAAAAAGCGATGCGAGATTTTACAACTCGCGATGCTCGCGCCTAAAGTGGCGATTCTAGATGAAACGGATTCCGGAACAGATGTGGATGCGTTAAAGATTATCGGAGAAGGGATCACCGCCATTTCGCAGCAAAACAAAATGGGAATTCTCCTCATTACCCACTACAATCGCATCCTCCATTATGTCCAACCCTCGCGCGTGATTGTATTAATCAACGGCCGCGTCGTCAAAACGGGCGGAATGGAATTGGCTCAATTTATTGAAAAGAATGGGTTTGATACCCTTGTTTCAAGTTCAAACGTCGAGGTGAAAAGCGCATGACTGAAATTACCGAAATTCAAATCAAGGAAATGCTGAAGCAGGTGGAGGACCCCGAACTACACATCGACATCATTACGCTTGAACTAATCTACGGAGTCAAAATTGATGGTGGAAACGTTCACATCACGATGACGTTAACCTCGCCTGGTTGTCCATATGGCCCTGTATTAGTGGAAATGGTCAAGGCCGCGGCCAAAAAAGTTCCTGGTGTTGAGAAAGTAGAAGTGCAAGTCACGTTCGATCCCATCTGGCAGCCTTCGGATGATTTGAAAGCGATGATGGGTTTGCTGTAGTGTGAATTCATTCATCGAATAAATCGCACCGCAAATGGAAGGAACAAAAACACTACATACTTGGGCAGGAAAATAATCCCCTGTGTGCGTCCATTCCAATCGTTTCATTTAGCAGAATTCGCACTGGTGGTTTTCTTTCTTTTGTTTTTTGTCGTTTTTCTTTCCGGGCATATTGGGTTTCCCTCCGTCATTGGTCGTACTTTCACTCGAATTGCGTGTTTTTAATCCTATTCCATATCCGAGATTATATAGTCTTATTTTTGTGAGCGTGATACCATGAAAAACTCCCAAACAAAACCAGCGAAGAAAACCATCGGTCAAGAATCCGTGGAAGTGCACAAAAAAATTGGCGGAAAGATTGGAACATATAGTAAAGTTCCCGTCAAAACGGCACACGATTTATCAATCGCCTACACTCCTGGCATTGGTCAGGTTAGTTTGGAAGTTGCGAAGGATAAGCGGAGAGCATTCGAGTTGACGCTGAAAAAAAATTCATTAGGGGTTATTAGCGACGGTTCCAAAGTCTTAGGATTAGGAAACCTCGGCGCGTATGGGGCGATTCCTGTGATGGAAGGAAAGGCCGTGTTGTTCAAAGAGTTAGGTGGAATTGACGCGTTTCCCATTTGTATTGAAACGCAAGACACGAAAGAAATCATTTCCATCATCCGAAACATTTCGCCCGTGTTTGGTGCCATTAATTTGGAAGACTTTGTCGCGCCCAAATGTTTTGAGATTGAGGCGGCGTTGCAAGATTTGGGTATTCCCATTTACCATGATGATCAGCACGGCACGGCCACCGTCGTGTATGCCGGCCTCCTCAACGCTGCTAAAGTGGTCAACAAACCTTTCACTTCCTTGCGCGTCTGCATCAATGGGGCAGGCGCCGCCGGAAATGCGATTGCCAAAATGTTGTTAGGAATAGGCGTTCCCGGTCACTTCCCCACCGTTAAAGAAATCATTTTGTGCGATACCAAAGGAATTTTGTATGCGGGGCGGAAAGATATGGATCCCGCGAAGCACGAATTAACCACGTACACGAATCCAACGAAGAAAAAAGGAACACTCTCGGATGCCATTCGCGGAATGGACGTGTTCATCGGTGTTTCGGTTGCTGGAGCGTTGCATTCATCCATGATCAAAACCATGGCGAAGAAACCCATTATTTTTGGTTTAGCTAATCCCGTTCCTGAAATCATGCCGGATGAAGCCAAGAAAGCAGGCGCGGCAGTCGTTGCAACGGGTCGTTCTGATTTTCCCAATCAAGCGAACAATGCATTAGCCTTTCCAGGTATTTTTCGCGGGGCGATGGATGCACATGCAACACGGGTAACCGAGGGAATGAACATGGCAGCTGCGGTTGCGTTGGCTGAAATGGTCAAATCCCCCACCGCAGAAAAAATCCTTCCTCCTCTTTCGGATCGAAACGTCGCAAAGGTCGTGGCGAAAGCCGTTCAAGCTCAAGCCAAAAAAGAAAAAGTGGTTCGCACGTAATTAATTTTCGATGAACCTTTTCTTAAAAGGTTCAACGATCTTCATTATTTTCAGTTTCTTCATCCGGTGAGGAATCATTTTCAGAGGGCGATTCCTCAATCGGTGTCGGATCGCTTATTTTTTCTCCACCATCTTTCTTATCTAAGTATTCTCTCCCTTTATCGGTGAGGATGAGAATGTTTCCTCGTCCGCGTTTGATCTTTTTGATCAATCCATAACTTTCCAATTCTGAAACGACCAGGGAAACCTTCGCTTCTCCAATGTTGACCATTTCACGAAGCTCTTTCTGCGTCAACCGATTGCCTCCTCGTTTGAGGTGGCCCATCATTTCAAGCGCATACTGATCTAAGCTAATTTCATTCGTTGGAGGTGCGCGCATAATTTCTTCCGAATGGAGAATGTGTTCAATTCCCATGACATTCATTTCTTTCTCGCGCGTATTTTTTCGTCCGTTCAACACAACGTATCCCACAGCTCCTAACACGATTGCGAGAATAATCAACCACGGAATTACGTTCGATGTTAACTGTCCCCAA
>CAYHGC010000056.1:0-6820 GCA_964356075.1 uncultured archaeon
GCACGCACGCAGTCGTCATGACGGAAGTGAATGGAAAAACATTGCTGCTCGATCCCAGCACCGGACATGGTTTTTTCAAATACCACGGGGAAAAAGCGTACGTATTTACCAAATATCAGTTTGAAGGAAAAAAAGTTAAGCGTGCACTATATCGATTTAATCATGAAACGTACGAACAATTTTTTTGACATTCAAAAGGATATTACAATTCTTGCTGTTCAATTCCGGCTAAATTTTTTATATTATTCAACAAATAATGGTGTTTTTGATTGGGGCCGATCTGATTTCGGATTTCATCCCACGCTTCTTCAGGAGTTTTAGCCTTGAGCTCAACTAATTTTTTGAGCGTTACGGGTATTGTTGGAATTCTATACGTGATTTTGAATTTTACCATACGCTAAGATCTGTTCTATTACTTTTATATCTTTCGAAGAAACACGAAACAGAAAACGTAACCCATTCCATTATTAGGATAAACCAATCGAGAATGATTATGCCTTCACTCGAACTCCCTGGAATCAGTTTGCATGCATTCGTCGAGAAATGGAACAGTGAATGGAAAGGGGGGCACATTCAACAGCTGCGTGGCGTGGGAGATAACTTGTTTGTGCTCAAGATCCACACGCGCGAGGGGACAAAAGAATTACTCATCGCACTTCCGGGGTTACTCACCGAAACCACCCACAAATGGAAAGCCGAAGACGATCAACCGGGATTTGTAAATGCAACCAAAAAAGAAATGGACAATGCGAGGATCGAAAAAATAACTCAAGCCGGAGTCGATCGAATCCTTCATATTGAAACCACGCAGGGAAACCTCATCATTGAATTGTTTGGAGATGGAAATCTCATTTGGACCGATGAAAAGAGAAAAATAATCGCCGTGCATGACGCACGCGAATGGAAAGGACGCACACTCAAACGAGGGCACGAATACAAACTCCCTGCAGGACCGCGTGCGTGGGATGATTTACATGAAAAGATAAGTGAAATAAAAACAACGGTACCGTTTCGAAACGTTGGAGGGTGGATGGTGAGTACACTCGGAATTCCTCCCGTCGCCACTCCCAAAATGAGCGAAATGGTAGGACGAAAACCGGATGATGCAACCGAACTCACACAGACGGAATGGAAAAAACTCCGCACGTTTTTGGAAAAAAGATGGAAGGATTCCGTCGTAGGATGGTTGCGTGTTGAATACAACAAAAAAGAATGGATCGTTCCCTCTCCGGAGAAAGTAAAAGAGATGCGTGATTGGAAAGAAATGTTTGAGTGGATTGACCACGCGATTCTGAATCGAAACGAAGAAGTGGATGTGGAAGATCCGCAGGAAAAAGAACGCGCGGCGCTAGCCATCAATTTAGATCGGCAGCAAAAACAAATCGATGCATGGGAAAACGATTCGCGCGAAAAGAAAAAAGCAGGGGAATGGATTTATGAAAATTTTGATTTGGTGGAGCAATTATTGAGCGTGGTGAAGCGAGGAAAGAAGCAGAAAGTCTCGGATGAAAAGATGCTGAGCGAAATTAAACGAAAGATTCCAATCGTTCAACGTATTCATTCCGAAAAAGGAGAAATCGAACTCGAAATCCAATAATCCTCTTTTTGATTAAACTTTTTTTAAAAGTTTAAAGGATTAATGGGGGGTTTGAAAGAAATTCCCCATTTATCGTTCTTCGATGCTCTGGATTTCGCGTTCGTCCACAATGAAGACATCCGAAACGGCTGTAACAGCGGCGTACGGGATCTGAATCACGCGGTCTTGCATGTTCATGCGTTTAATGACCTTAGATTCGGCATCGACTTCAACAATCAACGCTTCAATGTTGCCTGAATTCTCATCCACCAACAGATCCGACAGTCGACCGACTTCGTCCCCGCGGTTGGTAATCACTCGTTTCGTTGCCAATTGACGGGCAATTGCGTATTTGTACATAGTTAATCAAACCCCCTAGTTGCTGGAGAAACGCGGAACGGATATAAAAACGTTATTCTAGGGCAGCACCAAAATGAGTCGAAAAGGAATCTATTCTCATCCTTGGCGGATGAATCGCTTCTTTTTGGGGGGGTACATGTCCCGCATCGCCTCTTTTTCGATCCGTTTGCGGAGAGAGGAAGGACCGGATACTTTCTTCTTTTTGAAGGGAGAAATCAGTTGATTCATTCCCAAAAGAGGGGATTTAGACCTTTTATAGAAGGCTCTTTTTAACGATTCTTGAGGGGTGGACTCGTATGAGTCTGCCCATGTTGAATGTAGCCGCCCTCGCGGAAGAGGCGCGAAGCCAGCTGACCCCTGCCTACCAGGCGGAATTAGAACATCAACAGTACCGAATCATCGGTCACCATTCCGCGGTCAAAGTCTGTGGGTGGACCAAAAACATGCTGCGAGGGGAAGGCGGTTGTTACAAGTTCAAATTCTATGGCATACGAAGCCATCAGTGTATGCAGATGACCGTGAATCTGAGCTGTGCCAACCGTTGCACGTTTTGTTGGCGCGGAACCAAAGCCCCTGTGGAAAGAGAATGGAATTGGGAAGTCGATGATCCGGGGTTTATCATCGATGAAAGTTTGGAAGCGCACAAAACATTGTTGAATGGATTCGGGGGAAACGATAAAGTCTCCGAAACAGCGTTTGAACAGAGCAAACATGTAGGACATGTTGCGTTGAGTTTGACCGGTGAACCCATCGCATATCCTAAAATCAACGAACTCTGTCAAAAGTTTCATGAAAAACGAATCTCCACATTTTTAGTAACCAATGCGCAATACCCGGAGGCCATCAAGAATCTCAAAACGATCACACAACTGTATCTCTCACTCGACGCGCCCACGAAAGAATTATTGAAACAAGTTGACATTCCCTTGTTTCCTGATTTTTGGGAACGCTACATTCAGTCCATTCAAAATGTGTCACAAAAAAAGTATCGAAAAACCGCACGTTTGACAGTGGTCAAAAGCATTAATGATGTTCAACCCGAAAAATATGCCGAACTCATCCGAATGGGAGACTTTGACTTTGTCGAAATCAAGGGATACATGCACGTGGGAGAAAGTCAGAAGCGGTTAAGCCGAGACTGCATGCCCACGCACGAATACGTGAAAGAATTTGGAATGAAAGTCTTGGAAGAATTGAACAAAACGGGAAGCGAAACGGAAAAGTATGAATTCGCATCCGAACATGTGCCGAGCGATGTTATTCTGGTAGCGAAAACAAAATACCATAAAAAAACATGGATTGATTTTGATCGATTTTTTGAATTGATCAACGTGCCAAACGCGCCTGAGAATTTGGACGCGATGGAATACTCTAAAGCCCGCGAAGAAGTGAAGGAAAGTGTACATGACTTTGGAGTAACCCAATAATTATTTTTTGAGGTTTTCAGGCAAAAGGAAAAATCGTTCGCGTAACACGGCGTGTAAATCCCCGGTGAAATGATACTCCCTCGAACGTGAAGTCGCCCGCACCCGCGTGCGGCGGACATGAAAACCCTTAATCAACAATCCAAGCGGAGTATCCGTAGTAACGAGAAGGGAAACCAGCTCAGGATGCGTGCGTTTCATATCAACCTCAGAACGACCGCGCAGAATCAAATGCTCCCCCACATACATTTCAAAGTGACGAACGAGTTTTCCCCCGACTTCATCCCGTTTGATTTTGAACGTGGCATGGGGGAAGAGTTTGTGAACATAGAAAGCCGTCGACTCGGGATGCACCAACAAGGGAGCATACCATCGGGCCTTCGAGAAGCGCATATGAAACAAGGCAAGAAGTACAATAAAAGGGATTCGGAGACAATCAAAAAAAAGACGCGTTATTTCGTCGAGGAAGGAAGATTGTAGAATCGTTCCCAGACTTTAGCATGTAAGTCCCCATTGAAGTGAACCTCGCGCGTTCGGCTCGTGGATCGTTGTCTCGTTCGGTGAACGTTGAATTTTTTGACAATCTCACCAATCGGCAAATCCGTTTCTTTGAGCAGACGAATAACCGCCGGCTTCGTGAGATCCAAATCCACGCATGAACGGGCGTGCACAATCATTTTGCCTCGAAGTTCAAACCGAATGTGTCGGATCATTTGATGACGTTGATTGAGACGCTTTTCAATGTGAAACGTAGCTTGCGGAAAATGATCCCGAACAAAGAGAGTCGTTCCCATCTGTCGTTGAAGAAGAGGAGCATACCATCGATCGAAAACCCGCATGATAAGGAAAGACGGGAACGGATGGATTATAAAAAGAGCAGGCCTGAATGAACCACGAACGGGTGACCTCAACGTATGGATGAAGATGGACGAAGCCACGGTAAAACAAAGATGTCAGGAACTACTGCGTTAATGGTGATCGTGCTCATGATCGGCGTATTAGTCGGTGCGTACGTGAGCCCCTACCTTGATCCCCTCCTCAACCCGGATCGCGCCACCAAAATCCAAAACGCGCAAGTGTTGACCCAACAAAACAAGCTGCTCAAGGAACAGGTCGATTGCTTAGTGAATGGAATCCAAGCGAATCATGGAAAAGCCACCATTGATGAGTGCACGTGACCCCATTCAGGTTCGATTCGCACTAAAATTTTCCCTAGGTTTATAACAAATAGGGTAAACGTCCGTTTTCCATGCGGACATTGATTGCATGCATCATTCTATTTCTTTTCGCGGGATGTGTGGACTACCAGTTGAGTGGGAATGAGAAGCTCGCATGTGCGAATTTCACCAACGTCAACGTGACAGGGATTCCAGTCTGTGAAAAAAGCACGAGTTGTCAAGAAAAGTTTGCACAAGAAGTGGGAAACAGCTCATTCGAATGGCTTCCTATCGGAAACGAATGGGAAAAAACAAAAAATCAGACGATTTCAACATGGATTAGTTTGAATGAAACTCAAACAAAATTGAAACAAGTAAATGGGTACTGTAAGAGTGGAAATGTGTTGCTTATTTGGTCCGCAGGCATTGATAGCGCGGGAGCCATTCAGAACGGATTGAAATCAGCTGAGCAAGCGAATGTCAATACGCTAGACGCGCTAACCCAAAGTATGAAAACAGCCCAAAAATGGGAATTATTTAGAGTAAAAGACACGGATGCGTTTCATGCGTATGCCGAATTGTTGGAAATCGTTCAGGGGATTTCAGAAAATGATCAAAAAAATGAAACCGCTTCGATATTTTCACAAAATCAGGAGTATTTTGAAGGGTTGAGCAGTCACATCACCCACAATCAAACGAATGGAATGAGTGTGGATTGGAAAAGTGCGTTTGATGTATACAAAACAGGAATCAAATATGGAGGAGATCAGGCGAAAACCATTCTGTTGTTTTCTCCCGTCTGGCAGGGGTTAATTAGTTCATTTTCAAGTCAAAAGAAAGCCGTGGAGAGTTTGTCCGTGTTGCAATACATAAACGCCCCTCAAATGGTTGAAAAAATAGCCCAGACCGTGCGTCCACAAAATGGATTTGTGGGAAATACATTGCGCGCACTGAAAAAAATGGAAGGAGGAATGCAAAAGCTAGAAAAGGAAGAGAGTGAAAACCATCAACATATTCACGAAGAGCTGGAAAAGACCGGTCAACTGATGACAGCTGCTGAAATTCAACATCAAGAATGGGAGAAATGGGAAACAACCATTCTTGCATGGGCCAATGCGACGGGAGTAAGTATCCCGGCGGCAACGAATAGTATTCAACAATGGAAAAACCAATTGAAAGGATATGAAGAGGAATGGAATACACTAAATGAAGGAAAAGAAAAGGGTTCTGTTTCGGTTGGAATGAAAATAGAAAGCCAACGAGGCATTTTGAAAGGACTGAAAACCCTTCAAGAGAAAATAAAAGAAGGAGAAAGCGTGAATCAGTATCAAAATGAAATTTGTGAGGAGATTTTTTCAGTTGTAAATCAAGGGTTAGATGAAAAGAATGAAAAAATAAATTCCGATTCCACGTGCGAAGAAATAATGCTCATACTCGAAACGATTTTACCTTCAAATGAAGAAGAAATATATGAAAAAGAAAAAGTGGAAGTGTGTGTGAATGAATTAAACGCATGGAACGAAGCAACAGGAGTTGCCTCGAATGAAAGTGCCGAAGCATTTATCCAAGAATTTGAAGACGCGGCGTTTTCAGCCTGCCAATCCGCAGAAGTACATGCCCAAAACGAGTATGAAAATCAATATATCATTCAGGAAATAAATCAGCACGCAGAGAAATTAGAAGAATGGATGAATGCAATTGAAACCATTCCTGATTCGATTGATACTGAATGGAAAGAAGAGGGGGAAGTCTTGCTTTCAAATATTGAAGAACTCTTAAGTCAGATTGATCACCCCGTCCCGTATGAAAACCAAGAGGAAATAAGCGAGTCATTAGCCGAATATGAAAAAGTATTGCAGGAGTGGATGGGAAAAGTATGGGAAAAAGAAGCGCAGAAATCAAAATGGAACATGGAGATTAACAACCTCGTCCAACCCAACATGATCATTCATGGAACGTGGAAAAAAGAGATTGAAAACCCATTCAATGTGGAAATACTCTATTCCTTTGCAATAGAGTGGAATGATTCCATTGAATGGGAAGAGCTAGTTGCATCCAGCGGCGAGAGTAATATGAAAGATCAAAAGGTGACCATTTCAGGAGACTACATTCCTGCGGAAGGACTCGTGGTGAGTGGGAAAGGAAACGCAATAGGAGTAACGGAAGAAAGTAAAATAGTCGAGATGAAACTGATTGGAGATATTGCAAATGTAACCGAGCAGCGAACGCTTCAAACGGAATATAACCCCATTAGTATCGAGTGGAAATGGGATGCCCCTACAGGAGTAGATACTGAAAAAGCA
>CAYHGC010000057.1:0-6702 GCA_964356075.1 uncultured archaeon
AAGATGTTTCCAGATTGAATGTAAGTTTGAACGTTTTCAAAACCGGATGAAGTCATCTGCTTCCGCACATCCTCCATTTTGACCCACTTTCCAGCCACATTAATTCCGCGTAAAAACGCAACATATTGAACCATATTCATTCATTCCTAAAGCGGGATTAAATAACATCCACCAAAAACAATCCAGGATCTTCCAAATGCTGTAAAATTTCATTACAGAAGCGCACTGCGTAGGCTCCGTCCACAATACGATGGTCGAACGTGAGCGAGACGCTCATCATATGGCGAATGACTATTTTTCCTTCCCGCACGACGGGCTTTTCCTGAATTTTCCCCACGCCCAAAATACACACCTCGGGCCAATTGAGAACGGGTGTAGCGTATGTTCCGCCGAGTGTACCAATGTTGGTAATGGTGAATGTGCTTCCGCGCAATTCATCCGGAGATACTTTTCGTTCGCGCGTGCGCGCGGCAATTTCATTCATTTCTTTCGCGAGATCGATAATGGTTTTTTGATCCGCGTTGCGAATGACGGGAACGATTAATCCATCCTCGGTGTCAACCGCGATGCCAATGTTGTAATATTTCTTCAACACGATTTCTTGGGTGGTATCATCAATGCTCGCATTGCAAATAGGATAGTTTTTGAGCGCGGCCACGCAGGCTTTGGCGATGAATGGGAGATACGTGAGTTTGATTCCTTTTTTTTCAAGCATTACTTTTTCTTTTTCACGCAGTTTAACGAGCTCGGTGACATCCACCTCATCCATGTGCGTGACTTGCACGGCCGTAAACATGGATTTGACCATTCGATCCGAAATGACTTTGCGCAATCCTTTCAACGGAATTCGCTCTTCGCCCCCTTCGGGTTTCCAGGCAGGTTTAGATGATTCCGGATGTGCGAGCGGAGAAACTGCGTGTGTACCTGCGTCGGTTTGCATGGTGGATTCAGGAGGAACGTGCGAGGGGCCTTCCAGTAAATCATCGATAGAGGGCTTTCTAGACGCAGGAGGGGAATAGGAGGATTTGGACGATGAAGGCGGGGACATTTTTCCCATCGATACAGCGGTTTTGACATCTTCATCCGTGATTCGCCCCGCGGGACCGGTGCCGCGAACAGATGAAAGATCCACATTCATTTGCCGTGCGAGTTGACGCGTGGAAGGGGTTGCTAAAATAGCTCCCGGCGCGGTTGAACCATTTGCAGATGTGGGCGAAGCAGGTGATTTCGTAGACGAAATAGGAGGAGTGGCAGAGGATGCAGAAACGGATTGTGTAGAAACGCTTGCTTTTTCTCCCGCGTCGCCGATGGTGGCAAGGACGTTTCCGACTTTGATCACTTCGCCGGGTTTTCCATAGAGTTTGAGAATGGTTCCCGCGCGCGGGGATGGAATTTCCACCACCGCTTTATCGGTTTCGATTTCGGCGAGAACCTGATCCACGCGCACGGATTCGCCTTCCTTTACGCGCCATTTGACGAGGGTTCCTTCCGTAGTCCCTTCTCCTACATCCGGGAACTTAAAATCGAGCGGCATGAACCGAGAAACAAGCTTGCCAATAAAAAGGTTGGTTTCGCTATACGAAGCATGCGTAAACTAACCCTGTTCATTGCCACGAGTCTAGATGGATACATTGCCCGCACCAACGGGGAAATCGACTGGCTGTTTACCGACCAGGATTATGGATACCAAAAATTCTATGAATCCGTAAGCACATTACTCGTGGGACGAAAAACATACGAACTTTCGCTGACATTCCCGGAATATCCATACGCGGGAAAAGAGGTGTTTGTGTTTACTCGCAACCCGCGATTGAAACCAGATTCACGCGTACAGTTGGTGGAGAAAAACATCATTCAGTTTACGCGCGAGCTGAAAAAGAAACGCGGAAAAGGAATATGGTTAGTGGGCGGTGGACAAATCGTACACGAGCTGCATGCGGAAGGATTAATTGACGAGTATCGCATCTTCATTCACCCGTTTACCATCGGAAATGGAATTCCATTGTTTCAAAAGACTCATTTGTCGAGGGAATTGAAAACCAAACGCATGAAAAAGTTTTCAAGCGGATTAATAGAAATTCAATTAACTAAAAAATAAACCTAAAACGACATGACGTTTCGTATGGCTTGTTTGACGCGTTCCGCATTGGGCAAATAATAATTTTCAAGCTTAAACAACGGCATGATGGTATCAAAGCCCGTGACACGTTGAACGGGGGCTTTCAAATGCAAGAAGTTTTTCTCCATAATCCGCGCCATGATTTCGGAAGCAAGCCCTAATGTCAATGGCGCTTCCTGCACGACGACACACCGGCCGGTTTTCTGCACGCTTGCATGAATAGTCAACCAATCGATGGGAGAAAGGGAACGCAAGTCAATCATTTCAATCGAATAGCGTTCTGCTTCGGCGATTTGCTGCACGGCTTCGATTGCGGTGCGGAACATGGAACCCCAGGAAATAACCGTCAAATCATTTCCTTGCTGGGTAACTTTCGCTTGTCCAAGCGGGATGGAATATTGTTCGTCCGGCACTTCTTCACGGAATGCACGGTATACGCGCAAGGGTTCGAAAAATACCACTGGATCGGGATCCCGCATCGCCGCCGTCAACAAGCCTTTCGCATCGGTGGGGTTGGAGGGAATCACCACCTTCAATCCCGGCGTATGAATGTAAATCGCTTCCGTTGACTCGCTGTGATGCTCGGGCGCTTTGATTCCCCCACCATAGGGCGAACGTAATGTGAGAGGGCATGAAAATCGGCCGCGGGAACGGTTGCGAATGCGCGCGGCATGGGAAATGAGTTGATCAAAACCCGGATACAAGAAACCGGAGAACTGCACTTCTGCGACGGGATTCATTCCATACGCCGCCATTCCGATGGAAGTGCCTACAATCGCCGATTCTGCAAGTGGAGTATCGATCACGCGATCTTTTCCAAATTTAGTTTGCAATCCATCCGTGACGCGAAACACTCCTCCGTCGGTTCCGACATCTTCACCAAGTACAACGAGATTGGGATTCGATTCCAATTCCAACGCGAGAGCGTTGTTGAGGGCCTGCACCATGTTGGCTTTCATGGGAATCCCGGCCCTTCGGTTTTTTTCTCCAGATTGGAATTTTTTTGCGTCGCGAGAAACGATAAGAAAGTTCTTTTTTGTTCCGCGAGCTCGGGGGGCATGTCCTTGTACAAATAATCAAACATATCTTCCGGCTTCGGCGCGGGCATGGATTCGTATTCCTGCACGGCCTTGTCCACTAATACGACGGCGTCGGCGGTGATTTGTTCTTCCAGCTGCGGCGTGAGAACGCCTTCGCTCATCAAATACGTTCGTAAGCGTGCAATAGGATCGCGTTTTCTCCAGGTTTCCAATTCTTCTTTCGTACGATACCGCGTGGAATCGTCCGCCGTGGTATGATCACCCATTCGATAGGTGTCAAACTCCAACAACGTGGGCCCTTTTCCCGCACGCGCTTTTTCGATCGCGTCCAACGTCGCTTTATAGCAGGCCAACACGTCATTTCCATCCACCTGCAAACAATCGAGACCAAAGGCAATTCCCTTTTGCGCAATCGTTTGCGCGCGCGTTTGCAAACTGCGGGGCTCGGAAATGGCAAACTGATTATTTTGGCAGATGAGCACAACCGGCGCTTGAAACACCCCGGCCCAATTCATAGCTTCAAGGGTGTCGCCTTCACTGGAGCCCCCATCGCCAAAGTATCCAATGGAAACCGCATCCTTTTTCTTGAGCTTCATCGCCATCGCAGCTCCTACGGCATGTAAGGGTTGGCTTCCTACCGGAATGGAAACCGGAAAACAATTCACATCGGCCGCCGCTTTGGACCCGCGCTCGTCCCCTCCCCAATATTGGAGAACGCGCACGAGGGGCGTGCCACGGACAAAGAAAACCCCATGTTCGCGAAACGCAGGAAAGGTCCAGTCCTGGGGTTTCATCGCGAAGCCGGATCCAACGGTACAGGCTTCCTGCCCTAAACTCGACGCATAGGTACCAATGCGTCCCTGGCGTTGAAGTTTGAGGGCTTTGTCATCGAAAATTCGAAGGACGGTCATCCAAGAAAACAAATCAATGAGCTGAGGATTGGTCAGCGTGGGACGGAGACGATGATCCACTTTACCGTTTTCATCCAAAATGGAAAGCCGAGAAATGGAAAAATCGTACAACTTTTCGAGAGGCATACAATCTCGGAAAAAACAGTTTTCCTATTTAAACGGGATCCTTTTCATTGTGTGATGCGAAGGGCAGCGAGGCCTTTATTAACGGGTATTTTCTTTTTTTACTGCGAAAAAAAGGAATGAAAACTCGTATGCGGGAAAACGAAATCGATTGGATGCAAAACCACATGCAGTGTGCGGGATACTCTATCCAGTACGCCCACGACGCGCGCATCGGAGAAGATCCCCGATTTTTAGGACCCAAAGCTAAACTCCAATACACGCCGAGTCGAACGTTCAACGCGAAACATATTCGCTTGGATTTGATGGTGGATTTGAAAAAGCGATACGCAGAAGGAACCAGTGAAATCCATTTTGAATTATTCGATTCGCGCGAGGATATTTGCTTGGATGCGGCAGATATGAAAATTAGTAAAGTGGAATTGAATGGAACCAAAACTGGATTCACGCATGAAAAAGAAATTATCACCATTCCCCTGCGCAAAGGAATGACCAAAGGAACCGTGCGCGTGCACTACTCCATATCCAAACCCACCCTGGGAATCTTTTTCGTCCACCCGACGAAAGACAAGCCGAACAAACCCTATCAAGCGTGGACCCACTCCGAACCCGATGAAGCACGGTATTGGTATCCCTGTCAGGATTGGCCGGAAAGCAAGTGTTCCATCGAAATGCACATTACGGTGGCCGATCCCTTCAACGTAGTCGCCAATGGAGACTTAGTAAGTATAACGCCCGCGAAAGGAAAAAAAGGATGGAGCACGTATTCATGGAAATTTAATGCGGCTAATTCCCCGTATCTCAATTCATTTGCCATTGGCGATTGGGCCGTGGTAAAGGACAAATGGAAACACGTGAGTGTGGAATATTACAGCGAGAAAAAAGACGCGGAAAAACTCAAACGATCGTTTGGAAAAACGCCCCAAATGATGGAATTCATGTCCAATTATTTACGCTATCCCTATCCCTTCAAAAAATACGCCCAAGTGGCCACCGCGGATTTCATTTACGGCGGAATGGAACACACAACATGTACGACACAAACGGATTGGGCGTTGCAGGATGAAATTGCCAACAAAGAAACTCCCTCACGACCCAACATTTTGGCCATCCACGAACTCACCCATCAATGGTTTGGGGATTTAATCACAGTTGATGACTGGTCACACTTGTGGTTGCATGAAGGGTTTGCCACGTATTTTGAGCATGCGTGGACGGAACACGAGCGCGGAAACGACGAATACGATTACGTGCGGTACATTGATATCATCGAGTATTTCGACGAAGACAAAAACCATTACCGCCGACCCATTGTGACGAACTTGTATCAGGATCACGGGGACATTGCGGATGCCGGACACGCGTATAACAAGTCCGGATTGGTCATTGGCCTATTACGCGACGTGCTCGGCGATGAAGGATTCCGCGACTCGTTGGCCCACTTTATTCAGCACAATGCCTATAGAACCGTTCAGACGGATGATTTGATTTATTCCATTCGTGAAGCCACCGGAAAAAACCTCACGCAGTTTTTCGATCAGTGGGTGTACGGCACAGGGTATCCGGAATTGAAAGTCAGCGTGCATTACGATTCCAAAAAGAAAATGGTGAACGTGCGCGCGATTCAAACCGCGCGAATGGATGAAAAAAGCTTGTGGAATTTCCCCGTGACGATTGCCGTGACGCAGCCGAACGGAAAAGAAGTAGAGCATCGCGTGGAAATCAATGCACGCGAGCACCGATTTGAATTTCCTTCAACCGGTGAACCGGCCAACGTGGTGTTTGATTCCCCCAATTCCGTGGTCAAAGCCATTGCCACTCAAAAGTCCCGCGCAATGTGGATGCATCAACTGCGCCACGATCGACGCGGAATCAACCGAATATATGCCGCGCAGGAATTAGCCAAATCCTGGGGATTAGACGAAATGTATGCTGTTGTTGAACGGGTAGAAAAAGACCCCTATTGGGCCACGCGTGCCGAATGTGCCCTCACCCTCAAAACGGCTGCCTTTCCCGAAACGGCCCAAAAGCTCATGGGGTTATTTGCGAAAGAAAAAGATCACCGGGTGCAGCGCGCCATATTGGAAACGCTTTCATTCTTTCGCTACCCGGAGGTGTATCAATTTCTCAAAAAACAAACCACGCGAACGGACTCTTACATCGTTCCCGCGGAAGCGTACCGCGGCATCGGACGATGGAAAGAAAATCAGGATATTGCCTTCTTGAAAAAAGGATTAGACAAACCCGCGTGGATGGATGCCATTGCCATGGGAGTCGTGGGAGGATTAACCGCCATTCAATCCGAACGCGCGTTGAAAGAACTCATTATACTCACACAACCTCATTATCCGGATCGCGTTCGCATGGTAGCCGCACGCGCGATTGCAGTCGTGGGCGGAAAACGCGAAGAGGCCACACAAACATTGCTACGATTGACGGAAGATCCTTTTATCCTCGTTCATTTGTATGCGACCATGTCGTTAGGACAAGTAGGAGACGAACGCGCGAT
>CAYHGC010000058.1:0-6539 GCA_964356075.1 uncultured archaeon
ATAGCGGTTGGAATTTCTCTCAAAATCACCCACGAAAAAAGAAGGGCCACAATATAGGCCACGGCAATGTTCGTTGCCACCAAAACGAGGGTTACTTCTCCCGGAACCCCCATGGATGAAAAGAACAAAACTAATAATCCCTCGCGGATACCCAACCCATTAATGGTAATGGGAATCTGCACCAGGATTTGAACGAGTGCTAAGAGGGTGATAATCGTAAAAATATTCAATTCATACCCGGAAAGGGAGAACATCCAATAGTTGAAAATGCCTTGAACCACAGCGTATGCGATCGTGAGCAACATGAGCGCGAGCATCGTCCACCGATTGCGTATCACTTTGGAAAGACCGGCGGAAAAACCCTCAAATGGAAGGGAGTATTTTCCCAGAATGTATTTTTTGAAAAAACCACGGCCTTTTGGGGTGAAAAAAACAACGTATATGGCGATGAATACGACAAATACAGCCGCAAACGCCGACCACACTCCTTGCACATTCAGAAAGTGACCAATGGCAAACGTCCCGAGAAAGAATGCCAGCGCCGCGCCGAGGAGACGAAGGAGGAGAATGATACTCGTGCTTTCTCCCAAACGGATGCCTTCTTTTTGAAGAAAAAGAGCGAGGGTGAACATTCCCAATTTTCCGGGGAGAAACAATTCACTCACCCAACTGGCTAACGAATGGGGAAGCATTTTCATTAATGAAATAGGTTTGATGGGTTGCAATGCAACATATTGGGAAAAAATATTGATGAGTTGACCAATGACCACGCTGCCGATCATTACCAGCAAAACGGGAAGCGTGACCAAATGGAGCTGTTCGATCAGACGCGAGGGATTGACCCAGAGAACCAGGAGAATGAGCAGGATAGCTGCGATGACTCCTTTCTTTACCACGCCTGCATCCATTCGAACGAAAGGGTTCAATTCCTCTAAAAACCTTCCACCATTCGACAGTTGTATAATCGATGATTTTTTGGACGCGCGTAACGCGAGAAATGAACGAAATTACGTGTAGTGCGAATCATGTACCACATTCACCTTTTCACGCCAGGGTGCCTCGATGGAAGAATGAGTAAAGCGAATACGGTGAAGATTTTTCAAGAAACTCGTGATGGTGGGGATGAGTTTCAAACTAGAATTTCCTCGCTCGGTCCATCGCACGGGAATTTCGACTATTTTTTTTCCGTTTTTTTGAGCGAGGTACATCATTTCGGTTTCAAAGAAAAACTGCGAATCCTGAACACGCAGGAAAATGTCCCGCATGGTGTGAACATTCATGGATTTGAACCCACATTCTGGATCGGTGAAGCGCGCTCCTAAGACGGGACGAAGAAGAAGGGTAAATGTTTTGGATGCAAAAAAACGAACGGGATCGCGGTGAATGATAGAAGAGGGAAGATAGCGGGAACCGGTGACCACATCCCCTTGCGGAGCGGTTTCGAGAAGCAAGGGTAACGCTTCCAAATCCGTGGAAAGATCCACATCCATGTACACGAAATAATCAGCAATTGAGGTAATGGCTGCATTGAGAACGGCAGCCCCTTTTCCCGCGCGACCAATTTGGGTGACACAAATATGAGGGTGACGCTTGGCTAATTCAATTATTTTGGACAATCCCCCTTTATCGGGACCGTTGAAATCGATGACGATTCGCCAATGATATGTCGACAATTTTCGAGAACAGAATGCGTGAACAATCGGAACGTTTTGTAATGCTTCGTTCACGTGAGACTCGTAAAGGGGCAAATGAATCTCCACGCGCGGTCGTGAGGGGGGCATACCGATTGGTACAAATAAGAAGTTTATAACTAGTGGATGTTTTTACGATTGCACTAACCAAACGAAAAAACCCGCCTTCGCGATCGTATTAAAAGCATTCAAACGATGGATCATTTCTCAGATAGGAATGATATTCAGATGCATCTACCTACACTCGCTTCCTTGCCTAAACTGATTGATTCGGTTGTCGTGATCCTCGCGACCATGATTATAGTTGACACGTGGTCGGGATACGCGGGAATTCTTTCCCCTGCGATGACGATTATTGCATTGGTTGCGGGGTATTTCATCGCGACAACGATGAATCACCATCACGCCCTCGTGACCGAAACGTATTCTCATTTTACGACCCTCGTCATGGTGTTCGTGATTCTTGTCACGGGACTCGTCCTCTTCGGATTGGGACAGGGGTATGATTTGAGCGCGGACGTGGCACCGATTTTCACCGCGCACCAAATCACGAATCACATTCCCCTCTCGTATTCCCCTATTTTGGATCTGCCTTTTTTCTATCCTCCCGGCGTTCCCGCCGTTATTTCGACGTTGGATTTTCATCCCATCGCGACGCATCAATGGGCGTGGGCGGCGGGATTAATGGGGATCTTACTCATGATCACCTTCCTTCCGCGAATTGGAAAAACGATCGGTCTTTCTGCGACCGCCTTGATGATGATTCCTCTTTTATTTTTGGGCGCGCGACTCCCGTTTCTTTCCTTACTAACAGGAGAATATCCGCTGCTCATGAGTCTCGGACTCGGACTCGCCGCATGGCATTGGTTTGCCACTCGCCCCTTGCTCGCAGGAGCCGTGCTGGGCGCCGCGACGCTCGCTCACCCATATGGAGCACTATCAATGGCCATCGGAATCATTTTCACGCACCCTGCGATTTGGAAACACTGGAAATCGTTATTGGTGACGTTGATCGTGGCCCTTCCTCCCATAGTGTTCCAGTTTATTCCCTACTTGCAATTGGAAAAATCCCCCTCGCTTGAATCGTTCCATTTAGGAGTAGGAGATTTGACCGCCACCGTGATGCTCGTTGGACTCGTTCCTATATTGGTGTGGATCACCGGAACGATTTTCCGATTGATCAAAAAAGAAAAACTAGTTCAACCTGAACTGCGATATCCGTTCATTCTTCTTGCGGTTGGAATTAGTGGATATGTGATCGGACTCATTTTTCCTTCGTTTGTTTTCGGACCCAAATTGTTAGTGCTCGCGTCTCTTGGAGCGATTCTGGGAGCGGCACATGAGTGTGGACGATGGTTTACTCCAACCACATGGAAAATAGGCGCGGGACTTGTGGTGGTGTTGTGTTTGAGCGTTGCATTTACTTCACCTAATCTCGTTCATCTGGCACATGGAAGCAAAGCCACGTTGGACGAAGCACAGTTTGCCAATTCTCTTCAAGGGAAAATTCCCTTCAACACACGCGTGTTGTTTCTTTCCCCTGGACAGGGGAAAATGGGAGAATATTCGAATACGATTCCCCCCGATATTTTTAGCACGCACTTTGTGAACAGTTTCATCTGGCGCACGACGAATGTGGAATCGGTCATTTCGCTTCGCGATCGAGCCGATCATTTTTGGATCGTGTTAAAAGAAAAGTGTGTGCCGTGTGTTGGAGAGTTTGATGAACCCTTTATCGTGGTGAACACGCGCGTGTTTCCCGCGCTGACGAGGTATCCTGTTCTGTACGAGGATAATGGATTTATTTTGTACGAGAATAGCCCTTCCAACTAATGTTCCGTTTCTACTTCCCTTTCAGGGAGGAAAAGATTCCCCCAAATCCTTGGGGGAGGGGAATGGGGTTGCGGTTGAAGCAAATGGCCCCGATGATGAAACTGGGAATGTATCCTAATGCGAAATAAGTGAGAGAAAATGCCACCGCTCCTTCGGGAGAAACACCAAATGCCCCTAACACGATAATGGCAGCAATCTCACGCGTTCCTAGTCCCAGGATTCCAACAGGAATGATTTCAACTAGTGCAAGGATGGGAATCACCATCAATGCGGCCGTCCAATCGAGATGATACCCTAACGCTTGAAGGATCGTCCACCCGAATGTAATGGTGAGCAGCCATGCAATCGTGCTGCAAATAACCCCGATGAAAATCAAATCCACGTGACGAAAGAGCGTGGGAACGGCATCGTAGAATTGGTTGCCGTATTTTTGGATGAGCGAATGGAGTGAACTGGGTAGGATTCGCCGAACGAGGGGCCAGACCCACTTGCGCATAATCCTTCGGTTGAAGAACAAGTAGAGCGCGAGGCAACTGCCCACGATTAACATTGCCACGTTGAGGGGAGTAATGAATGAAATTCCTCCGGATTGAGCGAGTAAAGCAATTCCAATTCCGGCGAAAATAAGCAGCGAGAGAATATCAATCGCACGATCGATTACCACTGCCAGGACGCCACGACCCATGTCGAGACGATCCTTCAAATAGAGCGCGCGCACAAAATCACCCGCGCGACCGGGGGTAATCACGGAGACAAACAATCCAATGAAGAGCACCATCGCGGACTCGAAAAAACCAATCGTGCCTTCCACACTGCCCACGATTTGCTGCCACTTTAATGATTTGAACGAAATGAGAAACAACCAGACGACCATGGCTAATCCTATTTTGGAAACGTCGGCTTTTTGAAGCGTCGAAAGGAGCGCGCCCCAGTTGAGTTGAGTCGCCGCGACGTACAAAATAACCAGGGTCACGACCACTGGAATGATCTTGGAACGAAGGTTCATGAAAAGGTAAAACCCCCCGTGAGCATATAAACGGTGTGTTCATCTCCGGCGAAATGGGATTTGATTTTAGACGTGTACTACACGCGATGCGGCGATTCTAATCGACGAACACGCTCATCCATGGGGGGATGCGTGCTAAAAAATCCAAGAACTCCCTGCGCTGAAAAGGGATTGGCGATGAAGAGGTGAGCCGTTCCCGCGTTGGCATTCGTGAACGGATGTTTGTGAATGCCGGATTGAAGTTTGCGCAACGCGGAAGCAAGACCGTGACCGGAATGTAACGTGTGCGCGGCGGTTTCATCTGCGTGGTATTCTCGTGAACGGGAAACTGCAAGCTGAATGAGGAGTGCAATAATGGGAATGGAAATGGCAATCAAAATAATGCCAATGGGATTGCGTCCCTCACGATCTCCCCCTCCCATGCCGGTCCACATCAACATGTGCGCGAGCGAACCAATGGCTCCCGCGATAACCGCGGCAATGGAGGCGATGAGCACGTCACGATTTTTCACGTGCGATAATTCGTGCGCGATTACGCCTTCGAGTTCGGTGTCGTTCAACAATCCTAAAATTCCGCGCGTGAACACTACAGCGGCATGATGGGGATCGCGACCCGTGGCAAACGCATTGGGCGATTGTTCTTCCACGAAAAATAATTTAGGCATGGGGATTTTCATCATGGTTGATACTTTTCGAACCAGCGCATGACATCGTTGTCCATCCGCGGTACTTTCAACGAGGGGCTTTGCTTTGTACATCCATAACACGAGTTTGTCGGAAAAAAAGTAGGAGAATCCGTTGATGATGATTGCGAAAACGAGCGCAATGATCATTCCATTGGTGCCGCCGATTAATGCACCGATGGCAATCAGGAGGGCCGTTAACCCACCCAAGAAAAGAACCGTTCGCAGTTGCTCCATAACCCAAAACCTCGCGTGGAATCGATTTTATTGAAATAATGGGTCCACTAAACCATCATGCGTGGGAATGGTTTAAATAGTAATCAAAAATGGAAGTATCTACTTACATTTAACGGAAAATGAAACGAGGGGGAAACGATATGCGCAACGGATGGATTTTCACACTAGCATTTTTGATTTTGGCCGGAGGATTGGCATTCGCTGAGACCACCGTGTCCATCACGAGCAGTCCGTTTGTATTGAACCCCGCCGTCACGACGAATCTTTCCGTTAATTTCACGCTCACCAACGCGACCTTTCTCTCCGGAACGGATACCTATGACATTCGATTTTATGTGAGCGACAACGCGACATTCGATCAGGGCGTGGACACCGAGATCAGCGGATCCAACACGACCTTTGCATCGTTGACCTGCGGAGGAGACATTCTCACGAGCGGCGCAACATGTTCACATTCATTTCCCATTGGCGCACAAGCCGATGGAAGCAAATTTGTGGTGGTAGTCGCGACACTCAACGCGATTACTCCTTCTCAAACCAGTCAATCCATTTTGTTTGACTCCGTTGCACCGAGTGCCAGTATCACCAGTCCAGCGGATGCAGCCGTTTTGGCGACATTGCTTCCTACATTTACCATCAACGGCGATCCCGGAGCCGGAAGTAATTTGACCATTGGATCGTTTACCATTAATGGACACGTCCACGTGCTCACGTTTGTTTCGAATGTTGCAACCATCACGGCCGATCCCACCGATGGATTAGTGGTTGGGCAAACCTACACCGCGAGCCTAGACACCGTAGTAGATGCGGCCGGAAATCCCAACAACACACCGAGCAGCATCACCTTTAGTATTAGCACCACAGCCCCGACAAATGTAGTGGCATCATCGGGAGCGAGTAACACCTACACGAACGACAAAACCCCCTCGATTTCCGTTACGGCCGAAGATACCATCAGCGCGGGCGGACTCGTGGCGTTAGTCAAGTGTGACGGCGCCTCCTCCTTTGTGGAAAAAACCATGAGCGGGACGTCCGTTTCGTTGGATGATTTTGACGTTACTACTTCGCCGAGCTGTTCTTCCGGAGACG
>CAYHGC010000059.1:0-6500 GCA_964356075.1 uncultured archaeon
GAACTCCCAACCACCTTACCCTTTTTAGAAAAAAGTTTAATCAAAAACTTCAATCGAAAAAGTCAGTCCAAAAGGAATTCCTCGACCCCATTGTTCTTCCATAAATAAAATACTCCAATCAAATCGTCTCCTCGGCAATTTGGGGGTTGGGCACGCAAACGGCCCAACCTCATTTTGCACTTCTTTTTTCACTCTCGGGATGTTGAAATTATTTATTCCCATACTGGTCCACTTTCTCAAATAGATACACAAAACGCAAAAGAAAATCGTGCGCTTTTACCGGATGACGCGGATCAATATTAAGAGCACTATTTAATTCTTCGAGTTTAGCCTCAAGTTCATTTCGGAATTTTTCCTTTCGACGAGGAAATCTTCGAATAGCATCCGTAAGGTCGAGTGATATTGAATACGCCTGGGTAAGAAGTGTCCCCGTTCCTTCGAAATTCCTTTGCTCAACCACTCCAAATTCGCTGAAAACTTGATTTTCGATCGCGGTTAACCGTTTTGGAGAGGGAGTATAAGCCAATCTTCGAATGATCGCCTCGTCATTCTGAAGAACAGAACCAGAAATCAATCGATTACGAATACGGTCGAGACGTTCAGGCGTTCGTGCGATGCGGCGATATCCCCGTTGCATACCGGAATGATTTCATTCTGGAATAAATAGGAACGCGAATCCGCTACTGCGGCGCTCCACTTCCCGAACGCATTTTAACCCTTTTTGTGGGAAAGCCTTACTATCGCCTACCTCCCCCACGCGATTTTTAACCCATGATCACTCGCCTGACGAAAAAGTACCCGGAAACGGAAGTGTATGCCTCGCTTCATCCCTTACTGGGGGGATTTTTCAAACACCATTTCAAGGGATTCACCGAGCCCCAGTTGTTTTCCATCGTTTCCATTCACCGCCGACAAAACATTCTAGTTTCAGCCCCTACTGGAACGGGAAAAACCCTTTCGGCGTTTGCGGCTGTGCTATCCGAACTGATGCATTTATCGGACGCGGGGCAACTCGAGGATCGCGTGTATTGTGTATACGTTTCTCCTCTTCGAGCGCTTTCGAACGACATTGAAAAAAATTTGAACCAACCCTTGGAGGAATTGCAAGCCGCCGCGAAAAAATTGAAAAAAGAATACAACATTCGCGTCGGCGTGCGAACGGGAGACACTCCCCCCAAAGAACGCGCGGCCATGGCCAAAAAACCGCCTCACATCCTGATTACCACTCCTGAAACATTGGCCATCATGTTAGCCGCCCCCAAATTCTCCCTTAGTATGAATGAAACCCGCTGGTTGATCGTGGATGAAATCCATTCCCTTGCGTCCGGAAAGCGAGGAACCCAGCTCGCATTATCGGTGGAAATATTGAACCGTATTTCTCCAACTCTAACGCGCGTGGGACTCTCCGCAACCATCGCCCCATTAGAAGAAGTGGCACACTATTTGGCGGGAAGCATCGAGCCCGGAAAACCACGCGATTGTTTAATCGTGGATATTGCGCATTTCAAAGAAATGGACATGAAAGTCATTTCCCCGCTGCCGGATTTGATCAACACCACCCAAAAGAACATGGATGAAGCCGTGTATCGGACGCTCGACGATTTGATCGGATCGCACCGCACCACGCTCATTTTCACCAACACACGTGCAGCCACGGAGCGCGTGGTGCACCATTTGAAAGATAAGTTTCCGGCGAAATACGAAGGATTAATCGGCGCGCACCATTCCTCCCTTTCGCGCGAACACCGATTGAATGTGGAAGACCGCCTGAAGAAAGGAGAACTGCGCGTATGCGTAAGCTCAACCTCGCTGGAGTTGGGAATTGACATTGGGTACATTGATTTGGTTATCTTGCTCGGCAGCCCCAAAGGAGTCGCGCGCGCCCTGCAACGAATCGGCCGCGCGGGACACAAACTGCACGATGTGGTGAAAGGACGCATTGTCGTGTTGGACCGCGATGACTTGGTGGAATGCGGCGTGTTGCTGAAAAACGCCATCGAAAAAAACATTGATCGCGTGTACGTGCCCAAAAACGCATTGGACGTATTATCGCAGCACATTTTCGGAATGGTGGTAAATGAACCCAAGATGGTCGAAGAGGTATATGCTGAAATTCGTCGCGCCTATCCCTATGAAAATCTCACGCGTGCGGATTTCGAATCGGTGATGATGTACTTATCCGGCGCCTACGCGGGATTGGAAGTGCGTCATGTATATGCCAAAGTCTGGGTGGATGAAAAAACGGGACTCATGGGTAAACGAGGAAAGACCGCACGAATGTTGTACATGACCAACATCGGAACCATTCCCGATGAGGCAAAGATCAAAGTGAAGATTGGAGAACATGTTGTAGGAACATTTGATGAAGCCTTCATGGATCGCCTCAAAAAAGGAGACCGATTCGTGTTGGGAGGAAACACCCTTGAGTTTCAATTCGCGCGCGGAATGACGGTGCAAGCGAAGGGCGCAGCGGGTGTCCCTACCGTCCCTTCCTGGGTTTCGGAAATGCTTCCACTGAGCTACGATCTCGCAGTCGAGATTCAAAAGTTTAGACGATTGATGCAGGAAAAATTCGACGCCAAAAAAACGCGCAGCGAAATCATGAAATTCATCGACTCGTATTTGTATGTCGACAAAAACGCGAGCAATGCCATTTACGAATACTTTTGGCAGCAATACAAGTACGCTGAAATACCCCACAATGGAAAGATTGTTGTTGAACAAGTGAAAGACGAAGACATGAATCATTTTGTTTTTCATACGTTGTACGGAAGACGCGTCAATGATTGCCTTTCGCGCGCGTATGCGTATGCATTGGGACGCATGTTACATACGGACATTGACATTCTTTTAGGAGACAATGGATTCGTTCTCCGTTTTGCAGGAAAAGCATCTCCTGAGAAATTAATCAGTCTCGTTCATTCTTGGGAACTGCCCAAAATTATGGAAATTGCGCTCCGAAGTTCGGAAGTGTTACGCCGACGTTTTCGCCATTGTGCGACGCGTGCGTTGATGATTCTCCGCACCTACATGGGTCGCACGAAGTCAGTGGGTCGACAACAAATGTCCTCGCGGTTGCTTCTCTCAGCGGTAATGCGCATCGATGAAAACTTCCCTATTTTGCGTGAAGCCCGACGCGAAGTGACGGAGGACTTGATGGATCTCCCCCACGCGAAAGAAATCGTCACCGCGATCGAACAAGGAATGATCAAGGTCAAAATTCTCCCGTTGGAATCATTCTCTCCCTTTTCATTCAATTTGATTGCGCAGGGACACTACGACGTCATTCGCCTCGAAGACCGGCTCAGCTTTATCAAGCGCATGCACGAGAAAGTCATGAACCATGTCGAACCCGCTGCTGCCTAAAATGAAAAAACCCATTGCTGAAATCGATAAACCGCCGATACCACCCGCGTTACCGGTCGAGATGGCTCCCGGTTTCCAAGCCGTGGATTTATCCCTCTATCTTCCGCAGGATGATTGTATCATTTTGTCGGATTTGCAACTCGGTCTCGAGGAACACTACAACAATCAAGGAATATACATTCCGCGGTTTAATTATCGGGAAGTGAAACAACACCTCACGCGGATTTTCGAAATCAAACCTCGCATTTCCCACGTGATTTTGAATGGGGACATTAAACATGGATTTGGAAAAGCCTCAAATCAGGAATGGAGAGAAGTGATTGATTTATTGGAATTCATTTCTCCGCATGCAGACAAAATAACCATCGTGAAAGGGAATCATGACATTGCCCTCGAACCCGTGGCGCGATTTGCCAAAGTGGAATTGGTGAAAAATGGAACGCTGTTAGAACACTCGCAGACGTTTGTGTGTCACGGCCATGAAATTCCGAACGGGGAGGAATTCAAACGCGCTAAAACGATTGTGATCGGGCACGATCATCCGGCTGTGACGCTGACAGAGGGAGCCACGAAGCAAAAATTCAAATGTTTCTTGATTGGAACGTGGGAAAAGAAACGATTGATTGTGTTGCCTTCGTTTAATTTCGCCGCGCCGGGAAGCGATCCCCGACAAGGAGCACTGTCGCCGTTTTTGCAACAACGATTGGGAAACTTTAGAGCGTGGTTGGTAGAAGACAAGGCGTATGATTTCGGGACGCTCGACGAATTACCGTCTACTAAATAATCCTTTCAACTCTTCAAGCGAAGGAATCCTTTTGTTTACTATAATGAATTTGTTAGTGAACTCACGCACAAGTGTCGCATTATATTTTGCTTTAGGATGAGTGCGAGTAAAGTATGCTTGGATCTGACGCAAACGTAAATCATAAACAGCTTGACGAGCAGGACTAAGCTTCACATGGGTTACAGTACCCCCAATATTCCTTCCTGCGATCCTTGCTTGGGTACGGCGTGAAACGCTTGGATTAATCTGCCTAGGCCTTGGGCCGGGTTTTGGAGTCACCATACACCCTCGAATAATTCCAAATATATAAACACACCGTCACGATCAATAGATCGCGTTACCCATGCATCTGTCCAAACTTCTTTTTGATGGATGGTATCTCAAATTTCTCGTATTCGGGAAATAATCCTTTTTTGGTTAACAAGCGCGAAAAGCATTCTGCTGTAATTTTAGCATCCGACAAGGCGTTGTGCGGCTCGTTTCGGTTTCGGGGAGGAATACCACAGTATTGAGCGATGGGATCCAATCCTAATTTGATGATGTTATCTTTCATCGGCAGATCAACCCCATTCGCGAAATGATGCGCGATGGCCACCGAATGTAAATCAATGGCACGGTGACCAAAGACCCAGTCGAATTTGTACCGTTCACATGCTTTGGATAAAAATTCTAAATCCTTCCAGGGACACATTCCCATAATGACGCGAACAGGCGATTGCCCGGCCCACGCGAGAAACTGCATCACCAATTGTTGTTCGGATAAGGGTTGTTGTTCTAAATATTCTTTTGATAGTCCGTGTACCAATCCTGCTTCCGGATCGTATTCCGCACCAGGACGCATCCGACATTCCAAATACATTGTTCGGGAAGGATTCCAAAAGTCAACCGCACCGATGGAAATGATAGAGTGACGTTCACTGTCCAATCCCGACATTTCCAAATCAACCACTAACATACGCATTCCACCCGTTCACTTATTTCAAAAAATTAGGAACTCCATTCTCAATGGGATAAACGTGGGCGCATTTTTCACACGTCAGGGTTTGGTTTTCGAGAGAGTAAGTTAATACTCCCTGGTCGGTCGGACAGACCAACACGCTCAACAATTCCTCGCGAAATGAAATGGATGAGGTCATACGCATGATTTTCTCCGGAACGGGTTTAAAACCCCTCGATACGCGAGTGATGATATGACACTCTTTCGCGTGAAACTGGGAAAAAAGGAAATCATCCTCGTGGGAACGGCCCACATTTCCAAATCCTCCGTGGAATTGGTACAAAAGACCATTGCAGAGGAAAAACCGGATGTTATTGGAGTCGAATTAGACGAATTGCGCTTACAACAGTTAATGCACGGACAAAAATGGGAAAACACGAATGTGTTGGAGTTGATTCAGAAAGGGCAAGCGGGATTGGTGCTGTTGAATTTGTTTTTGGCGAACATGCAGAAACAATTAGGAGATAAGGTGGGAGTCAAGCCCGGCGAGGAAATGAAAGCAGCAGTAGATTTGGCGCAGGCGAACAAAACCCCTGTTTTGTTGATGGATCGAAGTTTGAAGATTACATTCGCGCGCGCCATGCGCTCCGTTAGTTTGTGGGAGAAACTCAAACTGGGGGGAGGATTGGTAGCCGGATTGTTTGGGGATGCATCCGCTCAAATTGATGAAAAAAAAATAGACGAAATGAAAGAAATGGATTTGGTGACCAAACTAATGAATGAGTTGAGCGTGCAGTTTCCCAAATTGAAAAAATCATTGGTGGATGAACGCGATCATTACATTGCGCATGCCCTCATTCAATCGCCTGGAACCAAAATTGTGGCAGTCGTGGGAGCGGGACATCTGCAAGGGATCATTCACCATTTGAATGCACACAACGAAAACAAATCCGAACTCATTCCGCTGGAAGAATTGAACCTCGTTCCCATGAAGAAATCCAACAAGTGGTTCGAGTGGGGTATTCCTATTGCATTTGTTGCAGTCTTTGTTGCATTGTTTTTTTTCAAAGGAGCGGAATTGTCGGTTCAATTCTTTTTGTTCTGGTTTGTGGGACATGGAGTTCTTGCTGCGCTCGGAGCCGCGTTGGGTGGAGCTCACTGGACTACGCTCATTGGAGTGTTTCTCACCGCATGGTTCGCCGCGTTGCACCCGTTGATTGCCGCGGGATGGATTGCGGCCGGAATGGAAACCAAACGCGACAGTCCAAAGATGAAAGACTTTACGGGACTGAATCAACTCGCCAGCGTGGGGGATTTTCGACGCAATCGAGTCACGCAAATATTGTTGATCACCGTGTTAACGAATCTCGGAAGCATGGCTGCGACGATTTTAGTGATTCCGTATTTGATTCA
>CAYHGC010000060.1:0-6485 GCA_964356075.1 uncultured archaeon
GCACTGCTGAACAAAACGGCGTCCATGGACACGTTGATTGCATTGGGAACGAGTGCGGCGTACTTCTATAGTGTCGCCTCCCTGTTTGGTTTGGTCGAAGAACAATATTTCGAGGTAGGAGCGATTCTCATTACGCTGGTTATTTTGGGAAAGTATTTGGAAGCATTGGCCAAGCGCAAGACGAGCGAAGCGATTCGTAAGCTCATGGATTTGACTCCTAAAATGGCGCGCGTGGTACGGGGGAAAAAGGAAGTGGAGATTCCGGTTTCAGATGTAGCATTGAATGATTTAATTGTTGTGCGTCCCGGGGAGCGTATTCCGGTAGATGGAATGATCGTGGATGGGCAAACGAGTTTAGACGAGAGTATGATTACAGGGGAAAGTATCCCAGCGGAGAAAAAGAAAGGCGATACCGTGATTGGCGGGACCATTAATTTGAATGGAAGCATCACCTTCAAAGCGACGGGAATTGGAAAGAATACGGTGTTGGCTCGGATTGTTCAATTGGTGGAAGACGCGCAGGGAAGCAAGGCGGATATTCAGCGTTTTGCAGACCAAATTTCAGCAGTGTTTGTTCCCATCGTTATCGGCATTGCCCTTCTCACGTTTTTGGGGTGGCTAACCATCGGGAACGCGACACTGGCCTTTGCCCTTGTTACGAGTGTTTCTGTTTTAGTCATTGCTTGTCCGTGCGCATTGGGATTAGCCACTCCTACGGCGATTATGGTGGGGACGGGTGTCGGGGCGGAAAATGGGATTTTGATCAAAGGGGCCGAGGCCTTGGAAACCATGCACGCGATTGACACGATTGTGTTTGATAAAACGGGAACGATTACGCAGGGAAAACCCCAAGTGACAGACTATAAAATTACCTCGAAGGCAAATGAAAAAGAAGTATTTGGTTTGTTGCGCGGATTAGAGGATAAGTCCGAGCACCCCTTGGCGCAAGCTGTCGTTCAGTTTGTACGTAAAAAAAATATTCCCGCCACCAAAATGGATTCCTTCAAGGCCCTTTTTGGAAAGGGAGTAGTTGGAAAGCATTCCCGTATCGAGTATCGTTTGGGTAATATTCATTGGTTAGAAGACGAGGGGGTTTCCTTCAATGACTATGAGGAAATAATCAAGGACTGGGAAAATAATGGGAAAACGGTCATTGCGTTAAGCAGCGGAAAGAAAATTCTCGCAGTCGTAGCGGTGGCGGACGTGTTGAAAGAAAGCGCGATTCGAACGGTGCACGAATTGCATCAGTTAGGTAAAAACGTTTGGATGATTACGGGGGACAATGAGCGAACCGCGAAAGCCATTGCGAAGCAAGTGGGCATTACGAATGTTTTTGCCCGCGTATTGCCGGAAAAAAAAGCAGAGTATGTGAAGAAGCTTCAATCGCAAGGAAAGAAAGTCGCGTTTGTTGGAGACGGTGTCAATGACGCGCCGGCGCTTGCTCAAGCCGATTTAGGAATTGCCATGGGTTCGGGAACGGACATTGCCATTGAGGCCGGAGAAGTCGTGTTGATGAAAGGAGACCCGTATGATGTGGTAAATGCCCTGAAACTCGGAAAGGCCACGATGGATAAAATCAAGCAGGGGATGTTTTGGGCACTGATTTACAACGTAGTTGGAATTCCCATTGCGGCGGGTTTACTATACCCTTTTACAGGCTGGTTGCTTTCCCCCATCATTGCGGGAGGGGCCATGGCGCTCAGCAGTGTGAGCGTGGTGACGAATGCATTACTTTTACGCGGAATTAAATTGAATCATAAAACGGAGGAGAAACTATGAAAAACGAGCATCGAATGCAATTAAATGTCCCCGCCTTTGGGTTAGCGGCAGGAATCCTGGGATTAATCATGGGTGTTCTCATGATGAATGGGAATATGATGTATGGTGGAATGATGGGATCTGGTTTTCCTGGAACCGGATTTTGGGGAATTGGAATGGCAATCGTGATGGGAATTGTAGGCGCGGTGTTTGCCATGCTCTATAACTGGTTGAGCGAACGCATGGGATAGATTTATTCAATAAGGGAATGAAAGAGTTACACGCAATGCCCTAAGCCCTCGGTGGGATTTGAACCCACGACCCCCAGTTTACAAAACTGGTGCTCTGCCGCTGAGCTACGAGGGCGACATTCTCTATGATTTATCGAGGGATTGTAAATCCCTCGGTAGACCCTCGTGCCCACCATGCGAAACTGGTGAGCTACGAGGGCGGCTCTCATGAAAACGAGTCGAAAACCCATATAAAAGGTCTTTTTGGCCGGCGGTTGAAAGTGACCTTAAATGCCTTTTCCAGGAATTTGAGTTTATGAGTGTCTCTATTAGCCCTCCTGCGGATGCCATTACGGCCTGTCAAAAGTGTGGAGAATGCTGTAAGCGGTACGCGATTTCAGCATTACCTCATGAGATTGAACGCCAAGCCACATTCTTCAAGTTAGACGTGGCTAATTTTACGACGATTTACACCCGATTATTGGTCCAATTTCTCCCCTATTCATCCGGCGATCACCCCCTGGCGTTACACACGTCCATGATTCCCAAACCCGTTTGGGATCAATTGAAAAAAGCAGGATTTGACGCCGAATACGCGATGGTGCTTCCCATGATTGGATTCAAGAAACAAGAATACTGTGTCTTTTTCGACACCAAAACGTTTGGGTGTACTATGCACGCGGTGAAACCCATGCAGTGTAATTTGTTCCCTTTTACTAGTTTGAAAGACAATGAAGATTATGCCAAAGCCTACGATTTTTGCGAATTAAGTAAAATTTCTTCTCCTACGGACAAGACCAAAGAGATTCAAAAGTACCATTGGGGAATGTGGAAATTATTTTTCGACAAAGTGGCATTCGAAGGGATGCATGCGGCTTCGGAACACTGGCCGGAAACGGGAGACATTGTCTTTAACGGTCAAAAGATTTGGCCGGTAACCAAAAACGAATTATCCCAATGGTTGTCGCTCGCGAAGAATAAAAAAATAAAAGAATCGAGCGAATAGTTTTCTTTTTCTAATTCTGAATGCCTCGAATGCCTTCAGGGGGTATTTTTTGATCCAGTGGTTGATGGAATTTGAGGGTGAGTTGGAATCCATTTTTGGCAATCGCTTTGACGAGTGTTCCGTCCCACATCTGCATGCCGAGCATAAATCCCACGTGTAAATCCCCATACACGCCATCTTTCAAATTCATGAATCGTCCGGAGCAGGAAACGATGCGTCCGTTCTTGAGCTCGGTACTCGTGAACTTATTGTGGTTGAAATACTGAATCGTCGCCTCGCTCAACAGTCCTTCGGCATCCACAGCGGTGGCTTCGCGGATTCCATGTTGGACAAGTGCCGTCTTCATCCCGGATAAGACGTTGTCCCCTTCTTCAAAGGCTAACACTAAACTCTTCTCAATGCTCTTCCCGGTGTATATGGAACTTTCAATGTGGCCCATGTGCTTAATTCCCCCTATTTTCTAGGTACTCCTGACGAGATTGAACTTTATTAGGCTAATTGAAATCACCAATATGTATAAGTTGTTAGATTTGTCCGCGGAGACGGTTGATCAGGTGCATTTCTCCCCGCATCGTGTGTTTTCGTCCCATGATTCGTTTCTGAATGAGATCATTTTCATACACGTCATCGAATGCCACCAATGCCGCATCGACTAGCCGATCATTCCGGTGAGGATTACTTGCGGAATGTCGGAGTAATCGATTGACGGGTGTCATTTGGGTCACCAATCGATCATACATTTTCAAGTTCTTTTCATTCTCGAGTAGGATTCGTTGATGTTCTTCTCTCCCTCGCGTGAGTGTCCGTCGTATTTTCCTGTCGATTTCGGTGGTGAATCCGGATGATTCAAATCGCGTGGCCGCCCCTTCGATTCGTTCATTCGCCTTTTCGACCTGTTGACTGAATCCAATCAGGTGTTCGCGCTCAAACAAAACAAAATCGTGCAGCGCGAAGAACGCTTCGATTGGATGGTGGTGGACCTGAAAAATAGTGGTAATCAACCGAATACGTCGATGCCGTTCTCGTTCAGTAAGTGTGGGCCGTTCGTTCAATATCACATTTTGTTGACGAAGAATATCGAGAATACGGTGATTTCGTTCCACTCTCCCTTCACGCGTAAATCGTCTCCGCCCTTGTTCATCGCGTTCCACCAAAGGAGTGTTCTTTTTTCTCGTTCGAACAACGGGGTGGTATGGGGCCATTTCTCCAGTGGGCGTTTACTTATTATAAACCTGCCAAAACCAATAGGGTTCATGCCCACTCTCCTCGAAACGCTCCATGAACAAATCCGATCCTGTCAGTTGTGTCCCCTCGCCTCGACGCGCACGCATGCGGTTCCTGGAGAAGGCCCCCTTCGTCCGCACATCATGCTCATTGGAGAGGCTCCCGGGAAAAACGAAGCCGTGCAAGGAAAACCATTCGTTGGAGCCGCAGGAAAAATACTGGATTCATTGTTAGAAGGAGCGGGTGTAAAACGCGAGGACGTGTTCATTACCTCCATTTGTAAATGTCGTCCGCCGGATAACCGCGTTCCGACTCCCTTGGAGGGAACCACGTGCACCAGTAATTATCTCTCAAAACAAATCGACATCCTTCAACCCAAGGTCATTGGTCTCATGGGGAAAACGGCCATCAAATACTTATTAGGAGAGGAAATCAATTTGCAAAAAATGCATGGACAGCCGATCAAACGAAACGATCAAACATTCGTGGTCTTATATCATCCCGCCGCCATGATTTACAATCAAAAATTAAAAGAAACCATGATTGATGATTTTTCAAAAATGAAAGAATGGTAAATTCGTTTATAGGTAATTATCCAAATGTGAACGTGTACAAGCGGAATCCTTTTCCACTCACATTCAAGGTTAGTTTTTTGCTCGCATAATCGGAATCATTTACCACCGAATATAGCTTTTCATCCGACACCGAGATCGTTTGCACGAATGCATCGTTTAATTCCACGTTGATTTCAGCCGCGTTGGACGCAACAATGTTTACATTTTTGGCCGTATAATTCAACACCACCATGCCTTCGTCGCTCGCGAGTTCCATATAATCCGAATGATTCGTCCAACTTCCTTCCAATGCCACGAGATTCGCCGGGATGGATTCAGGCAACGCATAGCTTACGGTCTGCTCGACTTGAAAACTTTCAGGATTGGCCAGCGGCGCACGGGCGAATTGATATCCTAAATAAATTTCCGGGGTTTTTACTTGCGAAAAATCATTATCCGGCAGTTGGTCGCCCACTTTTCCTGAAACCGTGGATGCTAATTGTATTTTTTCGTCGCGTTCTTTCAACAATTGTTGAATTTCCATTTCCGTTTCTTCGTATGCACCTTCTCCGATGTGATCAAAGCGAATAAATCCGTCCGCGTCGATCAAATATTTTCGCGGCCAGTATTGATTTTTATACGCGCGCCAGGTTTGAAAGTCATTGTCCAAGACCACGGGGTAGTTTATTTTTTCATCCTCCACCGCCTTCTGGACATTTTCATATTTTTTTTCAAATTCAAACTCAGGAGTGTGTACGCCCACAATAACAAGCCCTTTGTCCGCGTACTGGTCATACCACGCATTCAGATACGGTTGCGTCCGGATGCAGTTGATGCAGGAATAGGTCCAGAAATCCACAATAACAACTTTTCCTTTGAAGTCCGCAAGGGTGGTTCCTGCAGGAGTATTAATGTATCCCGCAATCCCATCCAGTTCGGGAGCAAGGGAGTATTTTCCTTGCTTTTCATTCATCGTTTCCTCAAGGATGGGTTCGGCTGAAGAAACCGGATCGGCTTTCCCATTGAGTAGGAGAAAAATTCCTCCGATAATCAACAATCCTACGATTCCGAACAGGAGTGGATTTTCAATCTTCATAGTAGAGTGCTTTTTCCCCGGTTTTAATGCTTATTCCCAAATCCGTAAACAAACGGATTTAATCCCATGAATCCTTTCCTCATGCATGGAATCGCCTCATGAGCGTCTGGATAAAATTTTCTTCCGCGCGCTGCGCTTCTCACTTGTTGCCAGTCGAGGGGGGATCATGCGGGCACGCATTCTTCGCGCACTCATGGATAAGCCATTGAATCCCTTAACGTTATCTAAAAAATTGAATATTGACTACAAAACCGCCACGCATCATTTGGACAAATTGCTCAAGCAAAACATGGTGGTAAAATCAGGAAACGAGTATGGGGCCCAATACCACGTCACGTTTACCCCCGATCAGCGCGCGGCATTTGAAGAAATGGTATCCGAAATGGGAGAATCCTTATAACAAGAAAAAAAGAGGGAATTGTATGGATGAATTCATGATGGGTCTGATTTATTTGGAGGGAATAAACCTCCTCCTCTCAGCAGCCTTGCTGTGGGTGTTTGCCCAAAACTATCGCGTACTCAAAACCACGCCCGGAATGGGATTGGTGTTGTTTTCGGCCGTGCTATTTATTCAGAATCTCATCGGTGTTTACCTTCATTACACGACGGGAGAATTT
>CAYHGC010000061.1:0-6482 GCA_964356075.1 uncultured archaeon
GAACGCGCGATTGCCACATTGGAGAAACTCACGGAAGGACATCGCGATTCCCGCGTGAAACGCGCCGCGATGGATTCTATTCGACAAATAAATGGGGGATTGGATTTGCCACCGTTTAAGGTTGATAAAAAAAAGAAAGACTAATTCAACGAAGTTTTCTTTTCGATAAATAATTCTCCTGCGCGATAGGAACTGCGCACCAACGCTCCACTGGCGACGAATTCAAACCCCATGTCGAATGCAACGTGTTTCAATTTTTCGAAACGCTCCGGGGACGCGTATTCTTTTACCGGTAAATGCCACTCACTGGGCTGCAAATACTGTCCGAGCGTGAGCATGTTCACTCCCGCGTCGCGCAAATCACGCATCGTTTGGATGACCTCTTCGTCGGTTTCGCCATGGCCTAATTGAATCGAGGATTTGGTGTAGGTCATCCCTTTTTCGCGCGCGTATTTGAGAACGCGTAGTGATTGAGAATAACTCGCCCGCACATCGCGAACTTTTCCCTGTAACGAAGCAACGGTTTCAATGTTGTGCGCGAACACGGTTGGATTCGCAGCGATGATTTGATCCAGTAACTTTTCATCCCCGCGAAAGTCACCCACCAATGATTCCGTTAGAAAACCGTTTTGTTTCAATTCCGAAATACATTTTGCCACATGCGTTGCCCCTTGATCAGGAAGTTCATCGCGATTCACCATCGTAATCACCACATACTTCAACCCCATTTGCTTGGCGGCTTGAACTAACTTTTGTGGTTCGTTTTCATCAATCGAGTCACCTTTGGATGCGGCATTGACTTGACAGAATTTACATCCGCGCGTGCAGGTTTTTCCCAGCACCATAAACGTGGAGGTTCCTTGCGACCAACATTCCGATTGATTCGGGCAATGGGCTTCTTGGCAAACCGTGGGCAATGCAAGATTGGATGTGAGTTGTTTCAACTGAGAAAATTGTTCCGAGCTTGGCGGGCGAATATGGGGCTTCAATATTGGAAGAGAATGCATAGAATTCTTTTTTTCTTGGGCTTATTGAACTTACCCCCATTTCCCTAATGTGGATTGTTTCTCATCTTCGGGTTTTTTGGCAATTTTGTTGAGCGCATTCGTCACGCGCACGTGATCGAAGCCGTGCTTGTCGCAGTAAAACGCAATCGCACGATCGTGATCGAGTTGAGCGGATGGGATTTCGTGTAGATCATGGACGGTTGGATTCGTGAACATGAATTCGACTTCTTTCCAATTGTAATCGATTTCTTTTTTCAAACCAAATATTACTTCCTCGAAACTTTCTTTCCCTTCCACGGCTTTGATAGCTTTTTTAGGACCCACCAATGGAATTTTTTCATTATAGTCGGTGCCGATGAGCATGCCAATCCAAATTAACTGTTGACGCGTGAGCTTGAGTTCACTCAATACTTTTTCGAGATCCACTAATTCGGGTTCCACATTCACATACGCGTTTCGATAGGGGATTTTTCGCTTCCCTGTGACACCCATGTTGCGAATCACGATGGGAGAACCAAACAATAGCGCATCGTAATCCTGCGTCGCGGCCGCATATGCGAGTTTTTTCTGGGCGAGCTGTGCCGCTTGCGCTTCCCCTTCTTCTTTGGCTTGAACAATGGGAAATCCCAAATACTGCAACGCTTCCTTTGCCTCCGCAATCATTTCTCGATCCAGACTCACCGCACGCGACCCCATCATGCGGGCTTTTTCTAAATCCCCCTCTTCGATGGCCTTTTCCATATCCGCCTTTGCTTGGGTGCGGATCGCGTGACGTTTTTCCAGTGTGGCTTTCTTCAGCGGATGCGGAGGACCATCGAACACAAACACGGGTTTGATTCCCGCTTCGACTAAATTAGAAGTGCGGTACAGTAGACCCGCAAGGTGACTTGTAACTTGCCCTTCACTGTTCATCAACGGACGACCATCCGGTCCGCGGATAGACGTGAGAAATTGGTAGAGAATGTTATGCGCGTCAATCGCGATGGTTTTTTCGGCCAAATGAGGCAAGTCAATGGTTTCAGTGGAAATCAGATCGCCGATTGCGGTACCCATGGGAAATCCTCGCTAAAATAGGGTTCATGACCAATATAACTTCCATCCATCGACCTTTTTGAAAACCAAGCAAACCAAGTTTGCGGGCATCGTAACCCAAAAAGGGTTACAATGAAGCTCAATCAAAAAACGAAAAAAGCATGTAGAAAAAAGAATAAAGCTTATATACAAGGGAGGACTCAACATTCCTTCACGAATACGTACGAATGCAGCGGGTGAGCCTATCCCAATTTCTAACCTGCGTTCGGTTGAGGGATGTGAAAGGCGGATTTCGTTCCGTCTCCATCCCTCCTTCCATTTCTTTTTCTCGGTGAATTATAAACAATGGAATAATTTCTTTTAGCATGCGCATCCGATCCATCAAATCATCCGATTTTTCTCCCATCAAAAAACTTCTTCGCACGCACAAATCGGCTCATTGGACAACGGCATCATTCAATCGAATGGTGCGCAATCCCTACAATGCTCATTTTGTTGCGGAAGAAGCAGGCAAACTGGTAGGAGTTATTTTTGGACTGAGCGATGGATGCGATGTTGGATATTTGTACAAACTCGAAGTTGATCCTGCCTTTCGAAGAAAAGGAATTGGAAAAGCACTCGTTCAACACGCGCTGAAGGAATGGAAACCCCTTAAGCTTCGACTCATCTTTGGACGCGTTGCAAAAAAGAACAAACCATCTAAAGCGTTGTTTGAAAAATCGTGATTCACCATGCTCTCATCCCATTACCGATTAATGGACTATGGAATTTGAATTAAAAAAAAATCTAGGGGTACTCGCGCAGCGATGTACCCGTTTCTCGGTGCCGCCCATCGAAAGGGGCGAGCTAAGCGTACATCTTCTTCGCGCCTTCGGTTTCGCCATCCTGCGGAGAGCGAACCTGCAGCACTTTCGTGAGCGCGGCTTCAAAGTGTTTGAGTTTAATGTTGCGCGCGTCTTCGCGAAGGGCATGCATTCCCGCTTCTAAGCAAATGGATTTGATATCCGCACCCGTCATTCCGTCGGTGCGCTCAATCAATTTAGAAACATCCACGTCTTTGTTCATGTTCATTCCGTTCGTGTGAATGCGCATGATCTTTTCGCGGGCGTTGTGATCCGGCAAGGGGATTTCTACAATGCGATCAAATCGGCCCGGGCGTAAGAGGGCGGGATCCATTACGTCAATTCGGTTCGTGGCCGCGAGAATCTTAATGGTTTTTCGATCCTTGAATCCGTCGATTTCCGCCAGGAGCTGAATGAGGGTGCGCTGCACTTCGCGATCGCCGCCGGAGGTGTCATCCGTACGCATCGTGCCAATGGCGTCAATTTCGTCGATGAAAATAATCGCATGATCCTTTTCTTTGGCTAAAGCAAACACGTCGCGGACGAGCTTGGCTCCTTCCCCAATGTATTTGTGCACCAGCTCGCTTCCCACTAATCCGATGAATGCGGCCTTGGATTCATTGGCTACGGCTTTCGCCAGGAGGGTTTTTCCCGTTCCTGGAGGACCGTGGAGCAACAATCCAGAGGGCGCTTGGATACCCAATCGCTCGAACTTCTCGGGATTCGTCATGGGTAAAATAACGGCTTCGCGGAGTTGCTGGATTTCGGATTCGAGTCCGCCCACCATATCAAATGTTTCGGTAGGACGCTCCACGAGTTCCATCGCTTTCGCGCGGGCATCTTTAGTATCGGGAAGGACATCGAGAACGGCCAGATTCTTTTGTGACATCGCGACTCGCTTTCCGATATCCTTTTCGGTGAGCTCGGACTGCATTTCGGTTAACACCAGAAATTCCACTCCATTGGAATTGCGCACGATGCACTTTCCTTCCGGGAGGATGTCCTGAATGGTTCCCACCATCAACGGAGGGGCTTTGAATCGTTCCAGTTCGACTTTCAGGCGTTTGATCTCGGATTCGAGAGCATTGGATCGCTCCTCAATGGTCATATTATGGGTTTGAAGCGTTCGAACCTGCTCTTCGAGATTATAGACGTAATCGTAAAAATTAGTAACGTTTCGGCGCGGTCCTGCGGTGGACGCGTCGTTCTTCTCATTCGGTGAAGTCGCATTCATATCTGCCATGATGAGCCCTAAATCAGTATTCGTGAAGAGACTTTAAATACGTTCCCGAACAACCCTCGTTCAGATTCGGAAAAAGACAGGACAATCCGACACGCTAAAAAACCCGGTTTGATTGAAACAAGGTATCGGTCTTCTAGTTTTGAAAATGAAGAATGAATGAAACCAGTATGTGGGAACCCCTTCTTTGGATCATCGGCATTGGAATTGTGCTCTTTTTGGTTACGCAGTTGATCAAAAAATACGTGAAGGGTGCACAGACCTGGTACGTGGTGAGCATGCTCCGGTTCACGAAACCGTTGAAAATTTTTGATATTTTTGTCAAACATCCCAATCTCGTCAACTGGGCAACGGACATTGGATTGGTCATCGGATTCGGTGCGATTGCCGTGGATTATTTGTGGTTGCGTACGCACAAAATGCATATTCGTGTAATTGGATTTCTGATCTCGGCCATTATTTTAGGATCTCCGGTGGGATTTATTTTTCCGGTGGAAAACCCCATCATCCCCATTCCGGTTATTTTGGTTCAGGCTTCCTTTGGATTGTTTGGATTGGCGGGATTGATTCTCGTTAATTTGTTTTATTCCGCACTGGACATCATCACTAAACTTGGCGTGGGAAAGAATGCCTGCGCGGGTGTTGCGCCGGTGATTCCAGGGGTGGATTTGCCTAATTCCCCCATTTCGGTTCCCTTGCACGCGTGGCTTTCTTTTGTGATTATCCTCATTGTCCACGAAGCCTCGCATGGGTTTGTGATTCGAAAACTGGGAATGAAACTCAAGAGTTATGGGTTGCTCTTGCTTGGATTTCTCCCCATTGGAGCGTTTGTGGAGCCCGACGACAAAGAGATGGCGGATTTGGAAAAGAAAAAGCCCCGCGAGGCGTTGCGCGTGTATGCCGCGGGCCCGGCGAGTAATTTCTATTTCTTTTTGATCGGGGGAATTATTTTCACTCTTCTGGGAGGATTTATTCTCGGACCCTTGCTCATGCCCGCGTTCACCGAGATCCGCAACGACAGTTCGTTGGGCGTGCAGGTGAAGTCCGTGGAGGATGAAATCCTTCTCTGTGGAACCGTGTTTGAGACGCCCGCGCACAATGTGTTGTTTGTCGGGGACCAGATTACACACGTGGACGGGAATGCGGTGAATACGATTGGGCAGTTTTCCAAAGCGGTCGCGGGGAAGAAGAGCTATACGTTGACCGTAAATCACGAAGGGACCGTTTCCGATCACTTTTTCGAGCCCAATGATTTGGGGCGCATTGGGATTAATGTGGCTGATATTCCTAAGCCGGAATATCCATTCCCCTGGTGGTATCATCCCGGAATAGCCGTCATTGGATTCATTACGGGATTCCTCGGATGGTTATTACTGCTCAACTTCCTGGTCGCCACCGCTAACTTCCTACCCATCGACCCGTTTGACGGAGGAAAGATGGTGAAACTGTTGATCCTTCCTTACTTGGGTGTGTTGAAAATGAGCGAAGTGGACACGAAGAAACTCATCGGACGATTCTTCTCGTGGGTGCTGTTAGCGTTGATCATCATCAATGCACTGCCGTTGATCATTGTGAATTAAAAAAAATTAAAAAAGAGAAAAACGAGGGAGGGTTTTACTCCCCCTTCGTTTGAATTCAAATTCTAAAGGTAGTTGATTCCAAATTCGCTGCTTCCGCGGCTGGATTTGGCTTTGGTGTCGGACTGTCCGCTCTTGATGAACGGAGACTTGACGCCGGTGAAGATCGTAATGACTTCGATCTTGTTCTCGTACGTCGGGTCCACGCGTGCACCCCAGATAACCACCGACTTTTGGTCGAGTTGTTCCGTGAGCATGGTTCCGATTCCATTGGCTTCTCCCAATGTGAGTTCGGCTCCTCCCGTGATGTGAATCAAGGCACCCTTGGCGCCGGCGATGTCCACATCCAACAAGGAATTCTTCAACGTATCTTCGACGACTTCGTTGACCTTATCGACACCCTTGGATTCTCCCACAGCGATCATGGACAAACCGGTTCCGACCATCACGGATCGAACATCGGCGTAACCCAAGTTGATCAAGGAAGGCTGAGTAATCGTTTCCGTAATTCCGCGAACGGTTCGCGCAACCAATTCATCCGCCACTTTGAATGCATCTTGAATGGGCAAATTGGGAACGAGCTCCACCAAGCGATTGTTGTCGATCACCACAACGGTGTCCGACACGCGGCGCAGGGCTTCAATACCGTCTTCTGCTTTCAATGTACGGGCTTTTTCCAGAGCGAACGGGTAGGTGACCATGGAAATAACAATGGCTCCTTGTTCTTTCGCAATCTGGGCGATGATCGGAGCGGATCCTGTTCCGGTTCCTCCACCCATTCCGA
>CAYHGC010000062.1:0-6381 GCA_964356075.1 uncultured archaeon
CAGGGACGCGGTAGTCTTTCCTTTACCATCCCCCGTGTAGACGTGAACTAATCCCTTTTCCAAAAAACCCATACTCTTCCAACACCCAACGCGAAAATAGAGCATGTGGTAGGTATTTAACTCGTGGGTTGGTCACCCAACCATCTCCGTCAATCGGTTGGAAAAGAGGGGGGATCGTTCACCCGTTAGACGTTTTCCCACTTCAAGACCATGTTGCCTGTGCACATCTTGACGGGACTCAACGTTCCACACTGGAGGCCGCTGGAAGTACTACAGCCCGTGGGGTCGTAGCGATATTGAACTTTGGAATTGAGCGGATCGCCTGTGGCAGGTACTCCACCTCCCGGAATGTAAATCGAGGATCCAACCGGATAGGGAATTCCTAACGCGTTGTACTGTCCCGCAGAGGGATTATCGTTAAACAGCGGACAAAATTTAACGTTCACATTCGACGGGATATTCTGACTCTCCGCCGTGAGGGTCCAGAAGTCGTTGGGATTCAGTGGAGAACCCACTGCGTCACAGGTAAGGGGGATGCCCAGGGAACCGAAACTATGCTCCGTGGCTTTATCCACCACATACTCGCGGAGCTTGTCTCCATTCCAATATAGGCGCGCCGATCCATTCTGATTCGTAGAACAAACCCACCCTTCCGCGATGTCACTGGCAGGGTTTGAAATCAAATCGAGGAGTTCCTTCATGCTCATCTCGCTCTGGAAATTCAAAAAGACGTCATCGCCCATGTCCAATTCCACCGCACTCGTGGGGGTTCCATTCACAATCGGAGTGGCGACCGATCCTTCCGGCACGCCGGAGGAAGTCGGATTGCACGCGCCGACAATCTTGTACGTATTGTCAGTGTGGTGATAAAAGATCGTCGAAAGGTACGCCGTGTTAGATGTTCCTCCGGAGGAGGAGAACCCATAACTGTTTCCGGCATTCAACTGGGAATTGAATCCTAGCGTTCCACCGCATTCTGCGTTCGCCGGATTGTGATCGCCGAGGATAGAAGACTCATACGCATTGTTTCCCGCATCCAGACAAATATTCCCCGCCAACTTGTTTTCGGAGGCCATCGGAACCCATTTCGCCAGAGGACCGGCGGACGTGTCGTATTTCACGTAATTGATTCCTCCTCCTGAAGTAGGATCGGTTTCATTGATGCCGTAGAAGAATTCTCCTTTACCACTCGAATTGCTCGACCATTCGGCGACGACCGGAGCCGGAACGGCAGCGCGGAATGCAAGCGTGGCTGCGACCGGGTTGTATTCAATCCCCACCCCACGTAAGGAACCGGTGTTGAGCTGAACAAAGTCCGTTTCGCGTGAAACTTTAATAGCAAGGAAGGGCGTGCTGCCGGATTTGGACGGGTATGTCTCGAGCTCCACGTATCCCGTGTCGGGAGAAATAATCACATCCTCATTGCCCGTGAATCCCACCCCATACCCATTGCGCGCCAGCTCATAGGTGGCGGCTGAACCCGTGCCGGTGATTTCCAATCCCACTAATCCATCAAACGGAATGTAGAGATCGGAATAATGACTCAATCCTTTGGCGTTCGCCAGTGGTTTGAATGTAACCGTGATTGCCGAAGAAGGAGCGCCGGCCGAAAAGAAGGTGGGAGAGGAGTACTCCACCTGCACGCGATAGAGACCCGTGTACGGGAGGGTTAAGGGTTCGGTGGAAAGAGGATCCGTGGTGTCCAATCGAAGCTTGAGCTGGGCGCCGGGATTCACGTAATCTTTCCACGCTCCATCCACACCCGGACCGCCTTTGAACGCCGCTAATGCACTCGCAAAGTCGGATCCGAAATCCGCATTCGTATTCAATGCCACAAAGTCCCCGCGGAAATCATCCGTGAAGGAGTCGCGAATGAGATACGCGTCAAACGTTTTGAGGAATGGAACCTGGGCAATCTGCGCCGGAGTCGCACTCGAGGAAAGTCCTTGTCGAAGGGCTTCGAGTTTCTTGACGAGCGTAATCATGAATTGGGTTCCGTCACAATACGCAAACTCTCCGGCATCCACGCCCGTTTTAGCATTACAGAGATTCATGGAGACGCCGCTCTGTTCGTCCCAGGTCCAGTTCAACAACAGCTTAGGACGATTGACCGTACCGGTAGAACCAATTTCTCCGCTGTCTCCCACGCATGCGCTGATGGGAGGCGCGATCACTTTCACGACGATGTGTTCTTCTTTTGGAGGAAAAGCAAACGTGGCTAAGCGCTGGGCCACTTTGTTGGTTTTGGCCTGCTCAAAAGGAAGCGTGGATGCAGCGTTTCCGGGCGCACCCGTCGGGATGAATTGGGAATAATCTAATGCTTCGACGAAACCAAGTGAAGGAGAGGTCGTGGACCCCATGGAGCGGGCGGAAAATAATGCGTACGATGCAATGGCTTTGTTCGTGGGATCGGTCGATGAAACCAGCGCAGTGGATTCGATCGGCGTCTTGTACAATACCACGCCTCGAATTCCATTTTCAGAAAGTTTATTCCCCGCATCTTCGGCTAAATCGGTGTCAAGGACATCCGAGTATTGCGAATAATCCCCGGAAGACCCGGAGGCTTTCGTGTCGGTAATCACGATGAGGAGCTTGTTGTCTTGACTCGTAACGCCGCCCCAGAATGGATCGTTGACCACGACTTTAACGCCATCTCCCCAAAACTCGCTCGTGCTCTGCGTCGCGGCATCGAATCCGCCGGGAGTGGGAACAGTTAACACGGTTGCCCCACACGGCGTTCCGGTGAAGGACGCAGGAGTATTGATCACGAAAATTTTGAAATTAACATTCTTTGCCGGAGCATCGGTGGCGTTGTTGTACGTGTAATACTGAATGCCCTCTTTGAGATTATTGAGATACGAACACAGTCCGTTCCAAATCGGCGCGTCAGACGGACCTAAATCCGCTTCATTGAGTAAGACGGAGGATGAACCATCGAGTAAAATTCCCACGTTCAAATTAGCCGTGTTAATCGTCTTCGTCGTGTGATCGGAGAGGGTGAGAATAGAATAGTGCGTGTCCTCCAATCCCGTATTGTCAAACACGATCTGCTGACTTAAACTGGGATCATCAAATCCGACGTACTGTCCGTAGACTTGGTAGTCTTTCACAAACACCCGAATACGGGGATCCGACGAATAGGTTTGGATGCGCGCCTGCTTCAACTGTTCTCCACCGGTGGCATTCGTGAGCATATTTCGAATAGGATTTCCATCCGAATTGAGAATGATTCCATCACTCAAGAGGACGGGGGTTCCTTTATTGGATAGTGAAAAGGTATCACTCTTCGGGCCGGCAATCGGATGATAGAGGTTGATCGACGAAGGGTCGGGGGTAAATACTGCTCCGTATAACGGATTCGTGTCAAACAGTTTGGAGATTTTATCATAGCTTCCTGCAAACTTGGTGTGGAATCGAATCCAGTAATTGGTGGTTCCCGAATCGAAGGTGTAAATATTCAACTGGTGCGGGCCAGCCTCAAGCGTGACATTTTCCGCCGCGTTGTCCACGCTTCCGGCCGCACAATCGTCAATGGGACCGGTGTGAATGGTTGCTCCATCCAGTCGGACGATGACATTCTCAATGTACTTGGATCGCACACAAAATTGTTGGAGCTTAATTTTCTGCGTCACCATGAAGGTGGTGGAATACAAAATGGATTTGCTTTCGCCGGTCTTATTCTTGTAATAGAACGGATAATCCGTGCCCGGGTGTTCCAGGAATCCAGATCCGACTTCGTTGGTTGCCGGATCGGTATTCACCACCATGTCCGTAATGGGCTCCGGCACCACATCGAAATCCTCAAATGTTTTCAGGAATGTGGGAGACATTTTCATGTAGCGATTCCACTTGGCATTGCTTAGCGGAGGATTACTGGGATAGTCGTCCATCGATACATTGCTGCTATTCGAAAATCCATAATTGACCTTAACCTGCCACTCATATGGAATGGTGGAACCGGATTGGAATTCAGGGGTGTTCACGGAAGGAAGGACGTGGGCAAACACTCCATCTAAATCCATCGACGCCGAAGGGAGGAAAGCGTTTTTGACGAAGGGATTACATTTGTTTGTGACTTCCGCCGCATCGGAACCGTCCGTCAAATCAATTTCATACGGGTGAACCGAGGTATCAATGTTCAAACAATTGCTTACCCCATCCTTGGGATTGACCTGCACATCCACCGTCTTAATTTGAACAAACTTTTCTTTGGGTTGACTGTCGTATTTAGCAAAAACGAAAACAGGGAATAGACCATACGATCCTGGACTGTTGGTCGGAAGGGAAAGCGTAACGTTTTTGGAGTCCGTTGATCCGAGCGCGAGCGTGGAATCGTCATCGTTGATAATCTTCGATCCCACTTTAGGAGTGAGGGCAATAGACCCATCTCCCGTCATGTAAATCTGCAGGGACTCCAGACAATTCGTCGTATCAATCTTCAACGAACCATCCCCCGGAGGAGTGAAGAATGGATTCGTTGTCGGGAATGTAACGCAACTAAAATCCTGCGAAAAATTTCCAATTCCAGATGTGGAGATGGGCACGCTCAACGTGTCATCCAAATAGCCCGGCGCCTTTCCGAGGATTTCAACCGTTTCCCCTTGAGCCGCATCCGCCTGATCAATGGAGGCAATGAATACTCCTTGGGGGGAGCCCGTGAAGGGGATAGGAATATCTTTTTTCTTGAACTTTCCTGAAACTTGAATAAGATTGGATGAATTGAGAGGATTACCATCGTTGTCCAATGCAACCACCGAAATCGTTTGGGTAAGCCCCGGAATCAAAAACGTGGGAGTGGCACTCAACGTAATCGCTTTCTCCGGGGTGACGGACATATTCAGTGAATAACTTGTGGGACCTTTTCCCGATCCCACTTGGGAAAGGGTGGCGGTGAGCGAGGAACAACTCGTGCACGGAATGGTGGCTTTGATGGTGACGCTTCCCGAAACGGATTTCCCATCATTAAACCCAATCAGATTGTTCGAACCGGGAACCACCGTTCCAGATGGGAAGATAAACGAGACCACCGCGGTCGGATAGCTTGTCCCTGACGCATTGGAGATTTGGTAATCGAGCGTATATTCTTTATTGGCCTCAATCTTCACGGGCAACGCCGAGCTTACTTGCGTTTTCTGGTTGCTCCCTTTCAATGAAATGTAAAACAAGTATCCGAAATCTCCCTGCGGAGGAAGCGGAGATCCAATCGTGTAGTTCTCCACATGTAATGCGGAAAGAGTCGTGTCGCTTTTCGTCTGATATGCGAGCTCGAGCTTGTCCACGCCTTGCGTCGCGGTAGGATTGATCGTGACGAGCGTAATGACCTCATACGCACCCGAACCGAGGGGGTTTCCGATCGCGTCCATCATGACTTTGGCCGGACCTTCCGAACTAATGGACGAGGTAACGGGAGGAAGGAATTCATCTGTGGGGTTGGTCGATGAATAGAATGCGAGTCCTCCCTTCGCAGCACTTCCTCCGACGATGGACGCAGGATCCGTTGGCTGTAACGCGACGGGAGACTTTCCATTCACACGCACGAGCGCTTTGATTTCGGATTGTTCAACCGGGATTTTCACCGAAAAATGGAATTCATAAGTCGCACCCGGCACTAATGCGGAGGCCAGCGTCTTGACGCCCGTGGTTGAAAGTTCGTAAATGCTGATAAGCTCCATATCCAATGCCGGAGTTGAGGCCAGGGTGGACATTTCGGCGTTAATTTTGTGCGTGTTGTCCTTGATCACGTCAAACGGGACGGAATAGAACGGAATGTAATCCTTCTTGGATGTTTTTACAAACGCCTGACTGCCGGTCTTCACACTCATACTCGTAAATCCAGTGGCATTGGTCACCGATTGATTGAGGAGCAAATTCGTGGAATAGTTCGAGACCGACACATTCACGTCTGCCAACGATTTGTTGAATGAATCCTTCACCGTCACTTCCACGAGTGCCGTTCCGTTATCGAGGGTAATGGGTAACGTAATCGTAGCGTTCACATTCCCAGTGACCTTGCTGCTGTTTCCATCCGCTGCAGATGTAGAGGCTTTGGCTTGGAATATTCCCGCGGGCAAATTCTCATAATGTGCTATTCCACTCGCGTTGGTTTTCTTCTTCCCCACAAACACGCCGCTCAAATCAGGCGTGTACAAAATGGTGTCACTTCCGTTCACGGGGAATTGGAGCAAGTCCAGCACTTTCACATCCGCGATGAGGGCGTTCGGAATATTTCCCGTGGATCCTTTGGGATCTACTGGCTCAATCAAAATGGGAATAGGAGTCGTATCATCGGCAAGCAGAACGCCTTGATTGGAAACAATTTCGGTGACGTAGCTCGAGTGTGAAACCACGACTTGATAACCGGAATTGAAATCTCCAGATCGG
>CAYHGC010000063.1:0-6139 GCA_964356075.1 uncultured archaeon
CGACGCTCTTCCGATCTTAAATCGAATGCAATGTCTCCAAAGTCGGCCGGAACGGGAGGGAGTTGAGAGAAAATGTCCTCTTCGCTAGCAAGATTACAGCAGTCGAAAAAGAATTGCTTGGTTTGTTCCACCGTTTCACCGCGGTAGAGGGCGGCCTTTTCATATAAATTGTAATCCTCGCGACGAATGGTGAAAACTTCCTTGATGTATTTGGCTTTCGACAACTGGGTCTTAAGCGCGTCCGGCGATCCGCTGACGCTGGTCGCAGGCACTTGCGTGCTGGCCCCTTTCACCATGTTGGGATCCACCACGTTGTCGGAAGCAGGAGGGGTTGTTCCACCCCACATCATTCCAACCGCTACAACTAGGACGAGCACCACGAGGACGCCGATTCCCCACATCATGGGAGTGGGTTTCTTGCCGTGTGAAGGATGGTGAGTAGATGCAGCCGTGTGCGCGTGTGCCGCGTGATCGGCCGGTTTTTCCGCCGTATGAGTGGGATGCGTAGCGTTTTCCATACGTGATCATACTTCCATTCGTTTGGGATCTAAAACGGATAATACGTTTCAGATTAATAAACCTGCAACCTGCACGTCAGCTAAAGTCGGAGCCAATCTGGAATGTTTTATTGTGATCGCCCGCAGCTGCACCAACACCGGTGATTCCATTGAGATCGCCGGAGAAGCAAAGCTGAGTTGCGGTGTAAATGGCCAAACTTGTAATGAGTCGCGTTCCCGCATTGGCATCAGCAACCGCACCGGAACTGAATTCTTTACACGTCGTGGTTCCGGGAGCGGAAGTAGTCGAGGTTACGCTACACGGTTCTTCCCATCCGCCTAAACCATTCGTTCCGCATCCGCTGCTGCCTTGCCAGACTTTGAGTTCAAGATTCACATCGGCCGTACCATCCATGTTGGTCGTGAAGTTTCCATCCACATGCGTGGTGGCGGTTCCGTTGTTGTACACACTAATCGCGGCTTGCGAAGAAGACTGACAGTTCGAGTCGCCGGCACCCACACGCGCGGCTTGAGGAACCGTTCGAGCAAAGTTTCCATCGGTGTCGTTGTCGTACTGCGCGTTGGATTCAACAAAGAAGAAGGCAATGGAGCTACACGGAGACCCATACGATAGGCTAATCGACTTCGAGGATCCCACAAACCAGGTCATCGTGGTCGTAGTAAGGTTGGCCATGCTAAGCGGCGTTACCAATAGCGCGGCAACCACAATCAAAACAAGGAGAGTAAAGCGATTCATACAGGTCACACGTCTGCAGAATTTCGCCCCTTTTAAATGTTAGTGATTTTTTTGAAATCAAGACACTTTTTTGGAATTGCCACGTTTAAGAACAGCAAACGGATGATGAAGTAATCCCTAAAAGGGGAGAATGATATGCAAAAGTACCCCGTAGACGATGCCCTTTCCATTGCGGAGCAACATGTCGACCGGGACCGGGTGGAAGTAGTAAAGCAACTAGGATTACGTGCTGCGCAGATCAAGTATTTGGTGAGTCGTCTCTCCGAATGGTCGCGTCAAAATGAAAATAGGCAAATCGAAGACGTGCTGTCCACGTTCAACCCACCCATGAATGATGATTTATTGCTCGCATTTGCATTGAATGCCCCGGAATCGTTTGCCCAAAACGTGTTAGGAGTAGTCGAGAGTGAACTCGCACGCCATCCGAATGAATCCGCTCAAAAATGGGTGGTTGAATTGGAAGACGCATTGAATGGTTCCCGTCGCACCGTGTTGCAGAATTTATCTAAACATCCCGCGATGAAACCCTTTCGATTGCTGCGCGAATTAGTGGAGCGTCGCAATGAGTATGTGCGCATGCAAAGTGAAAGTCATGCGCGCTGGAAAAATGTGGAGCATGCGCGGAATGAAAAAGGACGATTGGAAGAAGAATGGGCGGCGTTGACGCAGGAACAGGGATTTGAAACCCTCGCGCGGCTACTTTCATCGCGCGAAGAAATGGTGGAGAAGAAAAAACGAGTATCGATGGAATGGTTGCGCGTCTGGAAGAGTGTAGAGCCGGTGCTGCAAAACCTTCAAGAAAAATCCGCGCGTTTTCGACAGATGGAAAATGCGCAAGCGAGGACATTGCAATTGTATTTGGCCAACCCCCTTTCCGCGCGAGGAAAAGATCCGCATGGAGCCGGGGTGTTGATGCTCATTCGTCTGTCGGTAGAGTCATTAGAACAAGAGGGTAGTGATCTTTCGGATGTGGAGCGCATGGAAAGCCGGGACGTGTTGTTGGAGTGTCTTCAGAATTCTTTTTTTGCCGATTATTTTGGGTATTCGGAAGAATTAGATCGTGCGCTTGAACAAAACGGGCGAGCGTTGGATGAGATGCCCTTGAATGCGCGCCGCATCATCGTGGAACAGCGCGGCGCATCCGTGAGTCAGGAAGTAGAAACATTTGTAGGAGAGTGGGATGCATGGGAGCAGCGAAAGAGTGGATACCAAATGGAATTGAAACGATTGGAACGCGAAGCGGATGAGGCGTGTCAGCTTGCGCTGGGATTTGGATTGCTTCCGTTGGATCATTCGTAATTAGCCGATTCGAATAACCCCATCTACAAATTGAGAGAGGGTGTCCACCACGGCTTGGTTTTCTTCCGACTCCACCATGAGAAACAACCCCATGATGTTTTCGGTTCGGTTTTTGGCAATCACCGTGTGACAGAATTTTTCAACCGCTTGAGCGGCGTTGTATACCAGCAAGGTGGAAATGGAATCCATTACCAAAAACTTAGCATTGCTTGCAATTCCTCGAAGTTTCTCGGCGATGGCGAGGTTGAGTTCCACGAGTGAAAGGGGTGAATCCAAATACGTGATGCGGGGCGTTTCCGGCATGTCCCTTCCCGTGAGAGCGGTGATCGCATCCACATACTGTACGTTTTCGGGTGGATTCACAAGTCCTTTCACTAAATCCAGGTAGGGTTTGTTGATCGTCACATAGACTCCGGGCATTTTTTGCGCAGAAAAATGACGCAGGATAGTATGTCCGGCCGTCGCATAATCCGCAACGCGAACGAGAAGGAGGTGCGTCGTTCCCAACGGCAAGGCTTTGATAGCCGCTGTGAGCTTGGATTCGAATTCTTTTCCCGGGCGCAACAATTCTTGAAGGTCATCGGATGGAAGAACAGTATTTCCATTCGCATCTTCGCTGAGTGATTTGGTAGGCATACAGAGGAGAAAAGGGGTTTGGAGTTAAAAAAAGGAAAGCGTGGGTGCGGGAACATCTCCCGCACCCAGTAGCTTCACTGAAATGCTATTAGATTTGTCCGCGACAGTTTCCTGAGGCCGAAACTCCTGCTAATTGACCAGCAGTATAGGTCAAATTGTATGTGAAATTATACGAATTGCTTCCCGGGGTACTCAAAGCCGATGGATGGGGAAGAATCACGGTGTCTGTTTCATTGGCAGACATTGTAGTTCCTGATCCAATCGGAGTGATCGACACATTAGTAGCAAAAGTCGTATTCCCTGGATATGTTCCTGAAATGGTGGCTCCCGTAAATGTAACGGATTGCCCTGTCTGATTCACTAACACCAGTGTGGTAGCGTTCACATTCACATCACTCTGAGAAACGGTGAAGGGCCCAAATTTGGCATCGCACTGGTCTCCCTGAATGGTGTTCGGATTAATTAATACGACAAGTGCAGCAACCGCAATAACAATAACGACCAAGGCCCAGCCGTAGGTCATCAAGTATTCGAGTGCCGATTGTCCTCGTTTACCTAAATTCATAATTATGCTCTCCTCCTTTGCAAAGAAAGGCAATTGGCTTGGGAAACTAATTGGTTGGCCGTATATAAACGTGCCCGTTTTGGAAATCCCACCGATTTCCATAAACCGTCATGAAAAGCCGTTTTCAGGGATTGTGCAGTAAGAAGTATTTTATGCCGGGCTTTCGTGTGAAACAAATCATGAACCCTCTCACGGTGGTTGAACGCACTCCGACGGAAGTCGCGGGATTAGATGAATTAATTGAGGGAGGCATTCCTAAAGGAAATTTGGTCGTGTTAACCGGCGATCCGGGTTCCGGTAAAACGATTTTTTGTTTACAATATTTGTTTCAAGGCGCGTCCGTGCACAACGAAACGGGCGTGTTCATTTCCCTTGAAGAAAAGCCGGAAGAATTGATTGAAACCGCCGGGATTTTCGGATGGGACCTGGATGGAATGGTCAAGAAAGGAAAAATAATCCTTCAAACGGTGGAATTGTATGATTTTGATAAGTTGCGCGATTCGATTGAAGATTTAGTCGCGAAGCACAAAGCCGCGCGATTGATTATTGACCCGGGCGTTATTTTTCATTTATATTTTGAAAAAGAATTGGATGCGCGCAAACGCATTCTAAGCTTGGGAAAGATGCTGAAAAAATTAAACGTAACCACCATCATCACCAACGAATCCACGACGGGACAACATGAAGGATTGTATGGTCTCGAAGAGTACGTCGCGGACGGAGTCATTCTGTTATACCACACGCGCGTGGAAAACCGGTTTGTTCGTTCGATAGGAATATTGAAAATGCGCGACACCAAGATTAGTGACAAGCTTCGCCCGGTACGCATCACGCCCAACGGAATCGAAGTGTTACCGAAAGAAGAACTGTTCTCGGAAGCATAGCAGCATACTTTATTTTTTGCGAAGAATAATCATTCCTCCACGGTCCAATTTCCATACCGCGGGGCGCATAATCTCAATTTCCCATTTTTTATTGGCCTCTTTTGATTCCAAGAATTCCTTTTCACCCATATCGGCACCTGGCTGAAATTCTGATTCGGCGAAAAGAACGAATCCTTTTGAGCGCAATACACGATGCAATTCATCCATCATACGCGCTGTTTTCCATCGAAGATGTTGAAAATTAGAAAGGAGGAAATGATCGCTGATAAAAGCATCAACAGAGCGAGTACGTAAGGGCAAGTGTCCCACATCCCCTTGAATAAAACGGTTGAATCCAATGGCATTGGCACTTTTTGCTGCGCGGGGATCAATGTCCACCGCCGTACCCTTTGCCCCGATCGCGCGGAGGAACTCCATGTAGTAAGGAATGCTGCTCCCCACATGAACGATGTGTTTGCCCCGCACGTTTCCAAGAGTAGAAGTAAGTAAATGGTGAATTTCAGCATAGTAGGAAAGATACCGTCCGGGAGTCATTAGACGCGCACGCGGCACACGTTCACGGATCGCACGATAAACATGCGGGTGTTTCGACCAATCAGTAAACGCGTTCAACCCTTTTTCCTGAAGCCCACGAGCGCGATCATATCGATCCATGAATGTACGCAGACCGGCAACATCCATTCGGGCGACGCGACGGGAGGTTCTTCGTACATCCTTTGATTTTCGTTGACGCATGAACGGTAAAATGCGCTGATCAATAAAAGAAAGATGCTCCTACTTTCCAAGCAGCAGCGTTCCGAATGCCCCCACCAGCACGAAGCGAATCAGATAGAACAGTCCAAATGAGAAAAATAACAAAACGGGAATGTAGCGCACCCCATCCTTTTCTTTTCCGGTGGATATGGCCCCGAGAATGAGTGAAGCGAACAATCCACCGATCAACAGCATGATTTGCGCAAAGAAAATAACAAATTCAGGATCGATAATCGAGCTTTCACCTCCCACAAAACTGCTCATTCCTCCAAAGCGTGAACCGGCGGCCGCAATGGCACTCGGATCAACCTGCGTCGAAGACGATTGGGAGCTCATCACCTCTACAATAAACGAGGAAACCGCATAGAGGGCCGGACCCCCAAACGCAGCAGAAAAGAAAATGAGAATAATGTAAATTGAAATGGATGCGTGGGCTTCACTTTGCAGTGCGAGCTGTGTACGTAAATTGCGGGAAAGTTGCATCAGCAAATCCGCAATTTCTCCCCCGGAAGAAATTCCGCGCGCTAAAAGCCACGTGGTACGTTCAACCAAACGCGATTTGATGTGCTTGGGAATTTCCATAATCGCTTTCTCCACCGGCATCCCGGAAAGAATGCGCGTGGACACACGTTTCAGTTCCACCTCCAGAGGACCAAACTCCGGACGCGCCGACATCAACAATGCGCGTTCGGTGGTGAGACCGGATTTGATGTTACTCGCAATGAGTTGCAACGCGTCGGGGAGAATT
>CAYHGC010000064.1:0-6092 GCA_964356075.1 uncultured archaeon
TCTTCCGATCTTTCTTTTTGAATTTAGGGTCACCCATAACACATCACCATTATTTCTTTTTCTCCGCGGCAGCTGCTGGGGCTTTTCCAGCGGGCTTGGCTTCGACTTTCTTCTCGACTCCCACCGCTCCGGATTTCTTTCGCCCCGCTGTGCGCGTGCGCTGTCCGCGAACCGTCAAACCGAGCGAGTGTCGAATTCCCTTGTAGGATTTGATCTTTCGCATGGTCTGCAAATCGTTTCGAATCGCAAAATCGAGATCGTTGTTCACCAAGTGTCCGCTCTTTCCTTCGATAGCACGTTTTCGGTTGGACATCCATTCGGGCACGCCGTTGGTAAGCGGTGCGAGGACAATGGCTTCAAGTTTCGCGTCCATATCTTCGGACAAGCTTCCTAACGGAGAATTGTAGGGAATCTGGTATTGTTTCTGGAACTCGTACGCCATAATGCGCGCCATGCGCGTTCCAATGCCTTTGATTCCGGTCAAGGCGCGGTAAATGGGTTTGTTGCCGTTCAAGTCTTTGCTTGCAATACGGACAAAATAGCGGTGTTCAGCCATATACGTTATTCTCCTTTCTCCAGCAACTTCTGCAGGTCTTTTCGCGTGTACGTTTTAGGTAATTCTACCTTTTGCGTGGTAGCGAGTAAATGGGAAATGTTGGCGCGTCCTTTCTTGGTGGCAGCTCCTTCAACAATCGCAAATCCGTTTTTGGCGGCTTCGATGACGATGACTTTGCTTCCCGCATCGCGTCCGGTGGTCTTGTAACAGACGCGTCCGGTCGTAAAAATGGAGGCCATTATGCACTCACCTTTTTTTCGATTTGAGCCATATAATTTCGAATCCGCACGTCCGTGTCTTGGAGCGTTTTCATTCCGCTTTTCACTTTGGCGGCTTCGGAAATAATCATTCGTTTGCAGGTCGCGCACAAAATGCCCGCGAAAACACCCGTTGGTCGTTTTTGCGATTTGGATTGTTTCGCCAATCCGGCTTTGCTTTGTCCGTGGGACACGCCGTGCAACAACGCGTCGCAGATGGCGCAGCGCAGCTTCGCGTGCTTCTTTTCTTTGGTAATCATGTTCGTGCCCTTCGCGGAGCGTCGGAATGATCGCAGGGCTCGTCGTTCTGATTTATTGGGCATTCGTGTTCACCGTGTGTTTTCCGTGTTGAGTATCATTTTTTTTATCGTTTCGCGTGTCATACCAGTTGAGGGCCGAACTTACTACCAAGCTGATGATGAGACTGCACAGCACGTAATACCAAAACCAGTCCAATTCGTTCCAGATCAAGTTGATCGGAAAAAAGGTTTCCAGTTTCATTCCGTGGTACGCATTACTGACCATCGCAAACAGGGGGAGGAACACAATCATGTTGGCAATCATCACTTTGGGCATGCGTTTCATGCTGCCCATGGATAACTCCATTAGTTCCGCTTGGACCTTGTCCAAATCCTGTTTGTTGGTTTTTTCTCCTTTACTGATCATCTCCCGATATTGTTTGTTTTTTTCCTGCATCTGTTTCTGGATTCGTCGGGTTTCCTTACGATCGAGCAGCAACAATTGGATGGTCTGCGATATCACCGCGAATCCCGCGGAGACTAAAACCAAATCAACTGCTGGAGATACGAACATATGGAATATCGGTCAAAATCCCCCAATTCCAAGCGTTTTTGCCTGGGTCGGTATAAGCCAATTCCCCCTGGGAATGGTTTAAAAGAGTGGGTGTTTTTTGGACCAATGTTGACCCCCTTATTTCTCCCCAAAAAAGGCTTTCAATGCGGGATGCATGTCCATCAATTGAGCTTTGGCCAGCTCTTCGTAGAGACGATACACGATTCCGCATGCCAACAAGACTCCGGTTCCGGAAACCAGTGAGGCAACCGTAATGTCCGATAATCCGGCGAGCAAGGCCACGAAAATGGATCCCAATACCGTGACTTGAGGAATGTAACGATCTAAGACTTTCTGCATGATCCGCGGGTCGCGTCGGAATCCCGGAATGCTCATACCCGAACGATCGAGTTGTTCGGATACGGCCTTGCTTCCTTGTCCCCCAAGCTCGATCCAGAATCGTCCGAAAATGACACAGGTAATGATCAACAAAACCAAATAGGCAATGGCCTGCGCCACTTCAATTCCGGTGGTGGACGTAATCCCCAATGTCAACAGTCCTTCGACCAATGAAAACGATCCCCCGACACGCGGCGCGGTGGTTGCCCATGCTAAACCACCTAAAATATCCTTAATGACCGGCACGCCCCCCAGGAGGTTGTACCACAGTTGAATGTTCGCAAACAACGCCGCCGCTAAAATGACTGGCATGTTCGACACGTATAAAAATTTCACCGGGAACCGCCCACCGGAGCCCGTTTGCCCCATGGCAATAGGAATGTTCACATGCATTCCTTCCGCAAACACTACCACGAGAAAAATCAAAATGACAAACAAAATGGGAATCAATCCCACGAATGCCGTGTAGGCGTTTCCTTCAATCAGCGATTGAGCGATTTGGAAAATACGTCCCGCGCTTCCAAATGCATCCGCCGGTCGGAAGACTTGCCAGAAGAATCCTTGCGCGACTCCCCCTGCAATGAACAATCCAATTCCGGAACCGATTCCCCATTTGGAGACGAGCTCATCTAAGTAAAGCAAAACAATAGACCCGAGTGCAATCTGGAACACGACAAACAAAAACATCCCAGGGCCGGCTTGGAGAAACCCAACGCCCGGTATTCCAAATCCTAAGAAGGCCGCTCCTTCAAAAAACGATAAAATAATGGCAAGTAATTTTTGAGTGGCGGTAAAACGGGCTTTATTTTCAGGGATGGATAAATCGAGCTTGATTAATCCTCCACCCACTAATAATTGCAATACAATCGAAGCTAATACGATCGGTCCAATTCCGACTGTGATTAAGGATCCAATATCCGAAGCTAAAATCGTCTGTAACGCTTCAACCTGTTGGATTGAAGTACCGGTGAGGCCGATCAATTCCACTTGTCCCATGACAAAAAAGATAATGAGGGCAAGCGCAGAAAACATTATTTTCTGCATGAGCGGCGGACTAACTTCCGGTCTCCGTACTTCCGGAAGAAGTTTGAGGAGGGGATCCAGTCGCTCGAAGAGATCCATTACTTATCTCCTTCCCCCACGGCCGGGTCTGCGACTTTCGTCTCGCCGTTCGTGGATTCAAAGATTTCTTCAATTTCACCTTCAGCTTCCTCGATTTTTTGTCGAGCTTTTTCGCTGACTTTGATGTTTTGAATGTACAATCCTTTCGTTGCTTCTCCCGCGCCGAGGATTTTGGCAATGCCCACTTTCTTACCATCCACAACCCACATGCCATCTTCTTGCGTGACTTTACCTAATCGCATCCACTCATTGAGTTGATCGGACACTTGTCCCACGTTCAAGGCCTTTCCCTTGAGATGCATCGGGTTCATTCGAATTTTGATTCCGAATGTCATATAGTATTTGGAAAACTTGTGCTTGTGACTTCCGGCGCGTCCGCGTCCACCGCGATTTCCGGATCCGCGACGATTCTTCGTGTCGCCGTGTCCGTGCGTTCGTTCTCCGCGCTGTTTGGAGGCCGTGGTTTTGTGTTTGCGTACAACCATATGTCATCAATCCTTACATCATTTGCTCAACCAAGGCGTCCAATCCTTCGGGATGGAATCCGAGCGGCCCTTTTAATTGCACTGGTTTTTTCATTCCAATGGGACCATACCCTTTCTTCGGTGAGTTCAATCGGAAAACGGGCTTGATTCCCAACGTCTTCATCGAGGCTTTTCCTTCGAGCACGGCTTTGGCCAAATCCGCGTGCGTGGAGAACTTGTGTTCTTTCAAAAATTCCGCAGAAATGGGCTTATCTCCCATTAATCGTCCTCGTTTCTGAATCAATTTGGCCAGTGTTTCCACTTTGATGGTTCCGTACGCGGTGTAATCCTGCACTTTCTTCAAAACTTCTTCGTATCCTTTTGTCGGAACAACCACACAGTGGTTTTTTCGGTCCAAGTTGAGTGATTCGAGCGCGGTCTTGTTCTCGGGTCGAACATGTTTGAGTCCGCGAATGCGAATGACGGAATACATTACGCTTTCACCTCAGTCGGGTGCGCGGTTTTTCCGAGCTTGCGCTGCATGTCGGGTGACATGCGCACGCGGTTTAATTTTTCAATCGCATCATAGGCGGCGCGAACGTAATTGAGTTTCGTGTCCGAGCTTCCCATGGTTTTTCCCCACACATCCGTAATGCCGGCGAATCGGAAAACATCCTGAATCTGTTTTCCCACAACCAATCCCGTTCCGCGAGGAGCCGGTAACAAGGTGACGCGAACCGAGCCACATTTTCCAATGACCTTAAATGGTACACTTCGCGTGGTGTTCGAAAAGTCTTGCCACGAACCAGAACCCGCATGTACTGGAACAATGTGTAAGCGGGCATTGCGCGATGCTTTACGGATGGCTCCAAATCGTTCCTTGTCGGATCCTAATCCTAAACCAATGTAATTCTTTCCATCTCCCACCAAAACATAGGCGGAGAAGTTGAATGATCGTCCGGCTGCTCGCACGTACGCAGTCTTGCGCGTGTCAATCATTTTTTCCTGCAATCCAGGAACTAAAGTATCCACAATTTCCGCTTCCAACACCGGCATGTTTTTCGCCCAAAGTTCTTCCATGGACGTAATCTCTCCGGCCTGAACCATTTTTCCCGCATTTGTTTTCGGGGTCCAGTTTTCGAGCGAAATGGTCTTTTCATCCCCCTCAAGGGTGGGTGCTGATTTTTCCATTTCTTTCAATTGTTCGTCCGTCATGACTTCTTTGCGGTTGAATTCTCCGCGTCGGGGTCCTTTGTTGAATCCCCCTCGTCCTCCGGCTCCGCCTCGACCGCCAAATCCTCCGCGGCCTCCGCCTCGTCCACCGGCACCGCCGCGTCCGCCACCAAATCCACCGCGTCCGCCTCCGCGTCCGCCGGCTCCTTTAACGCCGCGCGTAGAGCGGGGTCCGGCTGTTCGGGGACCGCCGGGTCGTGTTCCGCGTTTGGGGCTTCCTTCAGTCATGCTTTCACACTCTCGTTAATGTTTTTCTTGGCGTCCTCAACCAACTTCGAAATAGTTGAAGGGTCGATTTTGGCCGTTGAATACGAAGTAAACTGGTGACGATTCGTTTTTGAAGACGCGTGTTGGGCGAATTTTTCGATGTGCTTTCCCATGATGCGTTCTTCTTTAGGCAATGCATCCGCATCCACTTTCACGTCCACTCCCGCGTCTTGCAGTCCTTTGACGGCGGCGAATAATCGGGATCCTAATACTTTGGTCTGGACTCCAAAGTCGACGATAACGGAGTCCTTGCTCGCTTTCAAATAGCGCTTTCCCGCGAGATATCCGGCAAGATACGCCGCAGGCATGTTTCCGCCGTGTCCGGTGTAGTTGAATGCGTTCAATTCTTTCGTGAATCCAGCCGCAATGACCTTGTCTTTTCCGGCTTCACTTTTGACAAACTGAATCATCATGTGATTGGTTGATTTGCGAATCACCGCGCGAGGAGCTTTGCTCTTCAGCATGGCTAATCGTTTAACGTAGTTTGTTCGTCCTGCGCCGCGTCGCTTGAAGGGCATGTCGTAGGTACTGGTTTTACTCATTTGGATTCACCTTTCACCACTTGCTCTAAGTGTTTTCGTCCGCGGAAATTATTTCCTTTAATCTGCGAATAATATTGACGATAATTGCCCTTGATGGTTCCTTCTTTCTTCATTTCGCGCAAGCTCATACGGAGTGCTCGAACGCGGTTGATCCATTGTTCGCGGGGCTTGGAGCGGGCTTTCTTGGTTCCGGTTCGCTTTCCTTTCCCTGCCTTTCTCCCTTTTCTTTTTTGAGCGTGTAATATTCGTGCGGCTCCGCGCGAATGGTGTGCGTCTTGTCTCTTTCGAATAACGCGCTGTCCAATTAAGTTTCGTACATCATCGCGTGTCATGGCTTCCCCTGCTTTGACGATTTGCTGCGGGTCCACCCAGACTTTAGACTCTCCTACTTCCATGATGTCGGCGGCCATTCGTTTGAGTTTTCGGGGGTTCATTGCAGATACATCCTTTTTCCCTTTAG
>CAYHGC010000065.1:0-6059 GCA_964356075.1 uncultured archaeon
TTCCTGGTCTCCATCCCAAGCGCAATAACGCAAGCTGTAAAACTTCCGTTCGATTTTGAATGCTTCGTCCAAGAAACGTTTCGGACGAGAATGCGGTGACTGTGAAAAAAGAGTTCAACTTTGTTCTCTTCAAAAGCAAATCCCCAATTTTTTTAGGATTTCCACTAATGGCGACAAGCGTAACTCCCTTTCTTTTCAAATAATGAAGGAAATTCACAACTCCTGGGAGTACATTCTTAGGGGTAATTTCTCTTCCGAAGCGCACCACATTTTGTGTATATGCATCGATCAATCGTTGGATGATGGCAGGGCTGCTCTTTTTTTTATAATGATTAAGGACTGCTTTCATAAATCCACCTTCGGTGGTTCCAAATTTCAATTCAATTTCATTGAAATCTTTAACACGGATGTTGGCTACGGACAGAAATGCTTGACGGTATGCTTTATCATGCAGTGCAGACACACTCACGAGTGTGCCATCAATATCAAAGAGCGCAATAATTGGTTTTTTCGGAATACTCATCTTTTGAGCTTTCACATCACGAGGCACAATTTCTAAATTGTATTCAGATTATTAAACACTTGTATATCCCTTTCGAGTATAGTTTTCAATCTCTGTCAGAAGGCTTTTCTTCGACATACGTTTTTTCCGTTGATATACTACTCGATATATTTGCCCCATGAGGTAATAGAATGATAAACGCTGTCGACTGATCTTTCCATGCGATTGGATTGCTGCTGCCGTTTTTTCTTTTCCTGCTTTGAACAATAGTTGTTCAAAATCGTAAGCAGGGTCTCCGCTCATCGCGTCGGATAAATCAATAATTCCTGAAATTCTTCCTTTTTTAACTAAAACGTGAGCCGGTTGGACATCCGCATGCAACAATTTACCAACGCCATAATAGTGGGGTCTCTTTTCAAAAAATAAGTTCAAACTCGCATATTCATTTGCCGAGAAGACTTTGTTTCTCCGGGCTTCTGTCATATGTTCCTTCCATGCGTTTTTCCAGAACGCGTCCCACGAACGAAGTCTGCCTTTATTTTTTCCAAGAGGCCCAAATCCGCGGATCGAAACGGAATGCATTTTCTTCAAAATCTCCCCCAATTGCTGGAAGACTTTTTTCTCTTGATCCTGCGTCATTTGCGCTTTACTTATTTCTGTGCCGGGCATGAATGTTTCAATCAGAAGAGCATTGTTCCGAATGATGGGCTGGGGGCACGGTACTCCTTTATTTCGTGCGCGGACATATACCCATTCTGTCGTTTTCATTCTTTTTTGATAATACTTGTTTTTGGGATATCGAATAATGACATCTTTTTTTGGCAGTGAAACACGATACACCCAATAATCGTTTCCCACACTCAAATCCTTGATTTTACTGGGAGTTTCATGTAATATATCAATAATATCCTGGTTCACCCGCGACCGTGATGGTCGGATGAAATGCATATTCAGAACTCCACAAAATTCACATCTTTAATCTGCTTCCGATACTTTTCAACGTCCGATTCAAACTTCTTCATGAATGTTTGCATTTTGTCCACTGCGATTTGTTTGATTTCTCCGGATAGCATTTTTCCGCTCGCATAATCCACCCGAATCTTCTCCAATTCTTTGTCGGATTCAACCAAATGTTGTTTCAATAATTCAAAGACCATGTCCTTTTCCACTTCTGCGCCAAGACGACGATGCTCTTCGAGCGTTGCGCGTCCTCCCGTGAATGCGGATTTGATGACCTTTTCAACCGTTTTGGAATCTTCGGGCAGCGAAATGTTTCCCTTTGGATTCGACTTGGACATTTTGGCATTTCCGTCCAAGGAGGGGAGAAATTGGATATATAGTGAGGAAATCGGCGTGAATCGTTTTTGGGATTCTATTTTGTGCAAATAATCCCGCGTCAATCGAATGTGGGGTTCCTGATCGATTCCCACGGGGATGATTCCGGGCATCGGTCCTCCGTTTTTTTCTTGGGGGTAAATGATATCTCCAATTTGAGTCACCGCAGACATGATTCGTCCCGGATCGGCGTTTCCATATACTCCCTTGAATTCGTTGAGCGTAATTTTCTGCGCCGCCTCGAATGCCAGTTTCATCACCGTGCGGTTTTCACTCTGAAAATAAAAGTGGGTTTTGTCAATGTCTAATCCCAATGCTAAATACGCTGGAATGTGAAAGTGCATCGCTCGTTTTCGCGCTTCTTCAATGCTGACTCCGCGTGCGGCGGCCGATTCTAAATCCGCAACCAACACGTAGGTTTCTCCCCCGTGCTCCTGAAAATATTTAACATTCTCCACAACCCCTTTGTTTCCAAAATGCAGTCGATCCGCCGTCGGCATAATCCCAGTGAGTGCGTAAAATGGTTTTTTGGTTTTGATGCAATCTGAAATGCGCTTCAAATCTCGTCCTGCAAACGCGATTCCTCGCCGCATGAGTCGGTTGGCCTGTGGGAATAATTTTTCGTCCATTTTTTCCAGGCCGAAATGTTTGGCAACTTTGGAGTAATCCTCAATGAGGTTATCTCCCCATGGGTCGAGTTGTTCGGATGGCATACGATGAATGGAATCGTTTATGGGTTTTAATGCCTTCTCTGTGAAGCGAGTCATCGACCCATTCTCCCCCAAGGGTTTCCTATTACGCATGCTTTAGGACATATGTGAATATCATCTCCAGTTTCTCATCTGTGAGAATGTTCTCTTTTTTGTACCCGTAATGGTTACCAAACCGTTCATCTGTCCACGTTATTTCTCCTAATGAAACGGGTTTATCGTGACGTGGAAAAACATGCCAGTGGACATGTGAGTTATACGGTTTCTCCTTGAATGCGTGATTCATTAAGCAACTCCAGTTTAGGACATTCACCTCCGGAAACGCTTTTTTGATCATCTTTTCCGATCGAAGAATAACGGTATGTAAGTCCTTCCATTCTTCACTCGTCAGTGACGGAAGGTTTTCCATATGACGTTTGGCATTGACCAAAATCCGTCCAGGGTAATTTTGATCAAAATTCAATAATACACTCCAATCGGGAGTCTCGAAAAGAGTATACTTTGATATTCCGCACAAGTGGCACGCTTTCGTCATTTCAAATCCATTGTTTAACCCCATTTTAACTCTGGCGGTTTCCCACCCATTCGTTTTTAGAGCGGGTCTCGATTCCATCCTCCTATGAAGAAGCGCTGGGATAAGCCCAAGTCCGACAATGCGTTATTGGGCGATATTTCATTCATTGTGTTTGTCGTGCGGTTCAATTATCGCGTGGTGGAAATGAAGTGGCCCCAAATCACGGAAGCGTTTTTGAATTTTGACATCAAAAAACTCTCCAAATTGGATGAAAACGATTTGGATTCATTCATGAAAGCCCCCGGGATGATCAAAAACAAATGGAAAATGGAATCCGTCATCATCAATGCCAAAAAATGTTTAGAAATTCAGAAGGAGCATGGTTCGGTGTTGAAGTGGATCGCGAACGCCAAAAAAGCATACAAAAAATCCCCCTTACTCGCACCCGAACTACGCGATCTTTTCCGCGAAAACTTTCGAGGAATTGGTCCCATGACAAGTCAATGGTTGGAAAAGTTATTCATGTCGGATAAATCATATGTGGAATACGAGATGTGAACGCCTTTTTGATGAACCTTCATCGTAAACGATGTTTAAGATGCCTGCAAACTATTGGTTTGCTTGGTTTTCTAAAAAGGTTCAGCGTTGGGATTCCATATACCCTTGTCGCGCAAGTGTAATGGCGTCCTGTATGCGTGTTTCATCATCCACACTCAATTCCACCCATCCGGCGCGAGAATCCATGGGGTTTCGAGATAATTTGGCCATGTTCATTTGAATCGCGCGTTGTTGGTTGGTTTTTCCCAATCGCACCCGTAAACGGACTTCGCGCATGGTGTAGTTCATTTCGGCGAACAGTTTTCCATTGGAATAGAATCCATCCCCTAATCCCATGCGTCGTTGTTCGACTCCCTTCCAGCGTTTGATTCCGGTGTGTAATCCGTTGGTCCATCGTTCGACATTCGAGGGTCCGTTTTCCAGTACTGTGTTCATCATTTCATCCACCCTTAACGTTTGGGAGCGTTAACCAAAAATGGGGAGGAGAAATAAAAGCGTTGGCCTGAAACCCCGTATTTGGACTCAGAGAAGGGTGGAAACGATCACAAAATACACAATAATCGAGGTCAAGTCCGAGATGACGGTAGCAAAAGGACCGCTTCCCAGCGCTGGATCTTTTCCCAAATAGGTGAATAACACCGTGATCAAAATGGACGTAAACGAGGAAATGAGGAGCGTTATTCCCATCGCGAGAGCAATGACGGATGCAATCGTCGTGTCGTTCCAAATGAAGAGGGTGAGTCCGTAGACCAGTATTCCAATCACGAGACTAATGCAGAGTCCAATGAGAACCGTTTTGATGAAATACGGCGCGAGCTTGAGTTCTTTTCCCATCGTCGCAAGGTCGCGAATCAGGAGGGTTTGGTTTTGGATTCCGAGGGCATTGCTCATATAGAGAATGGCGGGGATGAAAAAAGCCAGAATGAGGTGCGTGCTGAGAATGGATTCAAACTGATTGATGATGGCCGCTCCGATGGTGACGCCGAACAATCCCACGATTAACCAGGGAAGGCGGTGGACTAAACTCTGAAGCACGGGGATTTGGAGCGTATTGTCATATTCCAAATGCGAATGGTGCACACCCGAGAAGGTGAGGATGTTTTCCTTCAGTGCGCGGTTGATCGTGTGCAACAATTTGTGGGTTTGCACGACCCCCACGAGTTTTTTGTTTTGAATAACCGGAATCGAGCGTAAATTGTATTCGAGTGCCAGCCTCGCTATTTTTTCTCGTCGCGTTTCAGGGGAAATGGTAATGATGTCGCGTTGCATGACACTCTTGACTAGTACTTTTTTTCCATGAATGAATAAATCGCGGATGGAAATAACGCCGACCAGTTTGTCGGTGGCGTTGACGACGTAAATGTAGTCCATGGCTCTAAATTCTCGGGCAAACTCCGCAATGTACGCGTGAACATCCCCCATGGCCATCGTTTCAGCCACCACGGGAAATCGTTCCGTGATGTAATGGGCCGCAATCTCTTTGTCGGCGCGTTCCCGTGCGTCCGGTCGGTGGGTCCATTCGCTGGTGTGCGAGCGTGAGCGGCGCGGGGTCATGACGAGGGCTCAGTTTCTTGGGGATTAAAAGGAGGGCGGATGAGGAGTGATTTATTTTTCACCCGCCAAAAAAATGGGGTTGCTTTTTGATTGAACTTTTTTCTAAAAAGTTCACGAACTAAAGGTAATTTCCTTCACGTCGAGAATGTCGTTTTTATCGATTCCTTCGACCGACAATCCAACCGTCATGCCTTGTTTGGCGACCGTACAATTGGGGTACTTGGTCTCAATTTCGGTGACGCGGAACACCTTTCCATTGGACGAAACGCCCATCATGGCGGGTCCGATCGCACCGGATGTAACCTTTCCGATGATGTACACGCCGCTGAATCCTAAAAACGTGGAAACCTTCTGCACTTCTAACTTGGGTTCGCTTCCCGGAGAGACGCGAATGCGGTCCTCGGGTCGGCTAATGATTTGAACAGCGCTCGGCACGCTCATTTTATTTCGACTTCCGCCGAAAGTTAAGCTCACTAAACTCATTTTTTGGTCACCCCATGACTCCTTTTTGACTTCCTTTTGTCTCAAGGGGGATTCATTAAGGTTCTGGTGGGCAAAACCAAACCATTTCCCCTTACAAGACTTCGAGTTCTGTACTTTGGACTTTATATTCTTTTTCCTTCGTTGCGCGTTCCTTTTTGCCCAAAAGGGGGTCAAAATACTCCTTATTCAGTATTTCCTCCTCGAAACGGGAGGAAACGACCCAAAAGAAGGGTGTCCTTTTACGTTGCTCCCCGAAAGAACGTCTTAGTCATGGTGGGTTTTGCGGGAGCCCGTCCGACGGTTTGATAAATTCCAAACCGCACGCTGTAGGGATGTTAAGCGGTATTTTCCGGGCCCTTCTCAAACCCCTCTTTCGAGGGATTGCGCATCCATTCGTTGCCTT
>CAYHGC010000066.1:0-6034 GCA_964356075.1 uncultured archaeon
ATCACACGAGTGCGTTTAATTGAGGGGTTAATAATAACCGGAGGAGCAACCCCCACGCCGCTTCGATGACAAATCCCCCGACGATAAATGAAATCAATCCAAAAATAATCACCAACGCAAACACGCGCCAATAATGGGGCTTCACATACGCGGCTGTTCGAATGAACACGTTTCGCGGGGACAGTTTTTCGAAAAATACCATGGGAAAGAGGAGAAGCAAGTAGGGTTGAATGTACAGGTATAGAGCAATCAGCACGAGAATTCCGATTCCCATGGTGGATATTCCGGCGAGACTGTTGAGACTTCCAAGCAGGACACTGAGCAACGACACGATGGCCATTGCGGAGAAAATGTATCCATTCAATACGATCTGCGTCCAAAATGCATCGTGCCAGCGTGCCGCGGAAAGTTTCCAGGCTAAATGAAAATCAAGCGGTTTATGCGTGGCGTGTTGCATCGCCAAATGAAACCGCATTCCGTCGAAAAAAACAGTCGCGATGTTTAGCCCGATAAACCAAAGCAATACTGTGACAAAGACGGTGAGAAACATGAAAAGAAACGACTGCGTGGAATACGCGAGCAGGAAAACCATTCCACCCAAGAGGACAGCCAATCCGGTGAGTACAATTACTGAAAAAAGAAGGAAGACGAACGTCTTGGTTTGATTGAACAACAACTGGGGATTCGTCGCCATGGTAAACCCGTGCTGCACGATCTCCGAAACGGACAATCGTTTGCCTGATTTGGGTTTGGACTTTCCCGCGCGTTTGATAGCCATGCGTATTCGAACTCCACTCTTTAATTAGGACAAAAAACCGTGCTTTATAATGGTGACTCGATTGAAGGTGGTTTCGCGAAGCGATGCACTGCACGAAGGGATTCGTTTTCTCGCGACGTTTTTGATTGTCGCGGCGGCGTTGCTCTTTCTGTTCACTCCAATGGAATCATGGTTGCAACAACTGGAAGCGGGTCAAACCCAATCCTTGTTGCATGCGCTGGGTGTCCCTACTTCGCCCGCACAAAACCCCACCCAGTTTTGGATGAATGGAAAATTGATTGAGATTTCTCCACTATGCTCCGGATTGTTGGAAATGATTTTGCTTGCGTCGGCGATCATCGTGACGCCCTCTGCTTCCGTTCGAAAAAAAGTAGTAGGTCTTGTTATTGGAATTTTTATTTTGTATGTGTTCAATCTTTTTCGAATGGGGGTGACATTGTTACAACTCGAACATGCGTCGTTTTCGTTCGCTGAAATAACGCATGACATTTTGTTTCGCGTGATTTTGATTGTGGGATTTGCGTTGCTGTATGCCGTGTGGTTGAATTTTTCATCCATGAAGAAAAAATTCGTTTTACGTGGAATGGTGTGATTTACAAGTCCACGGTGGGCATGAAGACCATGTTTCTATTTTCATCAAACCCGAGAAAAATAAGATCATTACTATTGAGAAAATGTCCAGAAATCGTTTCCAATCGAGAAGAGATTCGCTTCGTCAATGTTTCAATTCGTTGTCTTGTTTCAAGAGGATAGGACACGACAGGAGGGGTTTTGTAAAACATCCTGTCCTCTGTAAGGTGGCCCGCCGATGGTTGATGGACTCGGGGTTGAAGCGTGAGTTTTCTTCCAACTGCATATGCGCGCGGTTTGACTAGTCGATATCCAAATAATTTCATATCTCCTTCGTATTCGTTGTTGTAGGAATCCACCATCTTCCGTACTTTTTTGATCAAACCTGCAGCGGTTCGTATGGATCTGTCGCGCTCCCTTAATGTTGGAAAACCAAATCCATCTCGGCCCAGAAAGAAATGACTCTTGTGGACTCGTTTCAAAACGACCTCTTTTTTTTCAGAGTCCCGTAGCAATCGGACACGCATTCCGGGCGTATTTGGATTTTTTCTACCATATTCAAAAATATCATCGGGCTCGCGGGGGTCGATATTAGGAAGAAGAGCAAATATTCTTCGGAGAATCCGTTCGCGTGCTTGGATGCGACGAATTCGTTCTTTGGAAATCTTTCCTCGTCTCTGTAGAATGGATGGCATGATTGCTAGGCTTTTCACCGCTCATTTATATATTCCCGACCCTTGTTTTCAACCGAGGAACGGGTTGTTGATGGGTATATCAGAGTCGTTGGGAAACGTCTACATGAAGGTAGAAGATACCTACTATGGCGTCCTCGATTTTTTTGAAGAAAAAGGCATTGGAATCCCATGGACGGTGAATGATTTTTTAGAAACGAAAGGGATTCCCGCACTGCCCTTTATCGCAGCGCTCATTTTGGTCGTGGTAGGCGGAATTTTCTGGGTCTCTACCTCGAATCAACCCTCCGATGTTTCATTTGTTCTATCACTCAAAGACGAGAACGGCGATCCCTTGTATGATGTGACGGTGCGCATCCTTGATGAACAAGGAAACGTATTGAAAGAAATGACCGCGTCCAACGGACAAACCATTTCGTTATCGGGAATCAAACCCAACACCGAACTTACGATCGAAGCGGAAAAAGACGGATACGGTGGAAAATCGGTTTCCATTCTTTCCTCCACTGGAAATGCCGCGATCTCGTTGAAAGGAACCAATGATGCGATTGTCGGAAAACTTAAACTCGTGGATGCGGAGACCCTCACCACGATTACGGATGCAACCGTTACGGCCGAATGGTCGGGAGGAGATGCCATCACTCAATCGCCGGGAGCGGATGGAATTGTTTCGCTGAACGTTCCATTCAACAAAGAAATATCGCTCTCGATCAAATCCCCGAATTACGAAGACTTGTCAGACGTCATCACGTTTACGAGCGGCGATGTTAAAATCAAAGAACTCGTTCCAAAACCCGGCGCGAGTACAGGGCCGAGCATTCTGTTGGTGAAAGCGATTGATGGGGCTTCCCAGCTTCCGTTGGAAAACGTCCACATTCAAATTGAAAATGTTCAAACGGGAGAAGTGATTGCGGATGTGGACTCGTCAACGGGATTGTATTCCGAAAATTTAACGAAAGGCGTGGTTGTGCGTGTGAGTGTTTCCAAGGATGGGTATCTAACCTATTCCTCCAACACGGATTTTCCGGGCGGAAAAACCCTGCGCAATGAAGGAGAAACCCTTATTGCTGTATTGGAAAACGGAGGCGTGACCCTCACGGTCATTGCCCAAAACCAATCGAGTGCGCAACCTTTGCAGGGAGTGGATGTCTCCCTCTTGGATGCGGGGTATGAGTTGCTTGAACACCAAACCACGACGTTTTCAGGCGACGTGCATTTTGGGGGATTGAATCAGACCAACGCGTATTATCTGCTCGCCTTCCAACCTAACTTTTTCCCGAAACGCATGCCCATCGACTGGGCGAGTGTATCTCCCAACGAGGAAGGAAAAACTATCGTCGTTTCACTTACTCCATTCTCGAGCGGAAACGCGGGCATCCTTACTGCATTCGTCAATGAAGAAGGGGGAAAAATAGCCACGAATACTACGGTGCGGATCGATGAAAAAATAAATGGAGAACTCATTCCTCTGGTGGCCAAACAGTCCGTGGATTCGGTGGGAAGTTTTTCCGCACGATTGCCGATTGGAACGGTTGTTTTAGTCACCGCTGAAAAAGAGGATGGTAGTGCGTCCGCGTCGAAGGAACTGACGATCGTTCAAGGACTCAACAAAGTGGTGTTGGATTTACAAAACACGAGTGGATTGGTCACATTCAACTTATCGTATTCCAATGGAGAAGCGTTCATTGGAAATCTCCGCGTGGAAAACACGGGAAAACAAGTATTGTATGATAACACCGTTACTGCTGGCGTGGCCGAAGTCAATGTGGGCACTGCTACCACCGTATACGTCACCGCCATTTCAGATGAAGGGGAAAAATATTCTCAAACGGTTTTAGTTGCGGGAAAAGATTCCGTGAACGTGGTGTTGGACACCACTGCAGCTGCTCCCGGAAGTGCACCTGAAGTGACATTCCTGGGACTGTTTAACACGAATGGGGAATACGTTCCCGGACTCGCCCCTGAAAGCGAAGCGTTCGCCCGATTTAGCGTGAAATGGCCCTCTTCGGTCGCCAGTGGAGGATTGTTTGTCCGCGTGGGAAGCGATTCTATTCTATCGGTGGACTCGCAGTTTGTGGGAATTGTAGGAGTCAATGCGGATGCAAGCAAAGTGAGTTATGGAAAGAGCTGGACCCCGTCTCCGAAGCCCGGAAATGAATCCAAGGATCGAAAATCAAATGGAGGAGCGGGAACGTTCAACAAGTGGATTGAAATCATCACCGAAAGTCCGGTCGGAGTCAGCACATTTGATGTGCAGATCAAAACCAAAAAAGGCATCCCGACCGGGACGCAGGAAATAAAGTACCGCGCCTTTGTGACGAGTGGAAACCAACTCGTGCGCACGCCGAATGATGCTGAACTCGGATTCGCTCCGTTTGTGTCTACTAAATCAGGGTTGTATGCGTCTACTCAAAGTGTTTCCGTTCCCGTGTATGAGAGCGTTCCTCTGTGTCAAAATGGAATATGCGTGAGCATTTCGCTCGTTGATAGTGAGAACCGAACATATTCCATTGGAAACGCCCAAGCGATGACGGGGCAACCGTACGCCATTGAAGTGACGATTCTTCCAGGACTCATTCAGACCAATGTGAACACCGGCGTACCGACGGGAACGAATGCCACGAGCACGGGAGAAGGGCTCGTTCCATTCTCGGCGATTGGATCTCCCACCGGCGCCACCACAAATGCTGCAACAACAGGGTTTTCCAATCCGGGATACACGCTCAAAGCGTTGACATCGGGAGACGAACCCCTGCTCGTGTTCACGAAGACGGAAACGAATGTGTTTGGAAAACTCGAAGACAACGGAAAGAAGGACACGTCGATCACCACGACACTTCCTCCTACTACTTCCGGGAATCCTTCCCGCGCGCGCATTCATTTCTTACCTGAAACAGTCGGACAAACTGCTATTGAGGTCCAAATCACGTCTTCTGCGTCCGCATGGAATCAAACCATTCCCTTGGAAATTATTGACCCTCGATTGTTGAACGTTTCATTCCCCTCGAATGTGGGAGTAGGAGATAAGATTCCTATTCAAGTGAACGACGATCAAGGGAGTCCCATCGAAACGGCCCAAATTACGCTCACGCAGCTCAACGGAACATTGGCCGCATCCATGAAAGGAAAAGGACTCCCGTCGAAAGGAGAAAATGGAAATTATATTATTGATAAATCGCTCGGCGCGGGACTGTATGGGTTGTCGGTTCAAGTTCCTGGATTTGTGGATTTCACCGATGGGATTTCAGTGGGAATTGCATCCCCATTAGTGTTGCCCGATAAGGTAGAAATTCCTATTCCGGCGGGACAAACAAAAGTCCTGCAGAATGTTTTAGTAGAAAACAAAACGGGAACCACTATTTCCAATCTCACGGGCGAATTTTCTCCATTCGGATCATTCCCCTCAACCATTGTGCTAGAAATTGGAACCATTCCTTCTATTCCCGCGAATGGAAAAGCCAACATTCCGATTACCGTTACCTACACGGGTTCGCCGGAAGACACGGAAGTCAAGATCGGCACTGGACAACTAAAAGTCCACGGAGATGCTGGACAAAAATTCCCGGTGGCCGCCTCGACGCAACTCTCGGTGGTGTACAACAAGCAGTTGGATTCCAGTTGTTTAACATTTGACAAAACCAAATTGAGCGTGGTGCTCAACGGCGATGCGCAGAATTATGGATCCACCTACACGAACGGAACGTACAATTCCAACTCATATTACGGGGGATTCGACCGAAGCAACTACGATGCGGACACGTACAATAATTCCGGCGTCAACAATTATGGGTACTACAATTCAGGTCAGTATCAAAATGCCGAAAATAAACGCGTGAGTGTAAAAGCGAAAAACAATTGTGGAGAAGAATTGCTCCTTATTCCGGGCATTAGCACGGTAAATGGTCAAGTGGAAGTGGACGGATTGAAAGTCGCGGCCGTGGACTCATCATTCAAACTATTGAAAGGACAAGAAAATCAAGTGGATTTTACCATA
>CAYHGC010000067.1:0-5881 GCA_964356075.1 uncultured archaeon
TTTTTCACGGTATTTTTCCGCCGATGAATGAGTCATGTTCACGGAGAATGGCCGCGTGGATGTTATAAGAGTGCGTTCTTCTGTGCGATTAATGTCTGTTTGAGTTCGTGAATGGGTTTTCGTCCCTCGAATCCCGTTTGACCGTCGTGATAGTACAAAAGGTGAGATTCATCATACTGCCAGCAGAGCATAATGTCACGCTCTCCTAACTTGGAGCAAAAATCAACGAGTCCTTGATGCACATCTTTCACGTAACATCCCATTCGGGTAAGCGCTTCCAACTCCGCAAAGTACTTGAACGATAATTCATGATACCGTTTGTTGATGTTGATCGCGAGTACGTGGGCTGTCCAATCAAATTGGTCCGCGGCAACTTTGACTCCGGATAATGCCGTAAGCTCATCGTGAATAGTCATGAGCTTCGTCATGTGGTGCTTGACTTTCGGCAGCACCGCTTCTGCCTCTTCCACCGTAAAATATCGATGTGCCATTTTCTAACAAGGAATTGTTTCCTTTTTATAGTTGAGCAACACGTTTCGCCATTATTGTGCGAATTTTTGTATTCTTTTGCGCATTTTTTTGTATGAAGAACGATTTTGGATGGTTTGAACCAGATTTGCATCCACGTGCTGTGGTTTCGTCAGCGATTCAATGTTCATGACCTTCTCGGCTTCCATTTTCGTTAGAATTCCCTCGGATGCGAGCAACGAGGTTATGGTTTTTCCCGTTTCGCGGGATTTTTTCACCAAAAACGCCACGACATCATACCCCAAATACGGATTGAGCGCCGTAACGGCCGAAAAACCCTTTCCAATCCGTTCACTCATACGGGGGGTGGGTTTTACTTTCTTCAAACACTTCTCGCGAAACATTCGCAAGGCATGCGTGAGGATTTCCTGCGACTCAAACAAATTGGATGCTAATACAGGGGTCATAACATTCAGTTCGAGCTGCGTGGACTCGACACTCAGACGGATCACATCATGATTTCCTTGCACCTGTAAACACCCCATCTTGAGCGCTTCCAAAATACTCGGGTTTACTTTCCCCGGCATGATGCTACTTCCCGGTTCCACTTCCGGAAGTTTAATTTCTCCCAATCCCGCATACGGATCGGATCCCAACAGCACCCAATCGTTTACCCAAATGATTAATTCGTCCGCGAGTTCGGATAATGCATTGGAATAATGCTCAAGCCCACTCATGTGACTCGTATGGAGCATCTTCCGATGGCTCGGATAGTAGGGTTGTTTGGTTAATTTGCGCAGCGCGGACACGACTTTCACATCATATCCCGGTTCGGTCGTGATTCCCGTTCCGACAGCGGTCCCACCTAATGGAAGCTCATACAATCCCTGTCTCGCCTCCCGTATGTGTCGCAACGCATCGCGCAAGGATTGCGCATACACCGTCAATTCCTGCCCAAACGTCACCGGCACGGCGGTCTGCAGATGCGTTCGTCCCGTTTTGATGGTTTTGGAATACTTTTTAGCCAGCATTTCCGTCACAAGAATGGTTTGCACCAGTTCTTTTTCAAGCGCGAGCGAAAAATCAACCGTTGTGAGTCGAATAGTAGTGGGAATCACATCATTTGTGGACTGCATCATGTTCACGTGAATGTTAGGATGAATCCGCGCGTATTTTCCTTTTCGTTCTCCTAACAATTCCAGCGCACGATTCGCCAATACTTCATTCATCGTCATATTGAGCGGCGTCCCAGCTCCGGCTTCCAAAACATCCAATTCAAACTCAGGGTAGTGTTTTCCTCGAATGATTTCATTGGCCGCTTGAATGAGTTTTTTTCCCGCACGGGGATCCAACCGTTTTCTTCGCGTGTGTTCGGTGGCAGCCACCAGCTTGACACGTGCAAGATTTTGAAAAAAAGAAAAAGGCATGCGTCGATTAGAAAGAGAAAAGTTTTCGTGCGCGCGCGCCCAAAAAATACCCCCGTAGGCGTCTGCCGGAACGCGCTTGATGCCGATCGCATCCGATTCTTTTCGCATCTTTTTGGTTTTTTTGCTCATTCTTTCCACACTCGCGTCTTCTTCTCACGTTGTTTGGTGGTCTTTTTGAGCTTTTGTCCCGATTCCTGGCGTAATTCTCCGATTCGTTTCCCGGGTTGAATGTCGCGCGGGCAGAGATTAGCTTGATCAAGGGAGTAATGCACGTTCAGTTTAGGCGAAAGCTCTCCCAATCGGAATGCGTTTCCATCGCGCGCATCGTGAACATATCGGTACGCTTTCACCAGTGCCGCGGGACCAAGTTCCCCCTTCTTTTCCGACTCAACATGAGCGTTGCATAGCCCGCACAACATGCAAAGGGGTGTTTTCCCCAATGCGCGTACATCATTCGGTCCCATTTTGTGTCGGCGCTTCTCATCATTCTTTCGGGGATACAACCAGGGTTTTACGTTCATCAATTCCGCAAAGAAAGGACCCTCATCCACGACTAAATCCTTGAGCACGTTTCCATGCAGTGGATCGATTCGCACGTTTTTTTGGGAATCCAACACATCGTTTACCTGCGTGGTGCACGCCATGATGGGTTTCCCATTCACGCGCATTCCGCACGTTCCGCACCCACCGTATCCGCAGCTTCCACGAAACGTTAGGCTACCATCCTGCGTGTGTTTGAGTCGATATAACAAATCCAATACGCTTTCTCCTTCATGAGGAGTTACCACGTATTCATGCGTGCGTGAAACATAGTCCATGAGTGGATTGAATCGTGAAACGCGGACCATCCATTTGGGATGTGCCGGAGTAACGACATTCTTTTTTCGCGCAATGCGTTTAGGTTTTGTTTTTTTCGTTTTAGTAGTGGCGCGCTTCCGGGGCATATCCTTTCACCACCACGGGCTTGTAAAATACCCGAATTTTTTCTCCATGACGTGCAACGAAGGAGTGTTTCAACCACTTTGAATCGTTTCGCATGGGATAATCCGTGCGAAAATGACTTCCTCGGCTTTCCGTCCGTGCGAGGGCGCTTTCCAATATGGCCTGGGAGAACGAAACCAAATTCTGCGTTTCAAGGGCGTTGATTAAGTCCGTGTTGAAGCACGGGGATTTATCATCCAAGTGTATTTTTTGAGATTGCTTCTCTAATTTCTCCCTCACGCGAAGGGCGCGGGTCAATCCATTCTTGTCGCGGAATATTCCACAGTCATTCATCATGGTTTTTTGCAGCTGTTCTTGAATTACATGCGATTTGGGCCCGGTCTTATTTTGAAGCAACGATTCAATTCGCTTTTCGGCTTGTTCAATGTGTTCGGTTTCGTCGACGTGGAATAATGTTTTGTGTGTCTGCGCAAAATGGGCCATTTCCATTCCAGCAATGCGTCCGAATACTAAGGTTTCAAGCAACGAGTTTCCTCCAAGACGATTCGCCCCATGGACGGAGACGCATCCCACTTCTCCTGCCGCAAATAATCCATGAATGGGAGTGTTTTGCGCATCGTTTGTTACGCGTGTTTTAACATCCGTGGGAATTCCTCCCATACTGTAGTGCGCGGTGGGCACGATTGGAATTAATTCCTTCGTGCAATCAATTCCCAACTGTTCATGCACGGTTTTTCGTATTTCAGGGATCCGTTCGTTGATGAGTTTTTCTCCCAAATGACGCAGATCCAACCACACGTGATCTTTTTTGACTCCGCCCCCCTTTCCGTGGTTGATTTCAGTCTGTATTGCGCGCGCAATCACATCGCGTGATGCTAACTCCATTTTTTGAGGAGCATATACCTTCATGAATCGCTCTTTTTTTCCGTTGAGCAAAAACGCCCCTTCTCCGCGCGAGGCTTCGCTGACCAAAAATCCTTTTCCATACATTCCGGACGGATGAAATTGAACCATTTCCATATCTTCGAGAGGAAGTCCGGCATTGTACGCCAGCGCAAGCCCATCTCCCGTGTTGATGCGCGCATTGGATGTCATCGAAAACGCGCGACCGTATCCTCCGGTGGCCAACAGGACGGCTTTCGCACGCGCAACGAGAAGCTTTCCTTTCTCAATGTCCCACAACACCGCGCCGTGGCATTGATTGTTTTCCATGAGCAGACGTACACAATAGTGTTCGGAATAAACCGTCGGGGCGGCTTTCATCAATTGATCATAAAGTGTGTGAAGGAGCATGTGTCCCGTGCGATCGGCCGCATAGCACGTGCGGGGCATGTCCTGCCCTCCAAATGCACGCTGGGCAATGTCTCCTTTGTTGGTTCGTGAAAATACCACTCCCCAGGATTCCATTTCCATGATTCGCGTGGGGGCGTCTTTGCACAGCAGTTCAATGGCGTCCTGGTCGCCTAAGAAATCCGACCCGTATACGGTATCGTGAAAGTGTTTTTTCCAATCATCCCCGGTACCGATCGAAGCGTTGATTCCTCCGGCGGCCGCAACGGAGTGCGAGCGTACCGGGTGTACTTTGGAAACGATCCCCACATCCATCCCAAGATTTTTGGCTTCGATCGCCGCACGCTGTCCGGCTAAACCCGCGCCAATAATGAGAATGTCATGCGAAAGGGTCTGCATCCATGCGACAACCGAAAGGCCAATTTAAAGGTGGGCTCGCTGGCAGCCCCTTACTTGCCCTTCCAATGCACCACTCTATTTTCGATGTGAATGAATGTTCTGTTCAAAACAAACCCAATGACTCCTGACAGGAGAATAAACACATACATTTCAGGCACACGGTAAGCCAGTTGAGCGTCCACGATGCGATGTCCAATCCCACTAGTTGTTCCAATAAACATTTCAGCGACCACGACGATAATCAATGAAAGAGATATTCCAATGCGCATTCCGTTGAAAATTTGAGGCAATGCTTCAGGAAAAATGATTTTGACAAAAAGATCTTTTTGGGATACTCGCATGGTTCTGGCAGCTCTAATTCGGAGTTCTTTTCCCAAATGCACGCCATACATTGAATTAACCACAAGAACGAGGCCAGCAGTCCATGCGGCTAATGCGATTTTTGATTCGTCCCCAATTCCAAAAAGAAGCAGGAAAAAGGGAAAGAGTGCCGTTGCAGGAATTGATCGAAAAAACTCCACCAAAAACTCAAGTGCAGAATAAATACGGTCAGAATATCCCATCAATAATCCAAGTGGAATTCCAATCCCGCATGCAATGAAAAATCCAATTAATGTTCTCCCAATCGTGGCAGCGGCATCTTCAAAAAGTTGTCCATTCTGAACCAACGTACTGAATTCCATCAGCACGTCAATTGGATTTGGCACAAATAGTAAAGAAACCAATCTGAAATGAACAATCGCAATCCAGAGGAAGACAAGAAATAGTGGAAGGAGTAGATAATAATACGATTTAGTTCTCATCTTCAAACAGCTCCAATACCTTCACTCGAATTTCAAAGAACTTTTTGCTTGTTACCATTTCCATTTTTCTCGGGCGAGGTAGGTCGATGGTGATAACCCCTTTGATTTTAGCCGGTCGTTTAGACAAAACGACAATTCGATCGGCGAGAAAAATAGCTTCGTCTACGTCATGTGAAACAAACAAGGTGGTTTTGGGGGAATCTTTCCACATGTCAAGGAGCTCAAGCTCCATTTTTCGAGTGGTAGAATAATCCAACGCCGAGAAGGGTTCGTCCATGAGAAAAAGATCCGGTTCATAGGCAAATGCTCGACAGATGGCAATGAGTTGTTTCTGTCCCCCTGATAATTCGTACAGGTGCGTGTCTTTGTATTCAGTCATTCCTACTTTTTCCAATAACGCATCAGCCACCCCCCTTCGTGTCACGGAGTCTACTTTTCGTATTTCAAGCGCAAATTCAATATTTTCTTTGGCAGTTCGCCAAGGGAACAAACTTTCGTTATAATTTTGGAAAACGAATCCAACTTTATTTTCTGCTGGATTTTTCCCATTAA
>CAYHGC010000068.1:0-5648 GCA_964356075.1 uncultured archaeon
CTAAGTTGTAACAAGGTGTCCGTAGGGGAACCTGCGGACGGATCACCTCCTTTAACGCCAGACAAATGTTCGGCACGGTTTAGTTAGTCGGGGAGGAGAAGCAATTCTTCTCCCCACTTCCTATGCCAATACGCCTTGTCTATCATGACGTGTGCGATTAACGATTCTTTCACAAGAATACGTTAGTTCCCAACAAACAACGCAATTATCCAACCGACGCCTTTCCTGATTCCTAAATTTACCCTTTCTTGAGTAACCTTTTATTCTCTGAATTTATCCGCGAGTATGCAAACAGGATATTTGAATAATCTTCGATATGGGATTGGACTTATTGGACTGTTGGTCAGTTTTTTTCTTTTCTCGAATTTTCATCCTAGCTTTTTCTTTAGCCCCATCTTATCCATCCAATTAAATACGATGGGTTTTCTCTTTTTCTTTCTGTTCCTTGTTCTGTCCTTGCTGGTCATCCCCCTTACACAAAATTGGATTTCAAAACGAGTTGGTTTTTCACCTAGTATAGGAGAGATCTGGTTTTGCACGGTGGGTCTTGCTTTGCTCGTGATCATCATTTTGGGAATCGCGGCAATGTATCCGCCAACTGATTTGGGTTAGCGCAACGATCCAACCAACCACTTTCCCTATTCCTATCTACTTTTTATAGATCTTTTTTCTTTTGCTTGAATGATTAATGGAATTATTTTTACGTTGCGCTATTTAGTTGGTTTTATTTTCATCTATGTCCCAGTTGAACTCGTCTTGAGTAGTTACGATACATACAAGCTCATACAATCCTCAGCAATTCGATTGGGTCGTGATCCAGAAAGTGTAAATTGGATTCCTTTTTTCTTCGGTTACCAGTGGGAAATCAAGTTGGTGATCATGCTTATCTTACTCGTGATGGCCCTTTTCCTCATTCCTCCGACCAACGCATTCATCAAGAAAAAAACGGGAATAGATATTAACGGATGGAAGCTTTTTGGGGTAGTTGTCGGGCTTCTTTTCTTATTGTTCGTGTTTATCGCGTTTTCCACTATTGGATCATTGCCATGATATATATTCATTCAAACAATTTCTCAAATTCTTCTTCCGACAATCCAGATTGCTTGAATATGGAATGAATAATCGAAGTGTGCAAATCTCGATTTCCATGAATTGGGATGGTAACAAAAAATCGAGTTTCACCAACAATTTTGATTATCTGATAGTGACTTCCATTTATTCGATCAACGGTAAATCCATTTTTGAGCAGTTTCTTCAAAACTTCTTTTCCCGAAACTACTATTTTTTTCATTCATGCGAGAGTGAACAAAAGACATTTATTCCTAGGGAGAATTTTCAATAATGGGGAAATTTGACGTAATTATTTAAACTCGTGCGGGTAATAATTATTTTATGTCAAAGAAAACAACCGTTTTAGATTTCCAAGTCATTATTTTTCCAGAAGACGGATCGTATTCTGCAATTGCTCCTGAAATTAATATTGCAACTCAAGGGGATACCATTGAAGAAGCGCGTGCCAATCTAAAAGAAGCGCTTGAATTGCGAATGGAATCATTGTCAATGGATGAACTGGCGAAAATTAAATTAAAACTCGGGCAAAAAATAGTCGCAACAAAACTGGATATTGCAGTTAGCGTTTAATTCCAAGTTTCTTTTTTTCAGCAGGGGTAAGGTAACTTTCCCATAATCCATCGGGTTCGTTTTTCCAAACTTTTTCTAGCGCAGCAGACTGAGCTCTCTGCCAGTATTTTGCTTCTTCCATCTCAATTGGAGTTATTTTTTTGATTGTTTTCATTTTCTGCATATTACCAATATTAACAGTCTCGAATTTAATCATATGTTGATTTTTACATAATTTTAATTCTCTTTTAAAAAGTCTTGAACTCTGATAAACACCATGCAGTATAATTATTTCTGGGAAATGATTTTTCGACCGATTGATACGGCTTCGAAAATAATGAAGGAAAAGAATCCAACCATTATTCTCCCATTACTTGTTTTTCTCGCTGCCATGTTTTTCATGGGCTATTCCATGGACGCTCCCGAAAGTAAGTATCCATTGTCTGGGCAAGCATTGGAGGATTACAAAATAAGACAAGGGGTGAATGCGTTGTATTTGGCTTCTATTCCTTTGTTTGCATTGCTTGCTCTTTGCCTCTTTGTTCATACTCAGCATCAAAAGCACATGGTCAAAAATATTTTTTCTGCTGGATTGTTTCTTTTTGCGGGCGTTCACGTCCTTCGGTTATTCATTGATTTGATCTTGAATTATTTCACTTCCATTCAGAATGGGAATCTTCCATTGCTGTGGTTAGATCCTGCTGTATTATTTTGGTTGGTGATGGTGCTTGTGCTCCTGACTTCCTTTATTTTGATTTATGGAATCTCATGTATTTTTCGGGTTCTATTCAAATGGGATGCATTTACTTCGGTCGTCGCATCCATTTTCTCATTAATTATTGGATATGCACTTTTTTGGGTGCTCACCATAGTATTCATCTGGAATACATCTCCGCTATTAATTTGAAAAAAAGAAAATGTGCCGATCACTCGGCACTTCACTAAAAAATTATTGTTTCTTATCCACTTTTTTATTTTTAGCCGATCCCCCACAGCTGCAATGGGCGTGGCCCCACGATTTACAAATTTCATAATATTCTTCCTGCGTCAATACCTTTCCTTTTGACACTTCACCCGGGGGACTCGCTCCGGCCGGACTCGTTTGAGGATTGTGCACGGCTGCAACAGTTTGCAAAAATCCAACCACAAAAACGAGAACCATTACTATTGCTATTTTTTTCATCATACAAAATACGCCTCCAATGAAGGGCATACAATTCTGGATGCATTTAAAGTTTTGGATAGGCGGAGACGGTATTAACCCCGTTCACGTCTTCGTAATCGTGAGCGGTCGCCTTACCAGGTCGCGGTCGAGGGTGTTTGTTTGACTGTTGTGAATGGTAAAATACAAGTGGAATTGGTTGTCGCTTAACTCAAAGTTAGGATCATTGGGGTCGTTGATTTGATCCTGATCGAGCATGCTTCCATAGGATAAGTGGTCTAGTGAATTATTACACTGCGGGCTGTCGTTCGAAAAGGTGCTTTCAAAAATGAGCTTGTGTTTGGTCCAACTGATTAAATCCTTCGAATGGGAAAGCCACATTCCGCATTTTATGACTAGGGGATTATCCCACGTGTCGTGCTTTGCTCCAAGTCCAACCATGATATACTCCTGTAGGTACGTGTTGAACGTCACATGTCCGGTGATCGTGGCAATATTGGCGAGCGAAATATAGGAGCAATTCGGTTGTCCCGTGTTCGCGGGTGTGCTTCCGCTGTAGGGCATGCTCATTGTTAATGAAAAACTGCTTCCGTTCCATGCTCTCCATGAGGAAGGGTCATCGAGGTTGGACGTGCGCATCAGGCAAATTCCGCGTGTGAGTGGATTTTGGACTCCTACACCATGTTCGCCGAAAAAGAATGAATAGTAATATATCGTCCCTCCTTCGTTGCGGGAAATAATATTGGTTGGGGTCATTTGTCCATACGGGAAAGCCACCCCGGTCACAGGGTTAACCATAGTGTCTTTATTCCACGCCAACGGGCCCGAGGAAACCGTGGGTGCAGGACTGGCTGGGGCATCAAACGTTCGTCCATTATTAGTGGACTTAGTCAATGTGATGGTATTCCACCAGCAGGGATTGCTGGGGCTCAACGATGTAGTGCACGGTGCGAGAGGTGATGAGGTGGTGTCGTGGTACTCGTTGTGCACCAGTCCATACATCGTAGTTCCTTTTTTGTAAATGGCATTCACCCATTCGTAATTGTTGGCTCCGTGGGGAGTGGTTAATTGGGATGAGATGAGTGATTTGTTGGCACAGTCTGAGTTCAGGTTGCTGAAATTTGTTCCACGCCGCATGTAAACAGTTGGTGCATTATTTGCGCTCAAAATGAGCTCCCCATTCGTAAAAACAGCCGTTGCAAATGTGTCGGGCACATCCAGTGGTTCGCATTGATCCGTGTCCCAGTCGAATACAATGTTCTTGCTTCCAAGTGAAAAACTGATCACGGGAAGATGAGGGATAAGCGGTCCTACCGAAGAAGGGGCAACAGAACACAATCCAGTTACATCATCGCAGACGCGGAGAGCGTAATAATAATTCGTTCCGTTCGTCACGCTCGAATCCAAATACGCGGTCGTGTTGGTTCCTCCGCTCAATGCAATACTCACTCCAGGAGGATTATCAAAATCCGCCGAAGTAGGAGATTGCACGTCGGCGAGGGTGGTGCTCTTGAGCAAGGTGTAATCTAAATTCCCCATTCCGGTGGCGGAGTAAAACAATTGCGTTTTGGCATCATACCAGTCTCCCGAAAATGTTGCAATTGATGGAGGGGCCACGCACGGTTGGTCGCATGCCAAACATACGTCCGATCCAAAACATCCGACATTTCCAAGTGTGTCGCAGATTTCTAATCCATTGACCTCTCCATCGTTACACACCGGAAGTTGGCATGCGCCGAAAATAATTTTGCATGGATCGGGTGTCAACACGGCTCCACAGGATAAGTTCCCACCAATATACGCTCCGCTCGGAAACGCGCTGCAGGTTCCATCGCCAAACGATCCAAAATCTCCCCCATCACATTCTTCGGATGCTTGATTTTGAATGCCATCCCCACATGCGGGAGGGGGAATGAGCACGCACGTGGATGCGTCGATCGTACAATTCGATGCGCATGATAAGTCTCCTCCTGAATACAATAATGGGTCGTACACATTACACATTCCAATCCCATCATTATACGCGCCGTAGGGTGAAACGGGCACGGACAAATCACACAGTTCATTGACTTCTAATACGGCATCCCCGCATTCATTCTGACAGGTCGCTGAGCATCCATCCAGGGGGTTGGTGTTTCCATCATCACAGGTTTCGGTTCCTTCTGTTATACCATTGGAACAGGTTTGTCCAGGTGGATTCCCTGCTCCTGAAAGTCCGGCCGCATCTTGAGTGGCGTCTACGGAGGATAGGATTCCACTCTCGACCAGCGTTCCGGTTTCCGAAGAGGCCGAAAAGAGCATGGTAAGTACGACCACGACCACCAAAATAGCCCCTCCAATGAGGAGCATGTATTCCATCGCGCCCTGCCCCGACCGGCCTGCCTGTGTGACCACCATACGCTCCATTTCGAAAGGACTGGGCATTAAAAATCCCCTCTTGGAATAAATCACTACTGAAAGGGTTTTGATCTTTTTTTGATCAAACTTCATCGTAAACAGGTTTACGATGCCAGCGAACATGGTTCGCTTGGTTTCCTAAAAAGTTTGGGCTCCTAGCTTAGCCTGGTAGAGCGCCTCGTTTGCAACGAGGAGGTCACGGGTTCAACTCCCGTGGAGTCCATAGCCGTTTTCGTCCGGCTGCACCGACGGAGAGTTATCGCTCCGCGATAACTCGTTTGTTTTCCATTCTGTTTTTTATTCTCCAATAAACCATTCACCAGCATAATCACTCTTTCGTTGAGTGGAGGTTGGTAAACATATGGCAAATCCCGTGATTCATTTTGAACTGCCTGTACGCAAGGCGAAAGTCAACAAAGTCCGACGATTCTACGAAGACGTATAGATCGGAAGAGCGTCGTGTAGGGAA
>CAYHGC010000069.1:0-5622 GCA_964356075.1 uncultured archaeon
ACCATATCCATATCTTTTACGGTCTCTCGGCGTCGACGCAAACTTCCCGCCAGCTCAGCGTTTTTGACTCCGGGTATTTTTTTCACTTCGTTCACGATGCCGAGCGCATACGGAAATACCATTCCCATGAGTTTCCGTTCGGTTCCTTTCTTCACTAATTCCAATCCCATCAGAATGTCTTCTTCCGATTTCTCTCCAAATCCACTCAACGTGCGAATTTTTTCCTCGCGCGCATTCTTTTCTAATTTTTTTAGTGAATCGATTTTCATTTCATGATACAATCGCGCTACTTTTTTGGGTCCCAGTCCTGGGACCTTGAGCATGTCACTGACTCCGTTTGGAATTTCCTTTTTGAGGTCCTCATACTCGTTCATTTTTCCGGTGGTGACATATTCAGCGATTTTCGCGGCCATGTTTTTTCCAATTCCTTCTAATTCCATGAGTCCCTTTTCTCCGGATTTGGAATACAACACCGAAACATCTTCGGCCAGCCCTTCAATCGTGCGTGCGGCTTTACGAAACGCAATGGGTTTCCATTCCACATTCAAAATATCCAACAAATCGGCCATTTCATAAAAGATGGCCGCAATTTCAGCGTTTTTCATTCATTCCTCATTCACATTCCCTCTTAATGAGGGTTTTCGTTGAGCGAACTCCGCCCTCAGACTTTTAAAGCCCGGCGAAATGATTCATGCGATGATCCCACGCAAGCATAACACTCATCATTCTTCGTTGTCCTTTTCACCACAAAGCAAAACTCCGTTATGGATGATTGTAGGGGTAGTATTGGTTGCGTTGATGGGTATGACGTATGCCGTTCCCGGGGTTTCCCATTTATTTGGCGAAATTGATTGGGATTCCATTATTTCAAGTACTCTCCAATCCAAGACCGATTTTGTAGAAGCCATTAATGGGGCGAATCCTCCTGCTCCCAATAAAGTGACCGGGGTCAATGCAGATGCGATCGATGGTTTAGACTCAACGGCCTTTCTTTCCGGTGGAACGGGTGGTGGAGTGCAACACGACGAAGATACTCCGCACGCGGATGGGGACACGGGTGATTTAGTGTTAGCAGTTCGAAATGATGCTGGGGCGTTGTTATCCAACACCAATTTGGATTATACTCCCTTATCGACCGACAACACGGGGCGATTGCGCGTGAATGCCGGATCCATTACCACGACGCAGGATGGGGAATATTATTATCAGCAATGCGGATACATGACCGGTGGTCAGGGAACTGATATTTCGGGCTTATGGCTTGGTTTTCCAGCGAATCATTCCCCTCAACAATGTAATGATGCTGGTGGAAACTGGATTGATCCTGATTTGTGTACGGCGGGTGATATTGATCTAGGCATGGACTGCTATCCCACGGATATTGAACTCGATGGCGATCCGGGTGATCAAATATTCATCATCACCGGAATGTGCCAGCGCACGTGTCAAGACTTAGACTAGTATTCTTCTCATCGTCTATTTCGCACCCAGCTTTGAAGTTCAACCAATAGTTTTGCCGCAAGGGGAGTGCCAGTTAGTCCACTACATTTTCGATCCAGTTCTCTAAATTCTTCCATCGTTAATCGGGCAGCCCGATCGAATACGGACTTTATTGTGCTTCGGGAAATCCCCATCGCGGTCGTCTCCACAAGTGCGATCAAATTCTCTTGAACAAGTATCCGTGCTGCGCGAACCGATAGTGGAATGCGTCGATCACCATGTACAGGCACGAGATGTCGCTCTTCGTCATATGATTTCCATACACTGGATTGGCTTTTGGATCCAATTTCATTGTGCGCTCGACCAACAACCGCAAACACATTTCCTTTTTCCCTGTGTTCGGCTTTGATTTGGGCCAACTCTTCAAGCATTTCGGCGTTCCGTTCGTCCAAAATAATGTCTTCAATCGCAAGGTGTTGTTCAAAATAGGGGAGCCCCTGCCCGAGCGTTTTACCCACTCGTCCTTGTTGATATAACTGAACAGATTCGTCCGCCATTTGATTGAGCCGATTAGCCTGCTCGATCGGCATGCTCTCCAGGAATCGAAGGGGGATTCGCTGAACCATCGCTTCGGCGAAAATGGGCACATATACAATTGATTTTTCGGTGACCAAGTAGCGCATCATAATCGATTCGGCTTCCTTCCGCCCTTCTTCCTCGCTGCGATTCTTTACGCTTCGCCATTTTTCAAATTCATCGCGGGCTTTGTTCAATGATCTCATCACGTTGGCATTGCTTTCCTGGGTTCCGCCGAATTGTTCGATGGCTAATACAACCACCTTCTCATGCGTTACAGCGTGCCTGAAATCTCGCGCTACTGTTCGTCCATCCTCAATGTCTATGTGGCGCATGAGTGAAACGATGCCTGTTGGAAGTCGCACGGTGGTTTGAGTGCGGTAGCGTTCGACTCCTGCATAGATGACTGACAGTGCAACAACCCCAACCGCAATCCACCGCTTCCGAATCGGCCGTTTGAACCAGCGCGTACGAATGGGGACAGGGATTGGTACGCGTGCAGGTTCTGGATTTCGTTGAGGACTGGGTTTATCTTGCTGGCCCCTCTTTCCTCTGTTTTTACCCATGTTTAGTCACTCCAACTTGAGGACAGTATTTCAACAACGGACACGCGGAACAGCGGGGTTTCTGCGCAACACAAACTCTGCGTCCATGCCAAATCAAATAATCTGTGAGGGTGGCCCAATCTTCCTTATCAACTATCTCCATCAACTGCTGCTCTACTTTCACCGGGTTGTTCGCCGCCGCGAGGCCGAGTCGCTGCGAGACGCGAAACACGTGCGTGTCCACCGCAATCCCTTCGTTTTTTCCAAACGCATTCGCGAGAATAATGTTGGCGGTTTTTCGTCCCACTCCTGGCAATGTGATCAACTCTTCCATCGTGTCCGGGACGTTTCCTCCAAAATCTGAAATGACTTTTTGACAAAATCCTCGGATATTTTTGGCTTTGTTTTTGTAAAATCCCGTGCTTCGAATATCCTGTTCCAATTCTTCCGGTTTCACGCGCAAATAGTCTTCGGCTTTTTTGTATTTTTTGAACAATTCTTTCGCCACCATATTCACGCGCACATCCGTGCATTGCGCGGAGAGAATGGTGGATATGGCTAATTCCACTGGATTTTTCCATCCCTCGAGTCCAATTTTGGGTTCTTTGTATAGTTTTGTCAACAGGGGTCGAATGTCCTGCCATCGTTTTTTTCGCGTGATAGGATTGTCCATTTTGGATGGGAGGCCGATTCTCCTTTTTAACGGGTTTGGGAGAGAGTATAGTCATGACTCCCCTTCAAATGACTCCTGCGGAGGCGGTTCCCCTCTTGAAGGATCATTCATGGATCTTCATTGACGTTCGCGAAATGGATGAATTTGACTATGGTCACATTCCTGGGATTATTCACCTTCCCATGTCTCAATCCAAGCCTGCGGATTTTGAAAAATACCCTAAAACGCAGAAATTAATGATCGTTTGTCGCTCGGGCGGACGCAGCGGTCGCGTGGTGCAAGCATTGCGCGAAATGGGTTTTAGTAACGCGTGTAATTTCTCGGGTGGAATGATCGGATACAATATGGTCTCCGAAAAACACATTCCGGTGTTGATGCATTGAGGCCTGCGCATGAAAATAATCCTCCTTTTTACATTCGTAATCCTTTTAGTGTGCGGGTGTATTTCATCCAACATGGAGGAAAATCTCATGGGTGCCAAAACAGTTTCATTTCAAACGAATGACAACTACACGATTGTGGGAACCTATTTGGAGAACCCTGGTTCAACCAAACCGCCGGTGATTTTAGTTCATCAATTGGGAAGCGATCGGTATTCATTCGATTCGTTTGCTGCGAAACTATTCAACGACGGATTTACCGTGTTATCCATCGATCTGCGTGGACATGGAGACAGTACCCAGAAAGGCAGTGTAACCGTTTCGTTTACCCAGTTCACCGATACGGATTGGAAAAAAATTCCACAGGATATCAATGCCGCAGCGGTGTTTTTGAAAACGAGCAATCCATTCGTAATCGGTGCAAGTATCGGCGCCAATGCTGCGCTACAATACGCATCCAATTATCCCTCCACTCACGGGATTGTTCTTCTTTCCCCCGGAATCAATTATCGTGGCGTCGATGTTACCACTGCGATGAAAAACAATACGGTTTCAACACTCATTATCGCGAGCAACGAAGATTCCTATAGCGCGCAATCCTCTCAATCCCTTTTCTCTACTCTTGCGATTTCGGATAAGAAATTGCTGCTCGTGGAAAACGCGGGGCATGGTACCGCGATGCTCATCACGAAACCGGAATTGATGGATGAGATTCTTGCCTGGCTAAATGAGCATTCTTCTTGACTTTTGGCGGAATGGTTTCCATTGTTTTTTATTCGGAAGACGCCTAATTGTTGTAAAGGAAAGACTTGAAAATGGACGAAAAAACGGCATTAGTTGTATTTCAAGACAAACAAATGCGTCGAATTTGGTATGAAAAAGAATGCCACTTCTCCGTCGGCGACATAATTGCTGCTTTGACTGATAGTCCGAGCCCCCGACAGTATTGGGGTGTTCTCAAAGGGCGCGAGGATCAACTGTTAACATTTTGTTTACAGTTGAAATTGCCTGCTGAAGATGGAAAGCTCCGAGAAACGGATTGTGCTACTACGAAGAACATGTTTAGAATTATTCAATCCATTCCGTCACCCAAGGCCGAACCCTTCAAACAGTGGCTAGCAAAAGTAGGATTTGAACGTATCCAGGAAATCGAGAATCCCGAATTAGCTCAAAATCGTGCGCGAGAATATTATGAAATGAAAGGATATCCTAAAGACTGGATTGAAAAGAGAATTCGAGGAATCGCGATCCGTCAGGAATTAACCGATGAGTGGAAGAATCGTAGTGTGGGTGAAGAGAAAGAGTTTGCCATTTTGACTAATGAGATAAGTAAAGCAACTTTTGGTAAAACGACGGCAGAATATAAGGAGTTCAAAAACCTCCAATCAAAAAATCAAAACCTGCGTGATCATATGACGGATTGGGAGCTTATTCTCACGATGGTTGGGGAAAAAGCTACAACCGATATTACCGTAGCCAAAAACGATCAAGGATTCAATGAAGCAAAAAAGTCTGCTCAAAAAGGAGGGAAAATTGCTCACAATACTCGGAAGGAAATTGAAGCCGAAACGGGTAAATCGCTTGTATCCGATACTAATTTTTTACACCTTAATACTCCAAAAAAGAAAAAACAGAGTCAGTTGGATTAATTGTTTATTGAAAATTCAACAGTCTTTCGTTTTTATTAAGAATGCCATAGTCATTCTGATTATGGATTACCAAGTTCTCATTAGTTGTGATAAAGAAACTGGTTGGGTTGTGGTTGAAGTGCCCAATCTTCCTGGTTGTATATCCCAAGGAAAAACAAAAAGGGAAGCATTAGAAAATACGGTGGATGCCATTCAAGGATATTTAGTTAGTCTCGCAAATCATCCTAAAGATCAAGAGATTTCAAGGTTATAACCAATCCTTTAAATGCCCTTTCCTGACAGTTTTCTGTTGCCAAAGGCTTAGCAAAGCTTTTGGTCGAGCTTTTTGACAACCGTCAAAAAGGTCGCAGGAGTACCCA
>CAYHGC010000070.1:0-5474 GCA_964356075.1 uncultured archaeon
CAATCCCCTTTCCAAAAAAAACATTTGTGCCAGCGGACCCATCCAAGGAGGAACGGGCTCGTCGATTCTTCCTCGCGTGGCGTTCAACTGGTCCTGGAACGATACCTCGGGTATTCCCCTTTTTGCATGCGACGCGCAAAGCGAGAAAGGCGTGTACTGCGACGCGACTCAATTTAATATTGATTTAATGAAGCGCCTCCGCGCACTCGAAGAATTTTTCGCGGTGAATAACTATCAATTTGACTGTCCCGATAATCCAGGAGATCAGCCGGAGGGGAAATACAAAGATGTAATAACGGAAATTCAAAACGGAACGATCGGACTCAAAAATGTAAAATACAAAATTACTAAACCCAATGAAATTTCCTTTTCAGCCGAAATGGAAAGTCTCCTTCCCGGAGACGTGGATTTGAACATGACGATTCTACTCGTTCCCAATGGAAAAAATAATACATTTGCTGAAACGGGAGTCATTCCCACGTGCTCGGCGTATGGAACGGTATCGGGGGGAAACACCCTTTTGCTGAACTGCAGCATCCCCTTGATTCCGGGAGAAACCTATCTCGTCGTCTACACGTTTGGCCATCCCAATCCCCATGTGAATGCGATGAACACCACCTTATCAGTTGATCTAGGAAACTACAACACGGGAGACGCGTCCTGCAGTTACACCAAAACCACGGCGATGCAAAATGGAATTAATTCACTCGACCGGTGGATCGATGGGAGCGATGAAGAGTTTGGTTCATTCGTGAATGAAACGAGTGTAAAATACACCTCTGCTGTTCCATCGGTAGACGCCCTCAATGCCCTTACTCACTTTACGGTGCTGTTGAAATCCGATGGATACTCGCATGATTTCGAACACGATTTTAGAGAATACTATACCAAAACCTCCTTCGCGGACGCTCCCACTTGGTTCAAAAAAGGAGAAAATGCGGGCTATCAATCATTTTATGGATCGGACAACCGATTAGCATTCAATTACCAATACGCCGACCACGCGACTCTTGCGACGCCCGGAACATACGCGGTAGATGTGGATGTCACCCTGAATGGAGACGATTGGCAATTCTTCGATTCCGCGGGAAACCCGCAGGCCACGATCGATGTTCAATTTTACCTCCTCGATACGCCCGCGCTGACGAGCCCCTTTTATCAGATTCCATTCGACGGAGAAATTGGATTGGAGAATGGAAAACTCAACCGAAACGGATACGGAATTGGATTTGATCAAGAAGAAGAAATAAAACTAAATGAATCATTTGCCAAAACACACGACAGCGGAACATCCCAAAGTATTGGAGTCGTTCACGCGCGCGTGGAAAAAGAATTCAAGGAACTCAACACCACACCCCTGACGCGCGGACGGCTGTTGCATCTTTCTTCCGTCACGGGGACCGGAGCATACGAGTTGGTGTTCTCTCCCATGATGGCCACCCCCTTATTGATGCGCGTGAGCCATGACACCACCAACGAGCCCTTCAGCGAATACTATCAATTATCCCAAAGCGGAAAAGCTGTGAATCTGGGAGAGAATGCCCTCTATTGGAGTGGCATCCCCGCGTGCTTGGACTTCAGCGAAACGCCTTCGGATGAAGCATTCAATCAATCCCCCGATCGACTCGCAACCGCGGCAGAAAAATTAACCAATTGGCAATACGTATACGCCCTAGACTGGGATTCGGCCGAGCGAGAAGGGAACGTCTATCTCAAAACGATCCTCTATACGCCTACCAACGAAAACGTGTCCATCATCGCGGAAACCCCCCGTGTACGATTTCTCTCGAGCAACACGCCGAATTATTCTTCCTTCCAACTCATGGATGGGGTGCTGTCGATTCCCAATAACAACGTCAGTGCGGCCATCGATTCCCTTCAAGACGTGTTTGACCTCGTGGTGAGTGGGGATTTATGTGTATATGACAATGGCATCCAAGCGGATTTTTATTGGAACGAAGACGCTCTCTTTCAAGGGATGGGACAAACCAGCATTGAGAACGAAATCAAAAAACTGGTTCCGGGCCAAACCTGTATTGCGGAAGCCCCTCCTAGCGCACCGGCTTAAACGCACCAAAAAGAGGGGATATTTTCCCCCCATTACCCATCCTTAAAAACGGCCTATTCCCAATTCAGCCTACGCCGGTGTTTGAATGACTTCCCTTTTGCACCAGATTGAAAATGCGTGGTATGCGCTCCTCGATCGGATCGATCCGATTGTTCCCATTTATCGAATCGTCGATCCCATTGACAAAATCGTCCCTTCGTTGTATGTGTTTGTTGTCCTGATCCTTCTGGCGGGATTTTGGGTGGGAAGCATGCAAACGGTTTCAGTCATCGCAGAACCCACCCGTGCAACATTGTTTTTCACCGATTCATTGGAAAATCCTCTTTCAGGATTGCCAGTTGCCATTACCTTGAATGGAAAAACAACCTCCTATGAAACAGATGACATGGGGAAAATTCTCATTGCGCCCGTGATGGTGGGAGATGTTCTTCGCATTCACGTGGAATCCAACCAGTATGAATCCCTCGACGATTCGTTTTCAGTCAAAAAAATAAATGCGGAGGGATCGTTTGCACTCTTGACTAGACTTCAGCCCTCACAACCCTTGCTCTTTCAACTCGTGACTACGGGCAATCAATTGTTGGAAGGCATTTCCCTCACCGCCAACGTTACCTGTCCTCAGAATCCAGGAATAACCGCACTGACATTCCCTATTACCAATGGGGTGTTTCACTTTGAACCTCCTGTTCCCTGCGATGCATGGTATGCTTCGTTTTCAGGGGCCGGGTATCAGACTATCGCCAACGTTCTCCTGGACTCTACTCACCCGATAGTGGAAATGAAACCCGTCGTGTATGTCACCGGTACTATTACTGCCACCGTACTTTCCGGAACCACCCACACTCCGGTGAGTGGGATTGAGGTGCAGCGATATACTGGGGCAGGAATTTTAGCCGAAAGTGCATTCACGAATGAGCAAGGAATCGTGACGTTTACACACGTGGAATATGGGTCGTATTATCTAACGCTCAATGATTCTCAAAACAAATATGGAGGAACAGTTGGAGGGGTGTTTATTTTGGACTCCTCGAAAGCGGATTCCCAAACGTTTTACGTGTTGCCCGTCACGCTCGGAGGATTAACCGTTGACGTGACGAATGCCACCACGCAACAACCCCTGGAACAATCCCTCGTAAAAATTCAGCGAAAATCCGATGGAAAAATACTCGCAAGTTTCATGACGGGTGTTAATGGAAAAACATCTCCTTGGACGCCAGCCGAAAAAGACACGTTCAATGTGATTGTGACCCATGACTCATTTTTGTCCCAAACAAAAACGGTTGAACTCACTGGAAGCGCGGCGGCTCTTTCGTTTGCGCTGGAACCCATCACCCCTCAAAATGCAGCCAGCATCAAGGTACACCTCACCGACACGGATCACCATCCTCTTGCAGGGGTGAAACTGGTGCTCTATGACAATGACACGAAAACAATGGTCGCATCCATCAATCCTCTCCTGACGGATCCGCTGGGATATGGAACGTTTTCCGGACTTTCTCCCGGATCGTATTTCGTGCGCGCGCATAAGTATCCATTTGAGGACGTGGACTCGAACCCGTTGCTCGTCACCGGAAATGGGACGCAGGACGTGGAACTGGTTCTCAACGTTTCACCATCTGACGTGCCGGAAGACCTCCTCGCGCCTCCTGATTCTAGTTCGGAGGGAGGACCTACCATTACTCCGTGCAGTGAAAATTGTATGCCACTGTTGAACGTCACCCTTTCCACTCAAAAAATTCCCGCATTTGATCCAGCGTCTATTATTGTGAGTGTCAAAAATGGATCCGGGAATTCACTGGAAAAAGCACACGTGTATGTTTCCACCGTCCACGCGAGCGGAACCAAAACACTCTTCGCGAGTAAAATCACCAATACGGCCGGACAAGCCACGGTGAGTATTCCGTCCTCGATGCCGGGAATGGTGTATTCATTCGTTATTTTTTATCCGGAATACGAACCGAGCGAACTCTTTCTTACAGTGCAAAACGGAGCGGTGGAAATCAACCCCTCATCGCTGACCTATGCCATTCCATTTGGACCGGGAATTATTTCCTCTCAAACAGTGCAGGTGCAGAACAACGCGTCGGGGTCCTTGCGTCTTTCCGAAGGGCACCTTTCTGGAAACGTGGGACAGTTTTTAGATTATTGGAAAATGCTCGAATCGGTGAAAACCAAACAGGATGAATTTTTGGTCAAAACGGGAAATGCATCCTCACTCACTCTCGACGCAGTGACCCTTCCTACTATTGCGTCCATCGTGAATGCCAAAGAAAGCGGAAAATTCATCCTTACCTTTGAATCACTCGCAACGGAACAAAAATGGGTGAATGAAATCCCCTTCTCCGCGACGCTGGAAACCATTGGGTCGTGTGACCAGGAAACCATTTTGATCAGCGGACTCGGAGAAACGAATCAACTCGAAATGGACGCGTTTGAAACAGTAAATAAGAAAAACATTCAACTCGCGAATGGATGTACTATTCAGGGACAAGCGATTCCGTTGCAAAACCTCAAAGCCAAAGTGGACTGGGGAACGATTCCGCTAGGATTAGTACAAGTGGAAATAACCGACCCGCAAACTGAAAAGAAAACCATTGAAACGCTCAAAAATGGAGAATATGTCACCCTCCTCCCTAATTTTAACCCCTCATCTGCGGGAGCGTATCCGGTGACGCTGGTTTTCGTTCCTCAAACCGTACAACCCGGAACCCAGAGCGCATTCACCCTCACGTTTGCGGCTGAATCGGGATTGGGAGAAGGGAAAGTGACGCTCGCCAAAACATTCGCCCTGAACATTACGTTATCCAATCTCGAAACCTGCATCAAAATTCACCCGGAAGCCACCACCGGACTCAAATTGGGAGCGAAAGACGAGCAGAAAACATTCACGATTGACACGGGATCCTGCAACGTCCCCGTGAGCATTTCATTCTGCCCCGAAGGAAACAACAAAGGGTGTTCCGGCGGCGCCAGTGAAGGAAAAATAAAACTCACGCCGGGAAAAATAAACAATTTGACCGGAAAGGAAACCGTGAAAGTGATGCGAACCGATGAAACGCTGCCGGGAACGTATGACATTACAGTTCATGCAAAAGTAGGAGGAGTCGATCACCTTATCTCGCGCATCGAAGTGAACATTCGCGCGGATGATTCGTATGCGTTCTCGATGGAGAAGACCTCCTTTACCTTGTATGGAAAAGGAGCCAAGGATTCCACGGACGTCGTCAACAGTTTGCTGAAAGAACAAGTCTCGGTGACATCCGGTTTGTGCGAATGGATGGAAGTAGCCACGAATACGAGTGGCGCGTTCTGGGGAGGATTTGCAGCGAGCTCGATTGTGAGCGGAACGCTAACTTACGTCGTTGGACTCGGTGCCGTTACCGGAGAATTTGCCGTAATCGGAATA
>CAYHGC010000071.1:0-5471 GCA_964356075.1 uncultured archaeon
TACGGAGACCACCGAGATCTACACTCTTTCCCTACACGACGCTCTTCCGATCTGACACTAATTCGAGCGAAGGGTAATTTTCCTTGTTTGTGAAAATGAATGCATTGAAATCCGTGAGCATTAAGTCGGCGTTATCCACCGTGATTTTGATGGTAGTGCCAATGCTGGGAATCAGCGGCTGGTTGACGGCCGTAATTCCTTTAACTTTCGATAATCCGGTCACCAAAAAATTCTCACCAAATGAAAAATAATACCCGAATGATCCGGCAACCGCTAACTGGGGCTCGAGTGAGGAAAGGGGGTAACTTCCTTCGACTGAAATAGGAGTAGGCGAGAGTGAAATGTTTTGAGATTCCAACACGTACGCACTCACTAATTGCTCGCCTTGAAAGGATGCCACGAACTGCCCCGCGATTTTATTCCCTACCACCGTGTCGGGCGCCACAATTGCTTGAATGATAGGATTGGGAAGCGTGATCGTGGTTTCTTTGTCGGATTCATCTTTCACTACAAGCGTTTGCTCCACCGAAATGGCCGCTTGAAAATAAATCTCAGGAGCATCCATTTCTGCAATGGAAAAAACACTGCCCACAAACGCTGGTTTGTCAATGGATTCATCCAACGCGACATTGGCAACATACGTGAGCTTCGCATCCGAGGGATCGAGTTTGGTAAACTGCGAATCCACCGTCTTCACGCCCGGAATCGCGAGTAACGCTTCGTCTAAAATCGTCTTATCGGATTCAACCGTCTGCGCTCCGACTACGGCGGTGGAGAAGACCTGCGTAACTTGTCCTTGGACCTCATCCGCATGATAGGTTTTCAACGCCGGAGTGGTGGGATCGGTTCCCGTGGAATTGTCCGTTCCGGCATTCTCTCCGGCAAAGAAGATCGCGACTCCGGATAGGAGCATGAGACCTACAATCAATAATGCTCCCATTTTCACGGCCGTGGAGGGACCGGATTTGGTGGTAGTAGAAGCAGGTTGGGCATCAGGCATAGCGGTTTATCCCTCGGTACCACCCTCGAATCTCCAAAAAGGGTTAAAAAAGGCTTGGAATGGCAATTCGTTTAACGAATGGAGCGATTTGCACTATGACGAAAGGGAACCTAGTATCAATTGAATTCACCGGAAAGGACGTGACCACGGGCAAGGTCTTTGACACCACCCACCAGGATGTTGCCACCAAAGAAGGCATCCTCAACGAAAAACGAACCTACGGACCAGTAATTGTTTCCCTCGGAATGGGAGAAATTTTGCCCGGATTGGATGCGGCCTTGCAAACCATGAAAGAAGGCGAAACGAAAACGGTTAAACTCGACGCTAAAGCCGCATTCGGTGAACGAAGCGCGCAGCTCGTGAAAGTGATTCCGTTATCCGAATTCAAAAAACACAATGTGGCCGCTGTGCCTGGAACGATTGTGAATGCTAACGACATGATGGGAAAAGTTCAATCGGTTTCCGGCGGACGCGTCCGCGTGGATTTCAATCCGGACTTAGCCGGACACGATGTTGAGTATCATGTTACACTCACCAAAACATTTACGAAAGCGGACGAAAAATTAGAAGCATTGGTGAAGAAAGCCTTTCCTGCGTGGGAGAAGCCCGTGTACACGCACGCAAATGACTCAGTTTCGTTGAGCGTGCCCATCAAACAAATGACGGCGATTCAGCAAAACGTTCCGGGATTTGCCAAGATGGTCATGGACGCATTAGGCGTGAAAACCGTGAATGTGACGACTGTTTTCACCGCCGAGGATTTCAAGAACATGCACACGCATGATGACGGATCCACCCACTTTGGGGATCACGACGAATAATTTCGTCGGATCATTTCTTCGAAGAAGACGCATGACCATTCGACGATCGAATGCCTAATGCAATTTCCATCGCGCCAATGTAGACTTTCAACACGTGGGTTTTCTCCGTATTCCCTCGGGCCTCTGCCATACCATAATGAGCGAGCGTGAGATTCAACAATTGAATCGAGGGTTTGAATTTGGTTTCCTTCCACGCACGCGCGATGACTCGACTCCGATCGGAATCGCGCAAAAAACGAAGAGCCGGAGCATTCAGTGCGGTTTTTCCCTGACGAGAGCGTTCAGCGGCCTGTTGGGTTGCAACGACCAATTTAGCATCGTGCTGTTTTCGCTTCCGTGCCGCCGCATTCAATCGTCCGTTTCTCGCCATACTTCTGGATACTACCTGTTCCCAATAAAATATTCTCTATTCCCCAATGGGTAATGTAGCCCGTTTTAGGGCACTCGTTTTTAAAGAATTCAGGATATTAGTCCTCTATAGCATTCTGTTTGTGAGTTGATTTTGTTGAAGAACGATCATTCTGAATTGAAGATCCAAAAGACCGGCACCACGACTTTAGGCATCCGCATCAAGGACGCCGTCATCTTAGCCGCGGACCAAAAAGCAACCATGGGGTATTTCGCCGCCGATTTAGATGCGCAAAAAGTATACCGATTAACCGACAAGATTGGCATTACCATTGCGGGTGGATCCGGAGACGCGCAAACCCTCGTGCGTTTTCTTCGATCGCAGGCGAAACTGTATGAAATCGAACGACAAAATTCCATTACGACCAAAGCACTCGTTACATTCATTGCCAACATTCTGAGCGGAAACCGCTACTATCCTTTCATGGTTCAATTCATCGTCGGAGGATACACGGGACAGCCGATGTTGTACTCCATGGATGCGGTAGGAAGCATCGCGGATGTAACGGATTACACCGTCACCGGATCCGGAAGCGAATTCGCGATGGGTGTGCTCGACACGCAATACCAGGCCTCCATGAAGAAAGACGATGCCATCAAGTTAGCCATTCGTGCCATTTCGGCCTCCAAGAAACGTGACATCATGTCGGGTGGACATAGCTTCACCATCATGGTCATTGATTCCAACGGAATACAAGAATTAGGAAAGAAAGACCTCGAAAAATACATCGCGGCCTAAGATTTGCCCTCATCCAATACGAGAAATAAAATAACACCATCATCACTGCCACTTGTTGCATCCTGCAAGGAGGGTTGTTTTTTGTGGTTTTTTTTCACTCTCCCTTATTCGGGTATGAAAAAAGAAAAAAATAAACGAACGTGAACAACATATGGAACATAAGACCAACTCAACAAAAGAACCCGCGGTGCCCCGCATGAGCATGGAGGAAATAACCGCCTTCATCAAAGAAAAGCTCCCCAAAACGTGTCAAGTTTCCAATGTCGATTTTGAGGGACCGGAAATTATCCTCTACACGAAGAATCCGAAAGCCTTCTTCAACTCCACCGAAAACTACGTGGGAAAGATCGCATTCGAATTGAAAAAGAAAATCACCATTCGCACCGACAAGAGTCAACTCGCCGATCCGAGCGATGCCAAAAAAATAATTGAAAAGCTCATTCCGGCGGAAGCCGAAGTGAAAAGCATCACGTTCATCGATCCCTTTCATCAGGTCTCGATCGAAGCGGGAAAACCAGGTTTAGTGATTGGGAAGGGTGGAGAAACGAGCAAGAATATTGTGATGCAGACCGGATGGTCGCCCAAAATACTCCGCGCTCCTACCAGTGATTCTGAATTCTTAACCGGAATACGCTATCACTTGAACAAGCACGCCGGAGAACGAAAGAAATTCTTACAGGAAATATCCCAACGCATTTATCGCAAAGCCACCGCGAAACATGATTGGGTTCGCTTAACGGCGCTCGGTGCGTTCCGCGAAATCGGACGCAGCTGCATGCTGATCGAAACGCCCATTTCCAAAGTCATGGTGGACTGCGGAATCAACACCGGAAACAAAGACGATCCGTATCCCTATTTGGATGCACTTAATTTTCCATTATCCGAACTCGATGCTGTGGTTATTTCCCACGCCCACATGGACCACCAAGGATTTGCCCCGTATTTGTACCGAATGGGATATCGCGGACCGCTGTACTGTACCGAACCCACGCGCGACTTGATGGGATTGTTACAGTTTGATTACGTGGATGTCGCCATGAAGCAAGGAGTCGAACCCCCGTATACCGAAAAAGACGTGAAGGAATTATTGAAACATGTCATCGTGCGCGATTATCGCGAGGTGACGGATATTACTCCTGACATGCGCGTCACGTTCTTCAACGCCTCCCACATTTTGGGAAGCTCATCGGTACATTTACATGTCGGAGAAGGTGGACATAACATTGTGTATTCGGCCGACATGAAATATGGACCTACTCGCTTGTTTGACGCGATGGACTTGAACTATCCCCGCACCGAAACGCTGATTTTGGAATCCACCTACGCGGGTGAAAATGATTTTCAACCCCCTCGTGAAGCGGATGATCGAAAACTCTTATCGATTATCACCGACACGCTTGCCAAAGGAGGAAATGTTCTCATTCCGGTGTTTGCCATTGGACGCGGACAAGAAGTGGCACTCGTTTTGGAGGATTTTTACCGCAAGGGGTTGTTGCCCAAGGCCAAAGTGTATGTGGACGGGCTCACGCGCGAAGCCAGTGCCATTCACACGGCCTACCCGGAGTATTTGCGCCAAAACATCCAACGCCGCATTCTCTCGAACGATTCTCCATTTACTTCGCCGGTCTTCAACATGGTCACGGGAAAGAACCGCGACGACGTGTTAACGGAAGGGCATGCTATCATTTTGGCCTCGTCCGGAATGCTCAATGGAGGAGCCAGTTTGGATTATTTTCAACGCATGGCGGAAGACGAACGGTCCGCGCTGGTGTTTACGGGCTATCAAGGCGACGGAACTCTCGGGCGAAAGCTGCAAGGCGGTATTCGTGAGATCCCCATGGCTGATAACAAAGGAAAAACGAAGATGGTAAATGTTAAGCTGCGCGTGGAAAGTTTGGAAGGATATTCCGGACACTCGGATCGCGGACAGCTACTGAACTATATTCGAAACGTCAATCCAAAGCCCAAACGGATTCTCGTGGATCATGGAAACCGGCTGAAAACCGTTGCTTTCGCCAAATACATTTCTCAACATCTAGGAATCTCCTCCACCGCGATGCGCAACCTCGATACGATGCGATTACGCTAACGCCCACACTTCCACTACTCCTATGTTAATTTTCGACAAACCTCGATCCTTTTTGTTATTTTAGGGGTAATTTACATAACGATTGTCAAAATGGCCCAAACTCTTTTAGCGTTTTGAAATCGCTAACATAACGCTTCCTTTTCGAATTTTTCTTTTTGCGCGCCCCCCCAAGAGATTGTTTCCCTAAATTTTGATTATACACAAGAAACGGGGGTCATTTAACGCTCCGTTTGCCTTGCTGAAACCCCCTTTTCCCTCGTTCGACGAAAAAAGCATAATCTTGCCTCCGTTGACCAAAAGGTATTTATACTCGCTTTGGTTATCAAACACAGCGAGGTTGAATGAATGATTCCCCTGAAAATCCCCCTGGTTTTCGATCAAGGTGAGTCTTCGTCCGTGACGAACGCATCCCTT
>CAYHGC010000072.1:0-5460 GCA_964356075.1 uncultured archaeon
TTTGGAAGTTGGGTTTCAACCACGGGTTCGGTGCTCAATGTTTCGGTGAACTCGACAAAGTTGTCCACGGCTTGATCCAAGAATGATTTTTTGAACGTGATCAGTAATTGTTGCGCAGCGGACGGATTCACTAATTCGAAAAAGCTTTTTCTCCCTTCGCGTGCGCGCGTAAGCACGCCGGCTTCAACGAGTTTGTCCAAGTGCCAGGAGGTGGTGGAGGGGGATAAGTTAATTTCTTCCGCGATGCGCTCGTTATTCGCTCGTTTTTGATGGAGTAAAAACAAAATGATTTTGCGTGTGGACTCATGACGGAGAAACGCCATGGTCTTTTGCCCCATTTCGTGCGTGTGTCCTTCTCCCACCTGTCGTCCGCGCACGGAATAATAGCGAACAAACTTTCCCTCCGTTTGCGTGCGAATGATGTGGTGTTTTTGTAAGTAGTCCAAATGGTATTGTAAGCTTCCCACTGCCAGCTCACATCGGCGTTGGATTTCTCTAAAATGCAATCCGGGAGAATGCTCAATCACGTCGTATATTTTTCGACGCACATCCAACTGGAGTGCTTTTTCAAATCCTTCGTCATCAGCCATGAGAGGGTCGCCTCGGCGTGGTGCTCAGCGTTCCTTCCGCGGGGAAAAGATGGCATACGCGATAAGTGCTAAACTGATGAGCTCCATCACATTTTCAGCGTGATCCGGAAAAAATTGTCCGGAGGAGACAAATAGGTCCATCACTTTGAGCAGCCACTTGAATGCAATAATTCCGAATGCAAGTGCGACAATCATGACGCGAGAGGACGAATTTTTTCTCCAGGCGAGAAATCCAATGAATGCAACCACGACGGAAAACAGCAATACGATGATGCGCGTGATAATGTCAAACTGCAACGCTTCATTCGTAATGAGTCGCAGGGGTTCCGTGAACCATCCAATCCATTCGTTGGCATGCACGGCCGGAATGATGGCCATGAATCCAGCAAATAATAAGGCTAAAAATCGTCGCATGAAGGTCACCTCAGACACTCGTTATACGTGATTGGGTTATTGAGAGTTAAAAAAGGGAAGTGCGGAAAATGCGCCCTGCCCTATTGACAGGGGCCCGCGTAATTGGTGTGAGGAGGAACCAGATCCCCACGAGGACTAATCGGGGAAGCTGGATCAAGTATTCTTTTGTTCCTGGGTTTTAATACCATTTTTGGTATGCGGGTCGAAGAATAATACACTCCTCGCATGTTCACGGGTTTAGCTTTATATACTAGAATAACTTTCGTCCACGTGAAAGGGATTGGGGAAAACACATGGCGCGTTCTCGTTTCAACTCAGCAGGGCAGGGCGCATTAGAATACTTGCTTCTTATCGGGGGAGCCGTTCTCGTGACGGTTCTCGTGTTGGTAATGATTTTCGGAGGCATTTTCCCGGGCGTGGGAAACATCACGAGTGACAACATCAACAACTTTACTACCACCGTTTCATTGAACTCTGCGTTTGGCGGCGGCGGAGGACCCGTATGTGTGGTCGATGGATCATGCGTCAGTCCTGAGAATAACTCCAATTGTCCATTGGATTGTCCAGGGGCCGCCTGTAATGGAAATAATGTTTGTGATGGCACTGAGACGGCTGCCACTTGTATTGCGGATTGTCATTGTGGTGATTCCATTTGTCAAGCCGGTGCACCATACAATGAAACCACTTCTTCGTGTGCGGCCGACTGTCCTGCTGCGCCAGTTTGTGGAGATGGAATTGTTTCCGAAGCCTGTGATGATGGTGCCACCGTGGGTGGAGACGGTTGTAGTCCTACTTGTACGATTGAACCGGGTTATTCCTGTTCAGGAGCCCCAAGCACATGCACACTATCTCCGGTTTGTGGAGACGGTGTTGTAAACGGTACCGATTCCTGCGACGATGGTGGAACGACGGGTGGCGACGGATGCGATGCGACCTGTCAAGTAGAATCCGGATACTCGTGTAGTGGTACTCCGAGTACCTGTACATTGAGTGCGATCCTGTTGAGCATTACCAATCCCACAACCCCTGATCTTAGCACGGCGGGTAAAGCAGGTTATTCATTCACGTGGACGGGGGCGTATCCTCCTGGTTACGGTTCCCAATTTACTGGGCTAGTGGTCCTTCCATCTGCGGCTACAACGCCGATTAGTTCGGTAACCCAGGACGGGACGATCAATTTTACATCTCCTTTTGGAACACTGAACACCGCCTCCCCGGGCGGGACATCGGGTTTTCTCACGAATTACGGAATCAAAGATATTCAGTTGAATGTTCTATTGGGGTCTCCTGGAGTTATTGCCTTGGCTGCCAACCAGGACACTCCGACTTTTGACAATGCAAATTTTTATCTCATTAGTGATACGCTCGCAACAGGTTCTATCCCCTGGCCGGCTGATATCGATGTGCCTGCTCTTTCAACTGTGACATCGAGTGCTATCGCAACAAATGGGGGAGAAATTTCCTATGATTTTACGCAGGTCCCTGATAGATATCTTGGAACATCCGTTATTGATGCGGCAAGCGCATCCATGGCGTTCCGACAATATAGTTACCAGGTGGGTTATTGTCCCGCGTCATCGGCGGCATGTACCCCTGCTATTCCCGTTTTTACTGATCCGGCGGTGATTGTAGATTCCGCTCCTGTGACATTCCCCGTGGCAAAAGTATCTATTTCGACCTTTACCACTCCCATTCTGGGAACGGCGAATTGGAGCAAAGGGATCATTCCGAGCAAAGACTATTACGTTCTGGTAAAAATGTGCGACTTCTTTGACAATTGCCATGTGAACAAGAGTCCATTGGTCACAGCAAGTAAAGAAGCCAAATTGTTTGAAGCTGAAATTGCATTAACCTCTCCGAATGTGTTGGGGGCGGGACTCGTTCAAGGAGGAACTTCCCCGTTATTCTTGAACGTCGGCGGCTTGTGTGACGCAACCAATAACTTCGCCCAATATTCAATCACCCTAAATGCTCCAGCAAGTACACCTACAACGTACTATCCGTGGATGTACATTCGTAATACCGCATTTGCTGCCCAGACCGCAACACTCGGAATTGGTTCGTCGGTATCGACCTTTAATTCAAACCCGGGTGCATTCACTTGGGTTCAGGGGACTACAACCATTTCCTCGAATGGAAATACGCAAACGCTTGAATTGCGCATTCCGTGTTCAAGCAACGGACTACGCGTCGATAAAATACTTATCACCACCCAGGACCCGGGTGCGGGAACGGGTCAATGCACTCCGACAGGTGACGGAAGCAACTGTCAATAAAATAAAAAAAAGAACCGAAGGGTTTTTTTCTTCAATCCCCCTTCGGTGTATTTTATTTTTCTAACCCTAATCTTACGGCGCGATTCGTGTCATGGTGCGGGGAAACCCTACTGTGTCGCGGATGTGTTCCATTTTGAACAACCACGTGGTTAAGCGCGCAAGTCCGAGTCCACCGCCCGCATGAGGCACACTTCCATATTTGCGCAGGTCCACGTACCATTGATAGTCTTTCTCTTTCAGTCCGGCCTTTTTCATCCGAGTCAGCAATTCTTCATATTTCCAGCATCGTTCTCCACTGCCGATGATTTCCCCGTATCCTTCCGGGGCCAGCATGTCGACGCACAACACCGTGTCGGGTTTTGAAGGGTCGGGTCGGTGATAAAACGGTTTGAGGACGGTGGGATAATGATGTACTAAAATAGGCACGTCAAAATCCTTTGTAATTTCCCGTTCATGCGCCTCGCCTAAATCGTCTCCCCATTTTAATTCGGGAAACTTCTTCTGCGCGACGGCAAACACTTCATCGTAGGTAAAGCGTTTGAATTTGGACTTGACCACTTTCTCCAAATCCTCGGGTTTTCGTCCGAAGTATTTGAGTTGGTCGGAGGCGTGTTCCAATACATACTTGGCGACGTGCTTGATCATGCGTTCTTCCCAGTCCATGAGTTCATCCAGACTCGAGAAAGCCGTCTCCCATTCCGCGTGCCAAAACTCCGTTAAGTGTCTCCGCGTGCGGGAAGGTTCCGCGCGAAACGAAGGGGCGACGGTGTAGACTTTTTCCAAGGCGTGCGCGTATACTTCTAAATAGAACTGCGAGGATTGCGTCAAGAATGCTTTTTTGTCGAAATACTGCACCTCAAATAATTCACTTCCTCCTTCCACGGCGCCCGAAACAAACGTGGGGCACTGCACTTCCAAATAGCCTTCTTTTTTGCAGAAATCATGGAAGGCTTCAAACACGATGGCGGAGGCACGCAATCCATGTTGCATTTTAGCTGAGCGCAACCACAAATGACGCACATCCAGGAGGAATTCTTCCGATAAGTCTTTCCCAATGGGAAATTCTTCTCCGGCGTGCAACACCTCGACTTTGGTTACTTGTAATTCTTTTCCACCCGGCGCGCGTTCATCCTTTTTCACATCGCCCCAGACTTTGATGGAGCTTTCCGTCAGGGCTTTGCGTGCGGCTTCGTATGATTTTTTGTCCGTAATCGCTTCGCTGGACAAAACCGCTTGCATTTCCCCGCTTCCATCGCGGAGTAACCAAATGAGTGTTCCCTTGAAGTCTCGTTTTCGTTTGATCCATCCCCACACTTCAGCCGAGGCTGTGTCTTTCTTCAGGATGTCTGAAATCATTTTGCGTGTCATCTTCCATATCACCGTTTCCGTAGTTTTGGTTGTTTAACTGGATTAAAAATCAGGTCTTTTTTGGACACCCAAATGCCCGAAAAGAGGTACGTTTAGCGTCGATTGGAGTTGATGCGTACAAGTAAAGCAGAAGGGCAACCCATGAGTGGTTTTCCAAGTAACGTACGCATCTAGAAGATTATGGACTCAGAACAGATTAAAAATGGGGCCTCTGTAAGCCATCTGACATGCATAATGCCCCCTTTCAAACCAACATGAAAGAGTTTCAAAGCGAAGATGATTATGATGCGCAGTTAAAGGCATTTATGAGGGACCAGAGACAAAAAATGGGAGCGCTTTTCGACTATGAAAAGTCATTCTTCAAATGGATGGCTCATTGTGGGTGTAAACCGGCTGAAATTAATGAATTGCGGGAAAAATTGGATATTGCTGGAAAAATTCGTTTTCGTCCCGATCCCAAAACAATTCCTCCAAAACGAAGGAGTCTCCTTCGTCGAGACTCAATTAAACGTAAACGGTTTCGTCCGCCCGGAAAATAATCACGGGGTCAATCGTTCAGGATCGCGCGGCAACAGAATCGCTTCTTTCACATTCTCAAAATTGAGCATTTGCTTCACGATGCGGTCCATTCCTAATCCAATTCCACCGTGTGGCGGGCAGCCGTAGCGGAAGATGTCGCGGTAGAAGGGCATTTTGTTCAAATCCAATCCTTTTTCCGTGCACTGGGCGGTGAGGATTTCCAATCGGTGTTCACGCTGCGCACCGGTCCCGATTTCGACTAGATCGGAAGAGCACACGTCTGAACTCCAGTC
>CAYHGC010000073.1:0-5300 GCA_964356075.1 uncultured archaeon
TTTGTACGATTATTGTAATGGCGGTGTGAAACGTGAAAAAACTCCCATATCCTATTTTAATTTCAGGAATCATCGGATCAGGAAAAAGTACGCTCGCACGACATTTAGCAAAGACATATGGAGCACGCTATGTTTCAGCATCCGAAATTCATAAACGAATTGTTAGCGAGAAATTAAAGTTTCAAAAAACAAAAGAAGTCAAAAAAGGATTTTGGGAGACGAACGAAGGACAAAAAGGAACCCAACTTCGAGCCAAGAATTTATCGATCGACAAACAAGTGGATGTTGAATTGTTGTCTACCTTGCGAAAAAACAAAAACACAGTAACAGACGCGCGACTCATGCCGTGGTTATATCCAGGAAAAGGAATTCGGATTTGGTTGCAAACATCGGTTAACGAAGGAGTGCGGAGGGTTTCTCAGAGGGATCATATTTCTCTAGCGAAAGCGCGCCAGACCATCGTTCCTCGTCTCAAAACCGATAAAAAAATCTGGAAGACGCTCTATTGTATCGAGTTTACCAAAGACCTTTCGCCGTTCGACTTGGTACTAAACAACGAAAAACTGACCCTGAAACAGACCTATCGAATCGTACACACCTTCATTGAAAATAGGCGGAAATCGCTGGCCAAATAATTCACCTTAAAAATGGATGACGGCATCCATTTGGTGGTATGAAGCAATCCTTTTGGATGATCGCAGGGCTTATCGTGATGATTACCCTCGCGGGATGCACGGAGCTGCCCACAAAGAAAACCGCCAACTCCAGCAATTTGTTGGAGGGAACCATCGTGACGGATACGATTCAGAAAGGAAACTACGTAACCCTGTATTACGTCGGGACGCTCGACGATAATAGTGTGTTTGACCAAACCCAGCCCGGAAGCCCGGCCGTATTTCAGGTTGGCGTTGGTGGACTCATCCGAGGATTTGACGAAGGATTAATCGGAATGAAAGTAGGACAAAAAGAAACCATTGTCATTCCACCCGCCCTTGCGTATGGCGAATTCAACCCCAATGCCGTTATTGAAGTCCCCCAGCAACAATTGCTTGATGCGAATATCCCGACAGCAATCGGAATCACTGTTCACTCCAATCAAGGAGAAGGAAAAATCATCGCACTTGATCCCGGAACCAAAACGGCAAAAATCGACTTCAACCACCCGCTCGCCGGAAAACAATTGACGTTTGCGGTTGAGATTTTGAAAATTGACAATAAGCCGTGAGCGAATTAAATTACTTTTACTTTTTGAGCTCCGTATGCGTGCTCAATAATGACTTCAGATGTCCCGTTTTTTCAATCACTTCACTTCTTAATCGCCAATCGTATATCCGCGCCCGTAATGGTTTTGCGGTTCGCGTGTTTGGCGAAAACCGATGCTTCGCGGGAGAGCGTCAATCCTATTTCTTCCAAGTGTTCGGACAGAACCTTCGCGGCTTCTTCGGACACCCGAATACCGGTGGCTTTGCGAATGACGCGATCCACGGCTGCTAATGGCAATTCTCCCATACTTTTTCCCAACCTAATTCCCCGTTATGTGGGGACCCAGACACAGTAGAACCCTTGGACAATAAAAACCCACCAGATATAGGCCTCCGTTTGGCTAATAAAAGCCTAAAATAAGGCCAATACAAAAATGAAGGAATAATACGGGCATTTCCTCGGCGAAATGGTGTTAGTGGATTTAAAATAGAGCAACGGACGCATTCCTAGTATGGCTGATTTTATCACGCATCCTTTACTCAAATCGAATACGGTCGAGCGGAGGCTGTATCAGGAAGTGTTGGTCGCCCAGATTGAAGAAAAGGGAAATACCCTCGTCGTGGCTCCTACCGCATTGGGGAAAACCGTCGTGGCCGCCCTACTAACCGCGCGCATGCTGGAGAAACACCCGACCAAGAAAGTATTGTTTCTCGCCCCCACTAAACCATTGGCGGTACAACATCAAGTGCGCATGCGGGAATTTTTGGCGTTGCATCCGGAAACCATCGCCGTTCTTACGGGAGCGCAAACGCCCGAAAAGAGAAAAGAAATATTCAATGAATCCACCATCATCGCCGCTACGCCGCAAACGATCGAAAACGATGTGCTGACGGGAAAAATAACATTGAATGAGGTGCAATTGATTATTTTTGACGAAGCGCACCGCGCGGTGAAAGAATACAGCTACGTGTTCCTCGCGCAAAAATACATGAATCAATCCGCACAACCCAAACGAATACTCGCACTCACCGCTTCTCCAGGATCATCCGAAGAGGAAATTCAGGACATTTGCAAAAACTTATTCATTCACCACATCGCGGTCAAGAAAATGGATGATGAGGATGTGAAACCCTACATCAATCCCATTAAAGTGGAATGGAAAAAAGTAAAATTACCCGAAGAGTTTTATGAAATCAAGCAACACTTACAAGGATTTTTGCACGAACAACTCATTTTCTTCAAAAAAATAGGATATGCGCGCAATATTCATTCCGCATTCATGCGACGCGTGGATTTATTACAGCTCCAAATCCGTCTGCGGGAGGACATGATGAAATATGGTACAACGAAACCTCAATTGTATCAAGCCGTTTCCCGCGCGGCAGCGGTGTTGAAGGTGTCCCACGCCGTAACATTGCTCGAATCGCAAGGGATTCATGCGCTGGAAGATTATTTTGACAAAATGCAAAAAGCGGCGTTGCAAAGCGGTTCCCCCAAGGCAGCAAAATTAATCAACGAAAGCGAACACATTCGAAAAGCCTATCAGGTTGCGGAACGATTATCCAACGCCAATGTAGAGCATCCCAAAATTGCTGAACTCCAACGCATTTTGAAAAAGCAATTCGAGGAGAACACGGAATCGCGTGTGTTGGTCTTCAATCATTATCGGGATTCGGTTACCTTTGTTGCGGATTCGTTGAATACGATTGAAGGGATTCGCGCGGCGCGATTCATCGGACAAGCCACCAAATCCGCGAAGGATAAAGGACTGAGTCAAAAGGATCAGATTCGATTGCTGGACGAGTTTCGCGAAGGGAAATTCAACGTATTAGTGGCCAGTTCGGTGGCGGAAGAAGGATTGGACATTCCGTCCGTGGATTTGGTTATTTTTTACGAGCCGGTACCGAGTGAGATTCGATTGATTCAGCGCCGCGGACGCACCGGACGCAAAGCCGAAGGGCGCGTGATTATTTTGATGGCCGAAAAGACGATGGATGAGGCCATGTATTGGGCGTCGAAACGAAAAGAGCAGAACATGCACGACACCCTTTCGCGCATTTCTATGCACACGGCCGTCGCTCCATCCGTGTTGGCCCACACGGGGACACTAGATCGCACGACCACCGAACAGGGACAAGCCAATCTGTTTCAGTTTGGCGCAAGCGAAAAATTATTTATTTACGCCGACAATCGGGAACAAGCAAGCACCGTCATGAAAGAATTATCGTTTTATCCGGACGCCATCGTACAAGCGAAACAGTTGGAAGTCGGGGATTTTGTCGTGGGACCGGACGTGGTGATTGAACGAAAAACCACGGAGGACTTTTTGAGCTCCTTGATGGATGGGCGGTTATTCAATCAGTTGTTGAACATGAGCAACGCGTATGCGCGCCCGTTGGTAATATTGGAGGGCGACCCGCAGGATTTGTTTTCGATGCGGAACATTCATGAAAATGCCATTATCGGAATGCTCTCGTCGATCGCATTGACGTATCGGATTCCCCTCTTGTATACCAAAGACGCCAAAGAAACGGCCAAATGGGTGTACCAAATTGCTAAGCGCGAACAGCAGGGAAAAGACAAAGAAATACGCTTACGATTAGGACGAAAGGGGCTTACTCCCGAGGAACAGCAGCAATTCATCATGGAAAGTTTTCCTGGAGTAGGACCGAATGCCGCCAAAGGATTGCTGACCCATTTTGGAAGCATCCATTCATTTGTCAATGCGACGACCGAAGAAATGAAAGAGGTGGAAAATATTGGCCCCAAGAAAGCCAAAGCGATTCAAGATATATTACGATCAAAATACGAACCCGAGAAAAAGAAAACGAGTAGGGCCGATAAAGAAAGCGAAAAAATGGATCTTATGGAAACCGAAATTGGAAAATTAGACGATCCACTCATCGAAGAATGGAGAGAAGAAAAATTAGATGATGTCCCGTATGATTAATGGAAAAAATAATACTCCCAAAATTTAATGAGGAAGGATTTTTGGAACGCGCTCCAAAATGCGCGCATCATTCGATGAATAAATCGTCCGAATGGGTTCACAGCGCTCGAGGGCTAACACCCCCTGTTCTCCCCCCTGGGAATACAATTCATCGCGCTGAATGAAATGGAATCGAGCGGAGAATTCATCGAGCGCATTGAGATAGGTAGTGCAGCGCGAGGTGGAAAGCGCGGTCTTCATTGCCGCATTTCGTTCATCGAGCTCATGTGCAAACTCAAAATACCCATCAATCACTTGAGGGAGGCCTGTATAGTACGCGAGGACGTGACCATAGTCCCACGTCGTGAGAACGGAATCCTGGGGATGCGCGTAGGATCGGAGAAAACTCGCGGCATCTTTTCCTCCCTCCGAAAAATAAGGTTGGATGCCATCCATCACCATGAAAACCGTCACGCATCCTATGACTAAAATGAAAAAACCCAAGATGGCGACCCCACACTTAACCGGATGAATGAAACGAACGACCTCGCGCACTCCATACGCGGCCACAATCGAGAAGAATGGAATCCAATATGCGGACAAGCGCACGCCCGCACCTCCGATGAGAATCGCGACAAAAAACCAAACGAGCAACAAGAAAGGAGGCTTGGCTTTCCACAATCCAATCGCGACAAAAAACCAAGAGAGGGGCGAAAAGATAATGAAACCAAGAAGAGGAAATGATGTAAATTCTCCGGCATCAAGTGAAATGTGCGACGCGTAGCTCGAAATAGGAAGACCAATCGAGAAAACCCAGGCCCAAAAAACAGCGAGCATTCCGAGTAGCGCAAATGGAATGAGTGTAGGATAGGGTTTTTTTTGGAAGACGTGAACGACGAACCAGATAAATAAAATGATCGCATACATTACGGCCGAAAGAGGATGCAATAGCACGAGCGCGAGACTCAGAATGAACGCGAGTTTTTCTCGACGCGTGAACCAGAGATACAACAATAATGGAATCAGCGTCAGTGCCACCCCGTCCGGGCGAACGAAGCCACTGGTTCTCCACGCGGCAATCGCAGAAACCCCGACGAACAATGCGGACCATAATGCGATTCCATCGGATTCGGTTATTTTTTTAGCGAACAAAAAAGTGGAAACCACA
>CAYHGC010000074.1:0-5195 GCA_964356075.1 uncultured archaeon
TTTGGCTACCTTCACACGCTTCGCCTCAACTGCTTTTTCTTTTTTGGTGGGTTTCTTCGCGGGCATACTGCTCGTTCACTCCTTTTCGATCTTTTTCTTCAGCTTATCTGGAATGGGCAATCCCATGCGTTCCATCATTTGCCGACCGAACGCTTGTCGTTCTTCGGGAGACATGGCGTTCACTTTTTCCTTGGTCCACCCTTCTTGTTTCATCTGCGCTCCGACCGTGGCGATGTTTTTGAGTTTATCCTTAAACTCGGGCGTTTCAAACTGATTGAGGTGTTCGTTCATTTTTTCCTTCATTTGACGGATGTTTTCTTTATCTCCCTCATTTTTGGCCATTTGGTCCATCACATCGAACGATTTGAGCATGTCGGCGCGCTCAATCTTTTTCTTGGGTTTTGATTCATCCATGATGGGTTCATCCTCCATACTTGGCTAAGAGTGTCTGGCATTGGTCTTTCTGGTCCTCCGTCAACGGTCCCTTATGCTTTCCTGATTTTAGGATGAAAAGCATCGAGTCGGTATATAAAATCCCCGACTTGATCTCCCCTTCCGTGTTTTGGGCCACCGGATTTCCTTTGCCATCATCATGGAAAATAAGGTTTATGGGATCGGTGCCAAACTTGTCCGTTTCGCTTCCTTCGTGCACGCGCCAACTCTCGCTCAAATTCAAATTGAAATAATACCGGACTTCGACCAGATTTTTTATCGGAAAATCAGGGTCGGTGGAAACATAGTCATACGTCGTCGTATTCAGACAATACCGGCTGTTCGTGTCAGGTACCAAGCTGCCGATCGAAACTCCCATTGGAAACGATTCTCCCACCCATAACGGGGAAATCGTGTTGGTTTTTCCAACGCCAACCGATTCAACCAAGGGGTGGCCGGACAACTCCTTGAAGCATTGAATCCAAAAGTTGGAATTATCATCACACGAAAGGAGCGCGTCCGAAGGATTAGAAGGAGGGGTGAGACCCGGAACCGGGAGGGAGGTTCCTCCTCCCGCGAGGGAATTAGTATCACAGTTGCAATCCACGAACGACTTTATTGCCTCAAGGGAAGTCGGAGGTTGGCTGCAGACCTTTTGACAATCCACTGGACCCGAAGGGGGAGATCCGCCCACACATCCTAAAAAAAAGAAAACAATCATTACGCCCCAAAACGAAACGCCACTTCTACCATGACCCCATTTCAAACGACTCATCCTGAATCTATCCCCATTTGAGTTTCCTACTCTTTCATCATGGAACAAAATCCCTATATATCCCTTTTGATTAGTTGAGGCATGCGCGGGATTATTTTAGTGGGATTACTGGTCATTCTCCTGGGATGCGTTGGATCTCCCCCTTCTTCGAATAATCCAGCCCCGGCGTTGCCCCCCTCATCCGCCTCGACGAATGACACCAGCACGAGCTCGGCCCAACAATCCCTCGATTGGATGGAGGAACACGCCGAAGATTCATCCCCTCCCGGGAACCCACCCTCCAACCTTCTCAGTCCGGCAGGAAAATACTCTGGGGCTGGGAACTGTAACCCTTATTTCAAAACGACCGCTACTGAAATCGCCACCACATTTAGCGGGGTCGCGGCCGTGACGTGGAACAATGCAGATTATTGTTTTCGACTCCAACACCAAACCGAGGCGGACGGTTCCATTTTCCGCGAATGCATCTATGAAGGAAAGGAAGGAATGTGGGTCATCGTCAAACGTGATACCATCTCAGGGGACGGTTCTCATTTCCTTCAAGAGGATGCCTCTTACCATCCAAAAGGGAAAAAAAGTGAGATCAAGTATTGCAAACAGGAACCCTTGCTGGCTGAAAAACTAGGAAAAGTGGACGAAATGTGTGCCGATCCGGTTGATGGATCCAAAGATGCTTGTCTGTGTGAGAAAAACGGAGTGGGAAAAGAATCCCTCCCGCCATGTCTTTAGACCAACATTAAACTTCGTGGATCGTGGAACTTTTTTTCGCATGATTTTTTTTGGAGGAAAAATTTCGTTTCTAAAAACGATTTTTCAGGCGCACACTTAAATACTTGAATTATAACTATGCGAGTACGAAAATTTTTTGAACAATTTTCGAAAAAAAAGGAGACTACCAACATGGCTGCAAAAAAGAAAGCAAAGAAAGTGGCACACAAGAAGGGTAAGAAGCACTAAATCGCTTCACCTAAACGGTTCCCAAAAAGGGAACCTACCGTAGAAAAAAACAGGAAAAAGGAGGAAAACCAATCATGGCTGCACGAAAAGCTGCATCACGATCGACCGCGTCCCGCGCGTCTAAATCGAGCCGCCGACCCGCAAGTCGCACATCCCGCCGCTAAACGCACGGGAAAATAATCCTCCCACATACTATTTTTTTCCGGCCTCCCAACCAAGAGACCGGAAATCTCTTTTTTTTGCTTGTAAACCCTTAAATCCCCCAAACGATTGCCTTACCTATGCTTTCCGAGGATCAAGTGGACGCGTTTGTCTCCCGCTACGTGAAGGATGGACAGGTCGTTTCCATCGGAACCAACCAGCTCGGAGAACTCTTTCTCAAAAAGCTCGGACTGTGGTGCGAGCAAAACAAGTGGAATGTGGAAATCATCCCGACTTCGACGAGTCAGATTTCCACCGCGAATCAGTTTCATTTACCCCTTACCACCTTGAACGACCGTGAAGTGGATGTCGCCATCGAGTTCGCGACGCAGGCGGATCATGATTATGATTTCATCAAAGGAAACACGACCTCCCTGATTCGGGATAAAATGATCGCCCAATCTGCCGGGGAACTGATCGTGGTCGTGCCGGCCGCGAACATGTACGACAAGCTCAAGGGAATGGTTCCGTATGAAATATCCGCATTCGGGTGGAAACGCACCCTATTGATGCTGGAACAAGTAGGGCGCGTGGATTTCACTAAATACAAAACAGAGCCGCCGAAAACGGAATTGGGGCATTATATTGTAGAAACCGAAATGGATGACCATTTGTTAATCGATGAAATGGACCAGCAGGCACGATTGATTCCGGGCGTTCTCGAAACGGGATTCTTCATCGGAAGCGCGGACCGAATCTTAATGGTCGGAGATCAAGAGATCAAAGTCAAGAGTCGAATGGAATATGGGAAATAGGGAGTAGGGGGGTATTGTACCAAATGTTCTTTTTCTGCGAAACGCCTACTGCCTTTTTAAAAAAATGGGAATTGGACTCGGCATGCTGAGCATTATGATAATCGAGTGGGAATAACGATACCAAAAAAGAAATACCCAATTGGACTTCTCAAAAAAGTCTATCCGTGCGTATATTTCACCGTGCGAAAAGGGGTATAGATTATTATACCATTTTAAGCTGAAATAATGGATGAAAAACAATCAAATTACCGGATGGCCACGCGAGAGCATATTGCTCATCATTATTCTAGCGTTTATTGCCATGGTAGTGGGAATGCAAGGGTTTTTTTCAACGAGCCAATCCGATTTGGTTGAGTCTGGAATTAATAATCCAAAAGAGGCAGGAGAGGTATTCATGACATTCAATCCAAGCCAAAATTATACCTTCGTTTCTGTTCAAGGCGGGGGAATTGCGGGAAAATACAATACAAGCACGATTCAGCGGATCGGAGAGGATCTTTTTTTGATTAATGAAAAATACCCGAAAGAATCCCCATTTTTAGTATCCAAAAAAAATGCTCAGGCAGTTGATCACGCATTGAAAAATAGTGATTTTTCCATTCTGCCAAACGATGATGGATCGGGGGGATATGATCTTTCCATCTGGTCCGGTCGCCTGACGCAGGGATCCAATGAATGGAAATTTGGTATCCGATCCGATCTCGTTTCAACTTTTCCGTCATTGAACACACTCCAGGATGCATTAATCGCTATTGGAAATGAAATGAATTCTACTTAGGGAACGGTAAAAAAAGATCAATCGTACCATTTCGGAGCGAGAAGTCCCCGTTCGTTAAGCATGGATCACAATACTGCTTTATAGGTTCCACGACGTTCAACTCTTTACTATTCCAATGTGGAGGGAATACATGAAACCTACTTTACTTTTACTTTTAGCAGGAATACTACTCGCATCTGGATGCGTGGATCCAGCGCGAATGCAGAACACGACAACGGATAACCGAGTGGGGGATACTACAATCTCACCTACTCCTTCCGATACTCCAACCGGAACCATCGATACTACTACACCCACAACGACAACCACTCCTGCGGAAGGAACCGACACGACTGTACCAAGCGATGTTGCACCCTCGTTTACCGCGAACGTGAATGGGAGCGCCAACACGGGAAACAAAGTGATCATTTACATTCATGCCGAAAACTTTAGCACGGCCAGCAAGGATTATGAAGGACCGAATCTGCCCAACTCGGGACATTTCCACTATTTCATTGACGAAGGAACGTTCATTGAAAGCATGGGCGGGGCTATTGGCTTGGACAACATGACACCGGGAAAACACTCCGTGAAAATCCGCATGCAAAATAACGATCACTCCAATTATTTGGTCAATGGATCTCCTATTGAAAAAACTGTTAACTTTACTGTTATTGGACACGATCCTTCGTTTTCCATTGATCCCATTGTGGTCGATGGAACGAATGCCAAGGTCAACTTGAATGTGTTCGACTTCACGGTCGATGCAATCAACGTAGGCAAGGCCAATGCGGATGAAACGGGGCACTTTCACTGGTTCCTAACAAAAGAAGGAGAAATTGAAGGGGAGTACAATATGATTACCACGACTTCCTTCACCATTCCGGATTTAGAATCCGGAAATTATTTGGTGCGCGTCGCGATGTACAACAATGATCATACGAAATACCTCACGAAAGGGTATCCGGTAGAAGCAACCGCGTCGTTTACTATCGTGTAAAATCAATACATGCTGGGGAGGGGTTTCTCTCCCCTTTCTTTCTTTTTTCGTTCTTCCCCAGGACTCATTTTTAAGCCTTCGGAGACCGAAGTTTTGGAAGCCTGCTTAGTCGGCCTACTGCGAGATTGAGTCAATCTCGCGATGTAGCCCCTCGGAGCGCACGGTCGAAATCGTGCCTTGGTAGCTCAGTGGCTAGAGCGCCGGATTCATAACCCGGAGGTCGGGTGTTCAAATCACCTCCGAGGCATATTTTATCGATAAAACAATTATAACAAAATGAAAAACAAACATCTTAGATCGGAAGAGCGTCGTGTAGGG
>CAYHGC010000075.1:0-5091 GCA_964356075.1 uncultured archaeon
ATTGGAAGTCGGATGTGGAACAGGGAAGTTTCTAAACTATTTACGAAAAAAATACCATTTCAGTGGAGTTGATTTGAGCGAGGGAATGTTGAAAGTTGCTCGGAAAAAATTCCACCACATGATGTTGAAGAAAATGGATATGACGAACCTGACACTTGGAAAAAAATTTGATGTTATTGTGTGTTTGTTTAGTTCGATTGGATATGTTAAAACGCTTCCTCGACTCAAAAAAACAATTAGCGGATTTGCTCGACATTTGAACAAGGGAGGGGTGTTGATCATTGAACCTTGGTTGAATGCTCAAACCTATCACGCAGGAAATCCCCATGGCAATCTGTACAAGAGTAAGGAACTGGTTGTGGCACGTGTCAGCGTGAGCGAACGAAAAGGAATGGTTTCGGTCATGGATATGCACCATTTGATTGCCCGAAAAGGAGGAAAAGTAGAACATGTGATCGAGCATCACGAACTCGGGTTATTTCCCGTTTCCACAACATTGGACTACCTTCGAGAGGCCGGCCTGGATGCCCGTTTTCATAAGGATGGATTACAGATGAAACGAGGGTTATACGTGGCTACGAAGCCCCTCTGAGAGTTTGATTTATAAGCCTGTTTCCGGGTTTTCTGTTTATGATGCACGGAGTTTTGAAGAATTACCGACGCGGACGAACGACCCAACACCCGACGCAGTATATTGTAGAAGTGGATGGAATTGCCACCCGCATTAAGGCTGCCACCTTGGCCGGTAAAAAGGTCACGTGGAAAAGCCCTGCCAGCTTAGCAATTTCAGGAAAGATCATGGGAGCCCACGGAAACACGGGCGCGGTTCGAGTGAAATTCGACAAGGGATTGCCCGGACAAGCCATGGGACAGCGCGTCACGGTTAACGCGTAATTCTCGCTATTTCCAATCCCCTAATAATCCTTTTTTGAGTGATTTTTGAGTATGGATCTTCTTCCCCGAATTTTGATTGGATGTCCTACGGCCGATGTGAAAGCGGATTCGCTTGAGGCCTATGTTGCGGGATTGAACGCCCTCACGTATCCCAATGTCGACATTGTCATTGAAGATAATTCAGCGAATGAAAAATACGCGGAACGAATTCAGGCGCATGCGAAAGAATGGGAAAAAAATCATCCCGGACATACATTTCGCGTTATTCATTCCGGAAACGTTTCTCCGCGCGTGAGGGAACGAATCATTCATGGACGGAATGTGATTCGTGATATTGTGTTGAAAGAAAATTACGATTATTTCTTTTCCCTGGAACAAGATATTATTCCTCAAAAAGATGTGATTGAAAAGTTACTTGCCCATCGGAAGGATGTAGTAGGGGGAGTGTATTACAACAAGGTTCAGCTCGGAGGAAAAATGCAGCTCGTTCCATTGTTAATGATCTATCCCAATGAGCAAATGAAACAAAAGAATCAAGCGCATTGGGTTGGATTTACACATTTGGTTCCGCCGAGATTGATCGAGGTGGCATCGATTGGATTAGGATGCGTGCTTATTCATCGAAGTGTGCTGGAAAAGATTTCTTTTCGGATTCGAGAAAACGATCCGGCATTTGATGATATGCACTTTGCGATTGATTTACGCCAACATGGAATTTCGATGTTTGCGGATACGGGAATAACATGTGAACATCGCTTCAACGAAGCGTTTCGAAACGTTCCAGATGAAGAATTTTAGTGGGTGAGGTAACACTCGAACACGACCACGGGAAACGGAATCGATAAGCGGGATAATACGCGCGGATGAAGCTCGCCTATGAATCCGTGCATTTTCCCCATTGAAACCTCTGCAGTGCGACCGGAAATAAATCCATCCATTTCGATGGGAGAAAATTTCGCTGCGTCGCCGGTGAATCGCGCGAGTGCTTCGACGTTTCCTTTCATTTCATCAAACGTCGCGGAGGCGTGACCGAGAATGAGACAGAGTTTGAAATGGGTTTTTGTCCCGGTTTCCTCCGGCGCATGAATGTCCACAATTTGATCCAGTTCAAATAATCGAAACGGTTGAGGTTGAGAGCGATTAGAAAGAAGCGCGCGGATGGTTTCGGGATAAAGCATGTTGCGCACCATCGTGAGACCTTGCTCTTTCGCTACACCGAGTTTGACATGCGGAGAATGCGCGCGCTCGAATGCGGTGAAATGATGCTCGTGCGAAGTGAGGTGCCAGGTCATGACTTCTTGAAAACCCAACCCCACAACGCAATCGCGCAAATCATCATTGAAGCGCGTCTGAGGAAGCGCACTTCCGTCCGTGTAGATTTTTACCGGCTCGGGTTTGAGATTATCAAATCCGTAGGCGCGCGCCACATCGTCCACCACATCAAGGGGATGTAAGATATCCACTCGAAACGCAGGCGTTTCCACCACCAGCTGCTTGGGATTGGACTTAACCACATCGTACATCATCCGAGAAAGAAGTTCGGTGGCCTGTGCGGTTGTAAAATCCGTTCCGAGGGTGTGATTGATGAGATCGAGTTCAATGGTAAGGGAATGCGTTCCCAATTCAGGGGTAACTCGCGGAGTGGCTTCGTTAGGAAAGCGCTGGGTGACTTGGTACAGGTCTCCTTTCATGTCCGCGAAGAGATAGGCGAGGATGTCCAAGATGGTGCTCACGCTCGACCAAAGGAAGCCGGAGACTTCTACAAATAGATCGCGGTCGGTGAGCGTGACTTGTCCAACATTCTGCGCATTGGTGATAGGAACCAATGAGAGAATCGCTCCTTTTTTGTCATGAAACACGGGATATACGGGCAATCCGTGCAGGAGAGGAGCGTATTTCGGTCCTTTCGGATGCTTTTCCAATATTTCCTGCGCCGTCATGGGGGTGTCAAACCCTAATGGGGCGAATTTGATTTTTTCGGGAGCCATCCCCACAAACGAAATGGGCCATTGAATCTTTTTCAAAGGGTAAATTCCAATCGTTGCTTTTTTTCGATCGCGCGCAAACGTCGCGTGGAGTTTTTCCTGGACCCAAATAATTTCTTTTAGTTTTTCATCCGTCAAGTGAATGTTTTTCACCACCATCGTGGCCGTAACCGGTCGCACGGGAAGGACGCTTTTGTCGACGAACAATTCATACTCGGACGGTTTCGCCACGACGCGCGGCATGCCTTTAGAATACCCCAAATACGCATTCATTGCCCGCGCGATTCCTGCCGTTGAAACCATATCGGGTCGATCCGCGGTGACATCAATACGCAACGCTTCGGGATTGGGATCCTCGAGCTCGAATCCCATTTTGCCTAACGCATCCTCTAATTGGTTCACGGTGGTGGGTTTCTTGAGATAGAGATTAAGATTGGCAAGAGAGGAATCAACGTTGACCATGAATGGAACCCCCTTTTTTAGATTCAGGAATGGAATGAGTCACTCCAGGATAATGGCGAATGAAATCCAACGAAACATCCGGACCGGCGATGTCTTTCACCATGTCTTTTCCATGCAAAAATAACGCCAGACGCTCGATTCCAAAACTCCAGGAAATCACCGGCACATCAATTCCTAAGGGTTTCAATGTTTCCGGGCGAAACATCCCCGAGTTGACAATTTCGACCCAACGATCTAATGTGGGATGATAGGCTGCGGATTCCATGGAGGGCTCCGTGTATGGATTGTAGGTCGGTTTGAATTTAATTTTAGTAAAACCAAATTTTCCATAAAATTCTTTCACGATCCCCATGAGGTGACGCAACGTTAATCCTTCACCCATAATGAGTCCATCCACTTGATGAAATTCGGCTAAGTGGGTCGCATCAATCGCTTCGTTGCGGTAAATGCGCCCTACGGAATACGTTTTGGAAGGAATGGGAAGTTTTTTGGCAAGCGTACGAAAGGTGGTGGCCGTGATGTGGGTGCGCAATAGCAATTGAGATGCAATCTTAGGATCCCACTCGTACCCGAATCCCTTCGAGCCCGTTTTTCCCCCATGTTCATGAGTGGCTTTGACGCGTTTGACTAAATCCGCATCCGGAAGAATGGCTTTTCCGGGCAAATAAAACGTATCTTGGATTTCGCGCGCGGGATGATCCTGGGGAATGAACATCACGTCCATGTTCCAAAATGAACTTTCAACTAAAGGGGAGTCATGCTCGGCAAAACCCATTTCATTCATCACCCGATGAATGTCGCGGATGGTTTGACGCAATGGATGAATGCGCCCCGGATAATGGGATTGGACGCCGGCCGTTACATCATACGACTTGAAGTTGACCGTTTTCCATTCTCCGCTTGCCAACAACGCGGGCGTAATGATTCCAACTGTTTTCCCAGATTGAGTGGAAAGAGTATGCGTGCCGCGATCTTCCAATCCTGCCTGCGTGATGGTGACGATTTCATTCGTCGATATTTTTTGAACAATAAGCCCGCGCGCGGAAAGCTCGGTGACGAGGAGAGAAGATGGATCGGGTTGTTCCCCTCGACCAATCGCGGTGAGCATCGCGAATGCCGGAGAGTTTCCCGCGGATTTTTCTCCTAATGAAGTGAGCTCCACCACCGTTTCTCCTTTTTGGGATTGAACCGTAATCCATGCGGATCGTTTCGCTAAACCGAATGCGGCGGAGAATTCTTGAGAAGACCCATCAAATTGGGATTGAAGGGTCATCATGGGCAACCCGTGCGATTGAATCAGGTTCACCAATCGTTGCTCGGGAAGAGATCCTTTCGCGAGGGTTTCCTCCCCTGCTTTACTGGACACCCAGCTGGCGATTTTCTCACGGGTAACATGCACCAGGCCTTTTTCTTCAAGCCCTACTAGTGCTCGACGCAACGCATCGGCCGAATGACCGGTTTGCTCGACGAGAGAATGGAGAACGTACTCGCGTCCTCCTTCCATGGCTTGCAAGACATCATATTCAGGGGTAGACATGGGATTTCCTTCCCAAAAGAGGGCAAATGAACGTTTTAAACCCAAACCTGCAGGATGCCCTAAAAATAAATAATCGCCTTTTTCCCCGGGCTTCATGGTAACCCTTTTGGGTTACGATGCCAGCAAACCAATGGTTTGCTAGGTTTTCTAAAAAGGCCGAAACAAAGGTATTTTAGGGCACAAAAACCAAATCGAAGAATGGACGAACGAATG
>CAYHGC010000076.1:0-4954 GCA_964356075.1 uncultured archaeon
CGATCGGCGGCACCGATATGGAGGGATTGCCCGCAATCCCTCGGCTGGGCGTTTTCTTTTGACTGGGCGCTACTTTTCTTTTCTCAAAAGAAAAGGAGTGCGTTCCCGATCCCACCCAGGTCCACTTGATGAGAATTAAATAGGCGCAAAATCATACGCACCCATGAAACGTGTTAGAGCTTTTTTCCGACGAGTCATTGGACGATGGGCGAGTATTCCTGGAACCACGCGCGGGCCGGCGAAAACCACTCCATCTCAATCATTGAATCGTTTCCCGGCACTCGTTAGTGTTCCTATTTTCAAACTGGTTCGGTTCTGGCGAGATTATGATAAGGGATTGCGTCGAAGCAAAAATAGACAGCCAGCGGAAGGAAAAGATAATCGACCATGGTTTGATCAAACGGGACAAAAAAGAAATGCAGAACCGCTAGCGATTACTCCATCCATTTTAGGAAGCGTCAAAACGTTTGAGCGAAAACGAGATTTGATTAAGCACTTGACCATTGTGCGATATGTCAACAATATTGGTCGAAAAGTTTTCTTTCCGTCATTTGAATTTCAGCCGACGCAACTATTGTCCGTTGACATTCCGCGTCATCGCGTCTTGGTGCGAGCGTATCGCGCGCCAACGGTATTTGATATTGTCCACGCCCTCCAGGAAAGAAGATCCATCCAAGACTTTTCGCTGTATGGAGATCGATTTGCGCGTCGGATGAGAAGTAAAGGGATTTCAGATGCGGAGATTTTAGAATCCATGTATGGAGTTGAAGGAGAGGTGGAAGATTATTTTGGAGGAATATTGGGAAATGACATTGACACAACCAACATTCTCGTACTCGATATCGATTCTCATTCTAAAAAACCGCTCATTTCGTTTGTGGATAACGGACCCAAACGCTGGATTGACGTCGTGAAAGAGTATTTTGGACCTATAAAATATCCGCTAACATTTCGTTCAGATAATCCATCGATCCGTCGTGAATAATAACCGTGTCGTAGACTTTTTGGCAGGCAGTTGGTCGAGATCGTCATTCAAGAAACCGATTTTGATGGCCGTTTGGTGATCGAACCCGGCCACCATTCCCACATCATCTAAGGAATCCCCCAACAGTAAGACATTTTTTCGAAAAAGTTTATTAATGAAAAAGTTATTCGATCAAAGTGAATTATCAACTATTCTTTTTTGTTCCAATCCTCCTTTTCATAACAGGGTGTATTTCCCCCCAACTCGATTCGAGTGATTCAATCACATATGTCGAGTGTGCGTTTTCATCTCAAAAAGGAATGTGGTGTTTTGATGGAGTAGGAGGCTATGGAACCACTTCAACATCCTGTCGAGAGACACAGAAAGATTGTGAAGAATCACGGAACTATTCTCTGGGCGACATGAGCCAATGCGAATCAAAGCCAACACAAGTTGAAAGGGACAACTGCTATTGGCATTTTGGATTTAATAATGGACAACTAGAAACGTGTACAAAAATAGTAGACCCTCTACTCAAATCAGACTGTATTGGACACTACGCCGGAGTTAATTCAAAATTGGAATTATGCGATGAATCACCCTCTCCAGACGATTGTTACTTAGACGCCGTGAAATGGTGGGCACCCACACCAAAAATGGCCTGCGAAAAAATAATAAATTCCGAGAAAAAAAACCTGTGTCTTTCCTATTTCACGGAATGATCTCGTTCAACAACTCATTCACAAAATCAATATTTCCATCGTGAACAATAACCACATCATAGACTTTTTGATAGTCGGATAATCGACCACTATCATCATTCAAGAACCCAATTTTGATAACAACATCATGATCGAATCCGGCAACCATCCCTACATCATCGAGGGAATCCCCTAACAGCAACACATTTTTTCGATCGTGAATCATGGATTCATAGGGCGTTCCATGAATGACGGTTTCATCCTTGTTCATCGAATGGACGATTTTATTTTCGTATCCGGTAACTTTTCCGTTCGCATCAAACGTATACTTGTTTGAAATCACGTGAATGTTGGGATGCATCACCCCGTCTTTCTGCAAAAATCCCTCAATCAAATCCGTAACGGACGAGGAGAGGATCAAAAGAGGAATGGCTTTCGATTGTAAGGTGTCCAAGAATGTGTGCAAACCTTCCCGAGGCCCCAATTCCTGTTCGCGCACTATTTTTTCAACAATTGATTTACTCATGCCGCATTGACTCATCCACTCGACATGCGTGGACCACCATTCGACCATTTTGGCTTTTCGCAATTCCATTGGGAGGGATTGATCTTCCTCGAACGGATGATAGGTGTTGAACAATTCATAGGAACGCGGCGCATATTCGGGAGTCAAATAATTGTATTTTCGAATCATTTCCACGAGCGATCGACGCTTTTCACCGTTCAACAAGCCCGTCGTAAGCGTTTTATCAAAATCGGCCACTATGTGCAACGCGTTTGGACCACCGGCTTTAATCGTTGCTTTTTTCCGTTCGAATTCGAGAGGGTTGGAAATGAGGACGTTCTCCATAGACTATCCTACCGCAGTCCAACCCTTAAAAACAGTCTCCTGCCAGAAACATAGTATGTATTCCCCCAAAGATGAATTAAAGTGGGTCGATTTCTGGACTAAAAACAAGATATTCGAAAAGTCCGTTTCGCAGCGACCGGAAGGGAAACAAAAAATATTCTATGACGGTCCCCCGTTTGCTACGGGATTGCCGCATTACGGACACATCCTCGGTCTCACGATCAAGGATTTGTTTCCCCGTTATTGGACCATGAACGGATTCCGCGTGGAACGACGATGGGGATGGGACTGCCATGGATTGCCGGTCGAAAATATTGTTGAAAAAAAATTAGGATTGAAAGACAAAAAACAAATTGAGGAAATCGGTGCCGCAGCATTCAACGAAGCGTGTCGGTCACAAGTTATGGAATACGTTCACGACTGGAAAAAAACCGTTTTACGAATGGGAAAATGGATCGATTTAGACAACGCATACAAAACCATGGACAACACGTACATGGAATCCGTGTGGTGGGCATTCCAAAAATTGTATGAAGCGGGAAAAATTTACGAAGGAAAAAAAATACTCATGTATTGTCCACGTTGCCAAACCCCTCTCGCAAAGGCCGAAATACAAATGGACAATTCCTACAAGGATGTCACGGAACCCTCCGTCACGGTCAAATTCCCGGTCAAAAATCAGCCCAACACGTTTCTATTAGCCTGGACCACGACCCCATGGAATTTACTCGGAACGGTTGCCCTCGCCATGAATGGACAACTGGAATATGTCAAAATCAAAGTCAAGGATGAATACTACATCCTCGTCCAGGATCGGCTTAACACGATTAAGGAAGAGTATGAAATCATCCAAACATTCAGTGGAAAAAAAATAGAGAATTTGGAATACGAACCACTCTACCCCGTAGAGCATCCCAAAAAAGCCTATTTTGTGATCGATGGAGCCGATGGAATCGTTTCAAACGAAGGAACGGGAATCATGACCGTTGCCGCGTATGGAGAATTCGATTACGCGCTCATCAAAAAATATGATTTACCCTTGCAACTGCACGTAGGGGGAGACGGAAAGATTCAGGGAGGACACCACGATTGGAACGGACAATGGTTCAAAAAAGCCGATCCCTTAATCATCGCTGATTTAGAAAAGAGAAACCTACTCTACACAAAAGAAAACCACACGCACTCATATCCGTTTTGCTACCGTTGCGAAACGCCATTATTTTACAATCCAGTTGACTCATGGTTCGTGCGCATCCAAAGTGATAAAGACCAATTATTACAGCGAAACAATACCACCCATTGGTACCCGGAAGCAGAGGGAAGTGCACGATTCAAACACATCATCGAAACGGCCCCCGACTGGAATATTTCACGCAACCGATATTGGGCCACCGCCCTCCCGGTATGGAAATGCACTAACACTAAATGCAACGAAATCACAATCGTGGGAAGCGTGAAGGAACTCCAAGAAAAAGCCATCGAAAAGGTCCCAAACAATGTGGATTTACACAAGCACGTCGTGGATTTGATTCACTTGAAATGCAAATCGTGCAGCGGAACCATGAATCGCATTCCAGAGGTCATTGATTGCTGGTTTGAGTCGGGATCCATGCCGTTTGCTGCACAACATTATCCGTTTGAAAACAAGGAAAAGTTTGCCCGCATATATCCTGCGGACTTTGTGTCGGAATACGTAGCACAGGTGAGGACATGGTTCTATTACATGCACGTGTTGGGGGTGCAACTCTTTGACCAAGCGCCTTTCAAACATGTCATTGTCTCCGGAACCATTCTTGCGGCGGATGGAAAAAAGATGTCCAAATCCAAAGGAAACTTCACCGACCCCGATATCATTTTTGAAACGTATGGTGCCGATGCGATGCGATTCTATTTGATGAGTTCTCCCCTTTCCCGCGCGCAAGATGTGAATTTCAAAGATGACTTCGTAAAAGAAATTTATCGAAAGGTCATCGCACTCACGGCTAATACGTTAAGTTTCTATCAAATGTATTCCGGAAAAAACGAACACGTCTCCGATCCTCAATCCGAGAACGTGTTGGATCGATGGGTAATAGCGCGCCTGCATCAAACCACGCAAACCGTCACGGGAGGAATGGAATTGTATGATACGGCCGTTGCATGTCAATCATTAACCGGATTCATCGAAGATTTGTCGACATGGTATTTACGCCGCTCACGCGACCGATTAAAAGAAGGAAACGATTCCGACAGAGCGAATGCCGTGCGCACGCTCGCACATGTTTTACACACACTCTCCAAACTCATGGCACCCATTACCCCTTTCATTTCAGAAGAAATTCATCAGGCGCTTCGAAAAGAATGTCCTTCGCTGAAAGAATCCGTGCACGGAAGCCCGTCGTGAAAGGAAAGAGAGTAGATATAGGACGACGCCCTATAATTAAAAAAAAAAGGGGGGGG
>CAYHGC010000077.1:0-4901 GCA_964356075.1 uncultured archaeon
GACATATCCACTCGTGACTGGAGTTCAGACGTGGGCTCTTCCGATCTCGGCGGCTTTGCGGCCGGTCTTAACTGCATCATCGATCATTGATTTCATTGTCCAAACACCCCTGTTCCCCTCGTTTCCTTTTTCATTTACAAATGAAAAAGCGCTTTTTTGCGTTGGTCTATATCAGGATTCCAGATTAATAAGCCTAGCGACGATCGACGCAAAACAAAATGACAATAAACGGAGAAAAAAACAAATAATTATGTGGAGAACGGGCCGAAGTTATGGTGAAGAAAACCTAATTTCCTTCCACCACAATGTGACCTTTGCCTTTCAACACGGCAGGACCCGGCCAATAAATTCCAAAATCAAACGACGTATCGGCGATGAATGTGAATGACTTCGTTTGACCGGGTTTCAAATGTCCGGAATTGAAAATGTAATCATCAGCGCTCAATCCCTTTTGGGCGGGAGCGAGAATCTGTTCACCGTTGAAAGAAACATCCTTCATATCTACCGTAATGTGGAGCGTGACCTGATCTCCTTTCTGTACCGTAAATGTATCTTCCCCGTCGACGCCACCCTCATTTACGACGATTGAGAATTCTTTCACGGATGCTTCAGGAGTTGGTTCGGGTTCAACGGGATCCGTCGTCGTGGTTGAATCGGATTCAGCCGAGGCGGTGATAATTGCATCCACATAGGTTCCGGTGCACGTGGAGGGGCCGATGAAATAGGAATCATAGAATGCATCCGGATGCTTATCCGACGCAGGGGTTTGAACAATCAAACAATTGGCAACCTTTCCTGCAAATGGAGTAACGGAGGGATCGTCTTCCAACACCGTCACGCGGACGAGACACTTTTCACTTTCGGTAACGCCAAACGATTCAAAAGCTAAGGGGAATCCGTCGGAAGTGGTCCAGAACGTACCCACCGCATGTTGGCAGGTGGCAAACGCGTCCTCAAAACACTCGGCAGGATCGTCGGGATCGTCAAGGTCACAATTGATGATGGGATCGCCGGCATTGTTGACAAACTCTTCCGCCGGAGAGTTCGTACTGGTCGATGTAGTCGTATTTTGAGTGGCCTCCACTTGAGTAGAGGAATCGGGAGCATTTACGCATCCGGCGAACAATAGCAAAAGGGCCGCAGCGGCCAAAACAATGTATTTTTGGAATATCATCATGAAGTACATTTTGTGGTGAAGGATATAATCATATCCCCCGCAACCGGAGGAAAGGGGGGACGGAGGAATTTAGGAATACCGCTCTTCTTCCCAGGGATTGGCCGTGTTGGAATAGCCGCGGACTTCCCAATAACCCGGTTCGTCCTTTTCGACGAATTTGAGCTTGCGCACCCATTTGACGGATTTGTAGAAATACAAATGAGGAACCAGCATCCGGACCGGGCCGCCATGCTTCGCCTCAATCGTTTGCCCATCGTAGGAATCGGCAATCATGACGTTGGGTTTGAGCATCTCACGCAAGGGGAGACTTGTGGTGTGTCCTTCTTCGCATTCCATCACGACAAATTTGGCCTTGGAAGTGGGCTTGACAAGTTTACATACATCCGTAAACAATACGCCCGACCATTTGGTATCAAACTTGGACCAGGTGGTCACGCAATGAATGTCCGCGACCACATTCGAATGCGGCCATGCGCTCAACTCTGAAAATGAAAGTTTCATGGGTTTTTCCACTTCGCCGTAGATTTCGAGGGAATAATTTTGGAGATTTAATGAATCAATCACGCGACCGCTTTGCAACACGGGAAAGGCTTTGGTTTCGAATTGACCCGGAGGAAGACGAGAGGGCATACTGAACTAAACGGGTTAACTAGCCAATAAATAGATATACCCAATTCTTGCACAGGAATTGGGCGAGATTATTAAACCCGAGACGCACACTCTGAATGTATGGTTCTGAAATGGTTGGAAAAGCTGCTGGGCGGAAAAACGAAGAGCAAGCATACGCATTTGGCCACCGATCATCCAGACTTGGAACACTCTTCCTTGCACACGATGGGACCCGAAGAATTGTTAGATGAAGCTGAGCAGCCGATTGAAAACATGAGTGATTTATCCTCACAATACGAAGAAATCGCCCCCGTACATCATGGGGAAAACGATTCAAGCGACGATGAAATGGAACCCGTGTTGGAAGTGGGAGACAATGCCCCTCAAACCAAAAAGGATGCATTGAAAATTATTGAAGCCGCGCTATACATGTCCAGCAAAGGATCGAGCTTGGAAGAATTGGGAAAAATGGCTAACATTCCACTGCTGAAAACCCGACAATACATTCCGGAATTAATCGAAGCCTTCAATCGCCGCGACTCGGCACTCGAAATTGTGGAAGACGTTGGGGGATATCGAATGAAGGTGCGCGCGCCGTACGATGAAAAGGTTTCCCACTTAGCTGGTGCGAGCGAATTGAGTCCCGGGGAAATGAAAACGCTGGCATTCATTGCGTACAAGCAACCGCTCGTGCAATCGCAGTTGGTGCAAGTGCGAAGCAACACGGCATATGATCACTTGGCGGTTTTAGTGGAGAAAGGGTTTGTTTCCCGCGAACCCAAAGGACGAACGTATTTGCTCCGCACCACGAAAAAATTCTCCGAATACTTCGGCGCGCACGCATTGAAACTTAGATCCATGAAGAAAGACGAAAACATGGCCGACCAGTAGCATATGCGAAAATTTTCCCTAGCTATTTTAAGTGATCCTCGAACCATGCAAAAATGGCTGTTTTTGTTATTATTGAAGCAGAACCATTTGAGCATCAATTGGAATCACTCACTTTAATCGAGAAACAACGCGTAGAACGATTCATCGTTCAACTAAATGAAAAAGGAAATCACGTTGGAAAACCACTGGGCTACCTATTTTTTCGTGAAAAGAAGTTTAACGGGAAACGACTCTATTTTCTCGTATATGAAGAATGGAGTGCTATTTTGCTAACCGCAATCAGTAGTAAGAAGGAACAAAATGAGACGATTGCTGAAATAAAAAAACAGTTGCCCGAATATCGTGGTTTTGTTTACAAAAAACTAAGAGAAATGAACCTTATTTGGCCTTGATATAACGGGGTTTCCAAAGTTTCAATTTTCCCGCAACGGCCGCATCTAATCCCTTCTTGATGTCCAACCAAAGAGGATCGGTTGATTCGGTTGTTTTGGTCACAACACCCGTTTTTGATGGCATATAATCCACTACCTCTCTTCGTTTTTATAAACCTAGCAACAAAAATGAACAATGGACCCTATTCAGTCGTTCTACGAACGATACCCATATCCGAACGTGCAACGGTTTTCCCGTGAACGGATGGAAACGTACGCCCAACCATTGATTGCTTCTGCCAAAATGAAAATGAGTGATTTACAGGGCAAAACCATTCTGGATGTTGGCTGTGGAACCGGAGAAATTGCGTGCTCGCTTGCCACGCACGCCAAAAAAGTGGATGCGATTGATGTTAGTCAACAATCCATCATTCTTGCGCAAAAAAGATCAACCGAAATGGGATTGAAAGATGTCTCATTCCATCGGGCGGATTTATTTTCTTTCTATCCCAAACAAAAATACGACATCGTCACCAGTTTTGGAGTGTTTCATCACACCGCACAACCTGAAAAAGCATTCGAACGAATGAGCGAATGGGTCAAACCAAATGGAATCATGATTGTGGGATTTTACCATCCATGGGGTGGATGGTGGCAGCGCGTGCAAAAGAAATTAGCACGCATTTTCGGTTGGAAAACAGTTGAACAAAAACTACAATGGGTCGAAAACTATCAACACAAGAAAATGAATCCTCATTCGCAAGCGTTTTGGGCCGATCGCATTGCCAATCCGCGCGAAAAATACTATCGTGTGTTTGAAATCCAAAAATGGTTCGAGGCTAATGGAATGGAAGTCATTGGGATTCAATCGCACAAACCGGAATGGGATGTGAGCAATGTGAATAACCCATTTGACGTGATTCGATTCGAACTCGAATTATTTATTCGACGAAAACGATTCGTGATAATGGCAGGAAAGAAGCTAGACTAATTTCGTCTGCCAGCGCGCGTTCATTAAACGAACATTGGTGTCCCATTTCTTTCGTGCACATTCCGGAAGAGAATCATGCTTCTGAATATATTTCTGAATAAAGGTAATCGTTCGCTCGTCGTGCGAATAACCCGAGCCGATGTTTCCATATTCTGAAAATTGCGCTTGAATCTTTTGAATCTCGCGATCGCGTTCGACTTTGGCAATAATCGACGCCGCAGAACAGACAGGATAATGAACATCCGCTTTATGCTCGGCGACAATTTTGGTTTTGTAGGATAAGTATTGATGAATGCGCTTCGCGAAATTACTTGCGACCGGATCAGGAGAATCAACATACACGAGATCGGGTTTAGACTTGAGATTATTGAGTAAATAACCAATTTTCAATGCCTCAATTTCATTCAAGGATTCGCGGGCCATTAACTCGTCCATTTCAGGAGCGTGTAAATGAAATGTCGCAAATTCCTCTAGTTCGTTTTGAAGAAGAGGGTACATGCGTTCGCGATCCTCTAAGGGAACAACTTTGGAGTCCTTGGCTCCCATCTCTTTCAGGACGTGCTCTTTCTCGGAATCAATCACCGCGACCGCTAACACCATCGGTCCTAATGCCGGTCCGCGGCCTGCTTCATCTACCCCTGCAATGCGCATAGGAATAGATTGCACAGTGGAGTATTTATAGCGAGGCGAAGTGGAGAATCGATATGAGCAAAAATTACACCTTGTCCGCGGAATATTACGATGTAATTTACGACTTCAAAGATTATCAAAAAGAATCCAAAAGAGTGATTCAGTTCATTGAAAAATACAAGAAAAATAGTGGGAAAGAACTATTGGAAGTCAGATAGGAAGAGCACACGTC
>CAYHGC010000078.1:0-4711 GCA_964356075.1 uncultured archaeon
AGCCGAGGGATTGCGTGCAATCCCTCCATATCGGTGCCGCCGATCGGAAGCGGCGAAGTGGACCTGGGTGGGATTGAACCACCGACCTTCGCTGTATAAGAACGCTGCTCTACCGCTGAGCTACAGGTCCGTGAACTTTTTGAGAAAAAGTTCAATCAAAAACACTATACCTATGTATGTGGGTAGGCAAAGGTTTTATTTGCGCGGTTCCTTTTTCCCAAATGAGAAAGCTCGCTCGTCGTTGGCCGCAGGGATCGGTCAGTAATCGGAATAGGCAAAAACCTCAAAGCCCCGCGGATGCGAAAAGGAGCCGTACAATCCTATTGGAATGGGCCACTCCATTTTTGAAGAAAGGATTTCCTCCCGCGGAGTTGGCTGCTAAGCTTGGAATTTCCCTCCCCGCCGCGCAACGCCTTTCCCATGCCTATCGTCAAATCGCTCGCACGCGTTTAATGGGCACCATTTTGGATTACCTCGAAGAGCACCCCTTTGCTTCCGAGGAAGATGTAATGGTTGAACTCCACGAAGAATCCAATAATTTTACTCCCGCTTGGCAGGCGGCGCAAAACGTTATTCGGATTCGGAAAAAAATGAAAAAAAGAGAATGAAGGCCAACTGCGGGATTGTTCAAATCCCGCAACGTTGTCCCTCGGAGTGCCCGTGCGAAATCGGGCGTTTAATCCATGTCGCCCATTCCGCCCATGTCCGGCATTCCTTTGCCCTTTCCTGAGGAAGTGGCGGCGATAATGTCGTCGATTCGGAGAATCATTTGCGTGACTTCCGACGCAGACGTAATGGCTTGGGTCTTGATGCGCAAGGGTTCGATGACGTTCAATTTACGCATGTCATCAATCTTGGCCTCATACACATTCACTCCCAAATACTTTCCTTCTTTTCCCTTGTGACGTGCTCGTAATCCTACTAATGTATCGATGGGATCCATTCCGGCCGTTTCAGCGAGGGTCTTGGGTATGATTTCCAATGCATCGGCAAAGGCGTTGATCGCTAACTGTTCGCGTCCGCCAATGTTTTTGGCAAACTCGCGCAATTGCATGGCGATTTCGATTTCGGTGCTTCCGCCTCCAGTGACAACCTTTCCATCCTTGATGGCGGATGTAACAGACCCGAGGGCATCGTTCAATGCGCGTTCCGCTTCATCAATCACGTGGTTGCTTCCGCCGCGGATCAAAATGGTTACGGCCTTGGGATTTTTACATCCTTCAACGAAGACCATGTTGTCTCCGGCAATTTTCTTTTCGGAAACCAATTTGGCGTGACCTAAGTCTTCTTTCGTCATGTCCTGCATGCGCGAAACAATTTTTCCGCCCGTACTTTTGGCGAGTTTCTGCAAATCGGATTGTTTGACTCGGCGCACGGCTAAGATTCCGGCTTTGGCGAGAAAATGTTGCGCGAGGTCGTCAATTCCTTTTTGGCAGATGAGGACGTTGGCTCCCGACTTCTGGATGTTCTCCACCATTTTCTTCAACATTCCTTCTTCCTGATCCAAGAATGCTTGGAGTTGATCCGGGGAAGTAATTTCGATTTTAGCATCCGTTTCGGTTTCTTTGATCTCTAACGCCGCATCGATTAATGCAATCTTTGCATTTTCAATTGATCGGGGCATTCCAGAGTGCACAATTTCTTTGTCGAGCACGATTCCTTTAATCAATTCCGACTCGTGTAATGATGCACCGGTTTTCTTTTCAATTTTGATGTGTTCCAATTCGATTTTGTATTTGGCGTCGTCTTTCTCCGCAACCGTTTGAACGGCGTCCACGACCAAATCGGCTAATCGCGATTCCGCTTCGGCGGATTTACCCGTCATGGCGGTCATGGCGATTTTGCGCAACGTTTTCGTGTCGTCAAACGTCAAGGGATCGGCAATTTCGGTTGCAATTTCTTTGGCTTTGCGTTCGGCTTGACGATATCCATTGATGATAATCGAAGGGTGGATTTCGTCATCCAATAATGCTTCGGCTTTTCCCAGCAATCCGCCGGCGAGCACAACCGCAGAGGTGGTACCGTCTCCGACTTCGCTGTCTTGGGTTTTAGCGACTTCCACAATCATTTTTCCAGCAGGATGATCAATTTGCATCTCGCTCAAAATGGTGGCGCCGTCGTTAGAAATGGTCACGTCGCCTAAGTCATCCACCAACATCTTGTCCATTCCTTTGGGACCTAATGTGGATTTGACGGCGTTAGCGACTGCTTTTGCGATCATGATGTTAATTCGTTGCGCGTCTCGTCCGAGCACGCGTCGGCTGCCTTCGGGCAAAAACATCATGGGTTGATTCATGTTTCTATTCTCGGCCATTCGTAATACCTCCTGCGAAAGACCAAAATTCGTTCGAAAACGAAGATTGAGTGATATTTTGAGCATTTTAGGGGCTTTTTGGCCCCTTTTTGGCTCTAATCAATAGGTTTGGATGGATGTAACTGTTTAAAACGCCATCTTTTTGGATGGATGTGGCTGTTGAAACATAATGGGGGGTTGGGTTCCATCCAATGCGCGTTCCGACTATCGCATGAGCCCCTCGATGATTATTTTCATCGCGGCTCGTTTTTCGATGTTTTTTAGTTCCGCATTAGTCCATTTCATATAGCTCTGAATGGTGCGCACGAAAAGGAGATGCGCTGCAAGAGAACGAACTTTTCCTATTTCTTTTTCCATTTTTTGATTGGTGGTATGTAAAGAACTTTTTTTGACTCCGCGGGGTATAAACGAGTTAGTTTGGGTCATCCATTCTTCCACCAAAAGTTCAATTATTTTTTTTCGCTGTACTGGCTTTATGTTTAGTGTGTGCATGACTCGTTCGGCCGCGACTTTTCCCATTCGCGTTTTCATTTGTTGATGAGCTCTATCCTTTTCTACTTCCAATTCTCCGGCTTCAGAAGGAGATGGACGGTGGGGCGCTAGCTGCATGCGCGCTGAGCGTTCGAAAATAATCTCCATTTTTTTTAGATCGTCCGCGACTAATCGTGGAAGATTTTTGGTCGAAGAAGTGACCAGGGTGTGAATGATTCTTTTTTTCCGGAAAGTCGAAACGCCCAATCGGCGTTTGATTCCGCGCATTCGTTGAGAGATCGTTCGTGGCATACGGGAGTAGTCCTGGTCGTAGGTTTCCTTGTATTGATTGAATATAATGACTTTCTTTCATGAATTCGAACGCTTTTTGTCTGTTGGGACGAATCAGGATATAAGAGATTTGCTCTGGAAGTCATGTATGACAACCTTTTCGCCTCAATTGGATGCCGCGAACAAAAAGTGGTTTACCGCGCGCGAATACAAAAACGCTACCTTTATTGCCAAAGGTAAGTCCGGCGCCATTTGGAAAGTCGAAAAAGACGGGACGTTTTTCGCCGCGAAAATTGAGCATGAACACTCTACCCGCAAACGGATGATTGAGCAGGAAACGCAATTGTTACGCATGGCCAACCAAGTGAATGTAGGTCCCAAACTCTATGAGGTTGATTTTGAAGCGGGTATTCTATTGATGGAATATATCGAAGGGATCCCTTTAGCGGACTGGATTGAAACCGTTACATCGAAAATCAAAATTGAAAAAGTATTGACGCGCTTGTTTGCTCAAACGCGCAAACTCGACAACGCGGGCATTGATCATGGTCAGCTCGGTGGAAAACTCCACAACATTTTGATCGGCCCCGAAGATCGCGTGGTCATTTTGGATTTTGAAAAAGCCAGCTATGTGCGCGGCGTTCACAACGGAACAAAAGTTCGCGATGTGCTGTTAGGAAACCGTACGATTTATTCGAAGAAACTCCATGAAGTGTGGCCCAACCTCGAAGATGATCTGGATTTATAATCCAGGATATTTTTCGACTTGATTCATGAGCCCTACTAAACTCGAATATGGCTGTCCCCCCGCAACGTTTCGACGCGACTGGATGCTGTATGTCGCGATTCAATTGGTGATTTTCATCAAAGTGGTGTTGTTTTTCATTTTCTTTGCGAAAGGCGTTTCATATGGTGGTCAACCCCTCGCGGTGGATTTGCCCTTTGTTGCAATGCCCGTGTTTGGAAATTTATTTCACATATGGGAGTATCTCTTTCATCAAATTATGCATGTGTTGATTGCATTCTGGGTGATTTTGCTCGTGAAGCACACCAAAAAGTTCGATGTGAAGCAAACCGCTAAATTATTTGTCATCGCCACCATTTTGCACAACGTAGGATACTGGGTCACCGGCTCGCATCCGAGTTGGTTGTATTCGTTGCGCGATTTTGCCACCGACTATGTGGCATTATGGGGATTCTTCACCCTGTTTTGGTTCTTCCTCAAGGGATTCCTGCAATTGAAGAAATGGACGATTCCTTTTTTCGATTCGGCAGCGTAAGCAAAAAAAATAACCCACGCGTATGGGGACTTGATCAGAGCGTAAACTTTCGGTCTACTTCGCGGATCAACACATCACATTGCGATTTCACAGCTTCGAGTTGTTTGATGATGTGTTCTTTTTCGAGTTCAACGTCTTGTAATTTTTCATACGGTTCTACCGCTTCGCGGAACATGCCGTAATCGATGTACGTGTACGGGTGCGCGTTCATTTTTTTCGCTAATCGTTCCACCATTTTTCCCAACCAGATGTTCATTTCATCTTTAACTTGTCCCTTGATTTGTTTTCCGTCATCCAAGTATTGGCGCATCATGTTTGTAACAGTCGCGCGGGGAAAGGGGAGTTTGCTTTCTTC
>CAYHGC010000079.1:0-4451 GCA_964356075.1 uncultured archaeon
GTGGAAAGACAATCACACCCTACACGCCGATTCCGAACATGGGTGGATTTGCTCGATTCAAAGATCCCGATGGGAATCTCGTGGGAATTTATCAGAGTAAATAATTCTTTTTTTAGCAAAGGGAAAATATTCCCTTTATTTTTATTTGACGAATACTCATTCGACAGAATAATAAAAAAATGACGTTACACAGAAGTTATATTAAGGAGTTCAGTGCTAGAATACAACTGATGAATCAGTCGATGAAGAACACCATTTTTTCGCGCACTACGCGCATGTCATCGACGCATAAAGATATTGTCAATTACGTTCCTTTTTTGTGGTAGGGGGATTTAGAATTTCGCGGAAACGCGAACCTAAATCCCCCGACCTTGTCCTTTCATTCCAAACTCACGGCCTGTCAGGTATTGTTGATTGATACCCTGGCGAAAAGCGAAGAATTTACGGCGTCAGCATTTGCACGCGAATTTTGTTATCGCTTTTCGATTGCGGAATCCACCTACTGGCACAACCTCCGCGGGTTACAGAAAAAAGAACTCTTGCGCTTCGGAAATGCTCAAGCGGTTTCACTCACAACCAAAGGAAAAGATCTAGCCGCCCGGCTGCATCAGGAGGTCCAAATCGATACAGATGAGGGAGAAATTCGCATTCCCGTTTCAAACGGAAATGAAGGAGGAAAACTGAAAACACTCGGATGAAAAAAAATGAAAGAAGGTGAAATAGGATGAAAATGAGAAAAAATAACATCGAAAAAATAAAACCCAATAGAGGTCGATGACGCGTGGGAGAGTGTGGCGGCGCACGCCACGCCTGCCGAGACCTTTTACGCTTACCAATTAGTCGTTACACGAACAGTTGGAAAGAAAATACGAAAAAGCACAGCCAGGAGGCTGCAAAACGGAGTGATAGATGATGAAAATGGATATGAAAAAGTGGCGCCCGCGGGAAGCGGGCACGGGAAAACCACCCTCGACGGTTTTTCCTCAATTTGAAGTAGCGGACCAAGATGTGAAGGCACGTCTTGCCAAGTTGGAGGCATATGATACGGAATTTCTGGAAAAAAAACTCCTCCATGACGGGACGTTTTCAACGAAACAGGAAAGTGCACAAGCCATGCGTGAATTCAAGCGCTTCATTGCTTTGCACGTCATGCATGAGAAGGCATTCGGGATGATTAATCCCAAAGTCGATGCGATCTGGCACGCATTCATCTTGTACACGCGGGAATACTCCCAGTTTTGCGAGGCAACGATGGGAAGTTACCTGCATCACGTTCCCTGTGGACCAACCGACGGGGGTGATCAAGACGCATTGGAACGCGATTGCGAAGCTTTTCGTTCCGCTTATCGCGATGCATTTGGGGAAATACCTCAAATGATTGAAGCGTGTTGCAGCGGCAACTGCAGCAGCGCGAGTACACCATAAGTGAATAATTAAATCGCAGAACTCAACCAACGCAGGAAAAAGAGAGGCAGTCAGGGAAGAGGGCACGGCTCACCGCCCTCTCCCTTTTTCAATAACCGAGAATGTGAAGTATATCAGCATACGAGGGGGAACGAGAAAATGGAATTACACTTTTCATTGGACGATTTTGCGCGCGAATTATCCGACTTGATCCGCATTCCCAGTATTAGTGCGCTTTCGCAGAATCGCGAGCAGTGTTTTCGCGTCCTTGAGCAGGTGCAATTCATTGTTCGCCCTATGCAGGTCGAAACACAGATCGTTCAAACAAAAGGCAATCCAGTATTTGTGGGAACGTTACAAAACGAAAAATCAAGCGAATGGTTAACCATCTACAATCATATGGACGTGCAGCCCGCGGAAGAGCCCCAATGGATCAGTAAACCTTTCGAACCGCTTGTAAAAGACGGGAAAATAATCGGTCGCGGTGCCACCGATGATAAAGGTCCTGCGCTCACGATCATTCATGCGATTCGTGAGATGCAAAAACAAAACATTTCATTGCCCAACATTCAATTGGTCTATGAAACGGAAGAAGAAATTGGTAGCACCAATTTTGGTTCCTTTTTGGATGAGTCTCTTGCGAAGAAGATCATTCAGAAACCGAATTCCATTTTGGTAAGCGATTCCGAGTTTGAAGGGGAATATCCAAGCGTTAATTACAAACTCCGCGGAATGGTGCGCGTATTTTTAGAATTGGAAACCGGAACACAGGAAGCACACTCCGGTGTAACGGGAGGGGTGGCTAAAAATCCATTGGAAATTCTTTCACGTATAATTGTTTCCATGAAAGATGAAAAGGGGAACATAACGATTCCTGGATATTTGGATGATGTTTTCCCACTCTCAGCGAAAGAAATAGAAATCACAAAGCAAGTGGCTTCACATACCGATGTTGAAAAGTTTAAGCGTGAAACGGGATTGAAGGAATTATTTACGGAAGATCCTGAAGAAATGCTCACGCGCATCTGGCATAAACCGATGATTGAAATGCACGGATTTGAGGGCGTGCAATATACCCCTGGTGTAATCAAATCGGCGATACCCAACAAAGTGGTGGCCAAATTAACTCTACGGTTGGTCCCAGGGCAAACCCCTGAAAGAAGTGTTCAGCGCGTGCGTGAATACGTCAATCGTTTTCATCCGGGTATTATTATTCGGGGAGATGGACAACCCCCGAGTGTGATTTCGTTGGATAATCCCTACATGGATTTGGCCGTGAATGCTTCGGTAATAGGATTTGGAAAAAAACCCGTGTTTGTCGGCGCAGGTGGATCGATTGGAGCCGTTGCACAATACCAGCGCGTCTGGAAAGAGGTTCCAATTGTGTTGCTGTCACAGAGTCTGTTATCCGACGGGTATCATGCGCCGAATGAAAACTTCAAACTTGAACAGGCCGAGAAAGGAATGAAAACAATGGGGGAGTATATTCGCCTCGTTGCCGAAAAATTCTAAAAAAAAAGAAAGAGTGGGCGGTTTTCACCATTGAACCGCGCCAACCACTCCAATTAATCCAACCACTAAGACCAGTCCAAATCCGACTAGTCGAATGTATGTACTGTCAGCAAGCATTTGCATTCTTACCAACCTCCCAACCGAGTCATAACTGGATTTTGCCCCTTAAAAATCACCCGTTTTGTTAAGAACAGATTTGTTAATTTTAGTGGGCTTGGGAGGGTTATACCCATGGATAAAGGAGAATTCGAGCTGTTTTGAGTGAATGATGCTTTTTCCTCGAGAAATTTATATATGGAGGAATACCTTTTTATGCGTGAAAAAGTCCAAATCGAAACATGATCCGCTCGGCGTTGCCATTCTTGTTTTAGTCACCATTTTTCTTGCTTGGAATCTGGCTTCCTATTTATCGGGATTCAGCATCGCCAATACCCTTCTCCCCGTCAATGAGGAGAATTCCAATTCTAAAACAGTGGATACGACCTCACTTCAAGTAATTGGGTATCCAGAAGAAAAAACCTATTTGGTTGGGAATGGAAACGATGTCGATTTTGGATATCTGAGTCTGGTCGTTCCAAACACCGACGCCATTGTATCCATTACGCTCACGCAAGATGGAAAAGAACGACTATTGGATTTCAAAACAGAATCCTTGAATGAGAGAACGATCATTGAGCTATACATCCTCCAACCCCTTTCCATCGGAATGGAGGACGGGTTTCATCGATTTGATTTTCGAGTGGAAACCACTCACAATAAATATGAAAAAAAACTCCGCATCGATACCGATACAAAATCCCCTACCTTTTCGATAAAAAAGGATCGCGTAGTGGTGACGGATGAACATCCAATCAACGAGCTTTCACTGTACCTTTTGTCCATGAATGGAAAAGAGAATCCCATTCAGTTGAACACAATCCATCCAACGTCATCTACCGCTGAAATAGAACTGGAAAAAACTAATTCGCTGGTCATCCCAGGGACGTTTCGATTAATCATCGCAGAAGATATTTATCATAACCGAGAATTAGTAACGCTCGATGACCTGCGATCCACTCGAGATGTATTAGATGAGTATCGGGGAAACAGATTCTCTCAAACACCCACTCCTACTTCCACTTTTTCGGACGGAGGGACGGGAGTATTTTCCAACCTCTATTATGCCCACAATACGAATGATCCCAGTGAATTTCCACTAGCTGAATGGAACGCTCCTTCAAAAAAATCCAATTTACTGAATATGGTCAATGGGGGTATTACTTTTCTTCAAAACGCGGGGGCAGGGCACCCCTATAGTCCCCCTAAAATTACCCCAGCCACTGATGGACAAATGAAGTTCATTAGCCCAAGCCAATTAAGTGAATTTGGATTAAAACTAATGGATGCGAAATTTCCAACTGGACAAGGAAATTATACGATCAAAAAAATAGTGGTGTTGGATTTTACCGATCCAGCTGTAGAGAAGCCATTCAAAGATAAATAAAGGAATTAACGGCCGATCGCTGAACGGTCCCAGTGCTTATGATTGATTATAT
>CAYHGC010000080.1:0-3758 GCA_964356075.1 uncultured archaeon
GAATCGGCCTATTGCAGGATGGACCAAAAGAAATCCTGCTACGTAGTCCCTTAGCGCCAACCAACCTTTTGGTAAAAGGTTGGCGAAAACCGTGCCAGCCGGGCGGAACCGGCTCGATAATGCGGTTGCCTTGGTAGCTCAGTGGTAGAGCGCCCGGCTGTTAACCGGTAGGTCGAAGGTTCAAATCCTTCAAAGGGCGTATCGTATACGGTTCAAACGCGGTTTTGAAAAAGCGTTTGGAAATGAAAACGAACGCTTTCACAGAGAACTTAGAGTATTTCGTACTATTTCTTCGCCTGCATCGTATTATTCATATGTCCAAAGATAAACAATCCTACGACAATCAGTACGGCGTAAATCCCTGCCCCAATCCATGAAAGGTTGGAATCATACGTTAATCCCGCACCGACTAAAACGATGGAAACGGTTCCCGGAATGATTCCCAAAAACGTGGCCACAATAAACGTACGAAAAGGAATCTTCGTGAGTCCAACCCCGTAGGAAACCAAATCAAACGAAATGGATGGAATCACGCGCAAGAGAAAAACGGAAAGGAATGCATTGTTATTCAAAAAGCGATGAATGAAATGAGTGGTGGGAAAATATTTCTCCACTATTTTTTCACCAAAGCGGCGCGCGAGAAAAAAGGCAAGAGCGGAAGCGAGAATGGATCCAATCATCGCTAAGATCGTTCCATAGACTGGACCATAGGTCGCACCCATTGTGAGCGTGATGAGCGTGTTGGGAATCGGCGAAAAAATAGTCGCGAGAATCATGACTAAAACAAGCACGATCGGTCCCCAGATTCCAAACGAGTGCACGGTCGTCTGAACAAACTCCGCGATAGGTCGGGAAATATCCGGAATGAAAATGGGAATGAGGGCAATGACCCCAATCGCGAGGAGAAAAAGAATCGAGGGGATGTTTTCCATTAATCCATCCGGCTTCGAGGAAGGAGAGGATGTTTTGGCTGTTTTTTTCCGCGAGCGAACCGGCATGAAAGAGAAAAAGAATGACCGGTTTAAAATAGCAAAGGAATGAACTGAGAAAAAACGAGGATAGTTGGGGACGCGCGTCCCTAGATTCGCGCGGGACCCAACGAAATAGTTTGTCAGCCCGCGGATGGTACTAGCGCGGGCCAACCTGAGCCAATTCACACATCACTGTTCTGGTTGAAGCCCTCCTCCCAGGAGACGTTTTGAAACATCTCTTGAGCCTATCCCTGTGCATTCAATGCCTCGGATCCGATATAAATAGATTACGCAAGATTACTGACAAAAAATGCTAAAAACGCAACTATTTAAGGAAAAGATTGGAAATATTCCAATATGGAGCTCGATTCAACCGATAAAGCCATTCTGGATGCCGTATTGTGGGATGCGAAAGTTCCGCTTCAAACCGTCGCGAAGAAACTCCACATCCCCCTTTCCACATTACACCACCGCATCAAGCGGTTTGAAGATCAAAAAATAATCAAACGATATGAAGCCAAAATAGATTATGTAAAAGTGGGGCGGTCCATTGAAGCGTTTGTCCTGATTGAAATTGTCAATCAGCTACCGAACGGAAAAAAAGTGTATCAACAAGATATTCTGGATGAAATCAAAAAAATTGAATCGGTCGAAGAAGCGTACATTATCACCGGAAAAGCGGATCTGATGGCCCGCGTGCGGGTGAAGGATTTGGACGAACTCAATGAGATGATCACCATTAAGCTTCGAAAAATAGACGGAATGGGTGGAACCACGACCATGATGGTCTTGAAAGAAAGCGACCACCAGCCGCACGTTTGAAAAACAATCCACCCGGTTGAGCACCCTTCCTCTTTAAATCCCGGAAAAATAACCTTCCAATCATGGCATCCCGCCCGATTCAGAAACGATGGGTCCGTCGCGCATTGATTGGAGTATTGGCGCTCACGGCAACGACAAAAGGGTTACGGGATCTCGAGCCCCACCAAATAACTCCTAAAACGATTACTGAAAAAAAATCAACGCTCACCCAACCGGAAAATCGTACGGTCGAACGAGTCGCACGCAGTCTCCCTGCATTTGTTGAGCGCATCCGGCGCGAAAATATGAACCGGGGAACCATGGACCAAATCGAGACCAATTGGACGCAACTCGCACGCGAAGCGCAGGCCGAATATCAGGCCCGCATTCGAACCACGGGACACCGATTCATTCCCGCACCCATGCATGAAGTGGATTCTTCCGTTCGCGTAGCCGAGCACACCACGCACGTCCCCGCAGGATTATTGAAAGCAATCATGCGGAAAGAAAGCATGTATGACCCACTCGTTGTGTCCACTGCACTCGCTATGGGACCCATGCAACTCAAACCCGATGCACTCGCAGAATTAGTGCGGATTGGCCATCCGGTGAACAATCCATTCGACTTAGGAGAAAGTACCATCGGAGCCGGACACTTATTTCAACACTATACGCAACGCAGTCGGGAAATCACCCTCCGAAAAGGAAATGAGTTTGTCACGCGAGAACGCGTATACTTTTACGCCAGAAGATCCCAGTCGTTTGACCGACTCCCCCGCGACGTACAACAACGTATTGTTTTGCGAACCTACAATGCAGGCCCGGGAATCCTCGGTGATTTTAAACGGAGGGATGGATCCTATGACACGGAACGACTCATCAACCAACACTATCCCCAAGATATCATGGCCTTTTATGCCCAAAACCAATGAGGAATGACCGATGAGCCTAACTACCATTGTCAAAAAAAACATGGGAAAAGCCAAAGTGCTCGGCGGCTTTCTGCGAAACTCGCTTATTTTCAGGGTCAAGCGACAAGCGTTACGCCCGCGGTATTGGTTCAACCAGATTTCATTTGTGGTCGTGGATATGGATGGAACATTGTTTGACGCGGACGCGGGAAACATGGGATTGCGTTTAGCGTATCCGGACAAAATCGATCAACTGATCATGGGAGACATTTTGTATGAGGGAATATTGCACAAATTAGGGAATGGAACCATTTCGGTGGAAGAAGCGATTCTGGACGGCAACCGATTGTTGCAATACAAAAACGTCCATCGAAATGATTTCAAGCGCGTCCTCAATCAAATGTGGCCCAAAATGAGAACCGATTTGGTGCGCGCGCTCAAAGAATTGCGACGTGAACAAAACGTGCACATTATTTTGGCCACCCTTTCCTCGCGCGAATTTGCGGGGATGGTCAACAAGCGATTGCAGCGCGAACAGGGGTTTTCATTTGATGAGGTTATTGGAACGCAGCTCAAGTTTGACTCGAACGGGAAAATGACGGGCGTCAAAGAAATGCTCGGACTCAAAAATGGAAGCGTGCGCGGAATCAAAATCAAGACCAAATTGACCGCGTTGAAAGAATTGGCTAAAAAAAACAAATGGAACTTCAGTATGAACCAGACGGTGTTGATTACGGACAGTTATGGCGACATTGACATGGCCAAGCACGTGAAAACCATCCTGCTCGTGCCGGAGAAACCCACCACGTTGCAAGCGGTGAGTGCTAAATTTCGATTAGCCGATAAACTTATTCCCACCGACACTCAACTGAAGAAGAATTTGCTTGCGGTGTTTGAAACCAAAAAATAAAGCTGAATTAGAATCGGTGCAACACGGAATCAAAATTCACGACGCGATCGTTTTCCACGCGCACGCCTTCCTTTTTCAACAATGCGATTTTTTTAGCCGAACCATGCGCATATCCACCCAATTTTCCATCGGACGCAATGACGCGGTGACACGGAACATCCGGCG
>CAYHGC010000080.1:3768-4411 GCA_964356075.1 uncultured archaeon
CAAACAAATTTTGATTGCACGCGCCCCCGATCGCACGCGAAGCATTGGGGTTGCCAATCGCGCGGGCAATTTCCCCATAGGTGGTTATTTTTCCTTTAGGAATGTTCAACATCGCCAGCCAAACCGACTGATAAAACGGAGATGCATGACTGGTTTTGATTTTACTCACCCATTCGGAGGAATTGTCCATCGGAATCACGTCCATCACGAGAATGGAGACATTGTTTTTATTCCCCGAGGGTATTTTGAGATCATGTCCGGAGACGCGTGCAACATCGGTCTGAAGGGACAGAAGCGAAGGGAACGCGTGGGGATGCTCTTCCTGGTGCTCGCGGGGTTTACTAGTGCCATTTTGATTGCGTTCCAGATTCCGTCGCTATATCGCGTGATCGTGTTTCCATTATTCGGCGTGGGATTTATTTCACTCTTACAGGCCGCGCGAAAAGTGTGTGTGATGAACGCCTACAAAAAAACCATTGAAATGGAATGATGGAAAATGATCGGCATGAAAAAAGAATCTCATTCGAAAACCAATCGGCCCACCCCTCATCATTCGGCCGCTGTTGAACACGTGGCACGAGAGATTTGGATATGGGGATTGACAGTTGCAGCAATTTGTACGATTATTGTAAGATCGGAAGAG
>CAYHGC010000081.1:0-3209 GCA_964356075.1 uncultured archaeon
GTGGCCAAATCCTATCAACGTTATCTCGCGAAGAAAATAAATCCATTTCCTTCCCTTGTCGACGATATGGTTTCCGTTTTGCCCGCGGGAGAATTTTCGCTCAAGTTGAATGAATGAAAGATATGATGATGCCTCCCTTTTTTGGAGGGATTAAAAAGCCAAGCGCCCCTATTGGACTGTATGTCCAATTTTCCCACCCCGAATATGACGGCGTCGGCTCCGGATAACAAGAAGCAGACCGCGTTAAAGGTCCAGGAACCCTCCCCCACGCACGTTGGGAGAAACATCATAACATTGGATCGGAAGTCCAAACAATTATTGGGCATTACTTCCGGGGACATTGTCGAAATCGAAGGGTCGAAAAAAACGGCTGCCATTGTCTGGCCGGCTCGCACGGAGGATGAAGGAAAAGACATCATCCGCATGGACAATTTAATCCGTCACAACGCCGGGGTTAATTTGGGGGAAAAAGTCGTGGTGCGTCCGGCTCAATTCAAGGAAGCCCAAAAAGTGGTGCTCGCTCCCACGCAGGATGTTCACATTATTGCGTCCGGCTATGAACGCATTCTCAAAAAAACATTCATTGGTCGCCCCCTCACGCGGGGGGATAATGTGTGGATCACCGTCTTCGGTTCAGGGTTCATTTACCGGGTGGTCGAAACCAATCCGCGAGGGGTCGTTAAAGTCACGGATTTTACTCAATTCGTCCTCAAAGACGAGCCCATCAAGGGTGAACTCGAGGGAGTGCCGCGCATTGCCTACGAAGATGTGGGTGGATTGGGGAATCAGGTTCAGAAAGTTCGCGAAATGATTGAACTCCCCATGCGTCATCCGGAGTTATTCCGTAAGCTTGGAATTGAACCGCCGAAAGGGGTATTGTTGCACGGTCCTCCAGGTACCGGAAAGACTCTTCTGGCTAAAGCTGTTGCCAACGAAACCCAGGCTCATTTCATTTCCGTTTCCGCTCCTTCTATTATGAGTAAATTCGTCGGGGAAGCCGAAGAACGCGTCCGACAAATTTTCAAGGAAGCCGAAGAGAACGCTCCCTCGATTATTTTCATTGATGAGATTGACGCCATTGCTCCCAAGCGAGAAGAAGTCGTGGGGGAAGTCGAACGTCGTGTCGTGGCTCAATTGTTATCCTTAATGGACGGAATGGAAGCGCGCGGAAACGTGATTGTGATTGCCGCAACGAATCGGGTGAACTCGATCGATGAAGCGTTGCGTCGACCCGGCCGATTTGATCGCGAAATTGAAATCGGTGTTCCGGATAAAGCCGGTCGATTAGAAATTCTTCAAATTCACACGCGCGGAATGCCGCTCGCGAAAGATGGAATACACAATGTGGATCTTGATCACTTTGCTCAGATCACCTATGGTTTTGTCGGCGCGGATTTAACCGCATTAGGAAAAGAATCCGCCATGAAAGCGTTGCGTCGCTACCTTCCGGAGATTAATCTTCAAGAAGAAACGATTCCTGAAGAAGTACTGGAGCGTATGGAAGTCCAGAAGCGCGATTTTGAAGATGCGTTGCGTGAAATCCAACCTTCGGCGTTGCGTGAAGTTATGGTGGAAATTCCCAATGTTAAATGGGATGACATTGGGGCGTTGGACGAAGTCAAGGCCGAGCTTAAGCAAGCGGTAGAATGGCCGCTCAAGCATCCTACCGCATTTACGGCGATGGGAATTCGCCCGCCGCGTGGAATCATGTTGTACGGTCCTCCGGGCACGGGAAAGACATTGCTCGCGAAAGCAATCGCGACCGAATCGCAGGCGAATTTTATTTCCATTAAAGGACCGGAGCTCATTTCCAAGTGGGTCGGGGAATCCGAAAAAGGAATCCGTCAAGTATTCAAGAAAGCCCGTCAAGTGGCTCCCGTCATTGTGTTTTTCGATGAGATTGATGCCATTGCCTCCATTCGCGGTGGTGGAAACATGGGCGAGTCGGGCGTGGGAGAGCGTGTGGTGAATCAATTGCTCACTGAGCTCGATGGCGCCGAGAGTTTGAAGGATGTGGTGTTCATTGCAGCTACTAATCGTCCGGACTTAATCGATCCTGGTCTGATGCGCCCGGGTCGTATTGACAAAATTATTGAAGTGAAAGTGCCGGACGAAAAAGCCCGTGAGGCCATTCTTAAGGTTCACACGCGCGGTGTGCCGTTGGCCAAAGGTGTTTCCCTGGCTGATCTCGCCAAGCGTACCACTGGTTTTTCAGGTGCCGATTTGTCCAACTTGATTCGCGAGGCCGCATTAATGGCGCTTACCGAATCGGACATGAAGCCCTCGCTCATTACCAAAAAGCATTTTGATTTGGTTTTGGACAAAGTCTTTGCTTCGATCCCTAAAGAAGCCGTAGAAGCCTACACCGAATATCGTAATTCCCGCAATCCGGATGGGAAACCTGGTCGTGATTCATCGGTGAAAAATTCCTGGGTCACGTAATCGCTTAATTTCTTCAATCTTCTTCGTGGATTTCATTGGCGTGTTTCTGCATGATCTTCGTGTGATAGTCCAACGCTAATCGCGCTTCTATTTTCTCGACCTTTTTCATTCGTTTTCGTAAGTCGAAGTACCGTAATCCTCCCCACGTCGCGAGGATGGCTCCGCCAAAAATGAATCCTATTTCAACCACCTTGAACGAGGGGTTCGAATCCGGAACGAGTTTGGTAATGGTGAATCCCGTGGCAAACAATCCCAATCCGATTCCCACGACACTGAGTTGCGTTCGTTGTTCGGCCATGAGGGTGCGTTCTTTGGCAAGAATCGTGCGCATGTCCACCGAATAATCTTCCAAATCTTCTCGAATCATTTTTTCCTCGGTAAATAAAAAAAAAGCCGGAGTGATTTTTCCTTCACTCCGCTCTATTTCGTTTCTAATTCCACCAGACCCACCATAATCCTTGAACGGGGGGTTGATCCGCGTATCCGTACATGGTAAATGAATTATAGCTCCATGTTCCGCAGATTTCGTCTTGGGTTTGTCCCAATCCTTTTTCTCCCGTTTGAGGGGTTCGCGTTCCGGCAAATGTTCCGCCGAAGGGTGAGGTATGCGTGTACCATATTTCAATCGAATCATTTTGTCCATTACCCCCCCACACGTGTCCGGGGGTGGCACTTCCCATGGAGACCATGGAAAGGTCATTGGTCCACATTCCATACTTGGCGAGTGCGGATCCAATAGGATAGGCTTTCGACGCATTCATGACATA
>CAYHGC010000081.1:3219-4324 GCA_964356075.1 uncultured archaeon
GTTCTTCGATTGAAGCGCCACAAACGTCGATGGCGTTCTTGATGACTACATTCGTCTTGTCTACCGAGGTTTCTCCTCGTTTTTCGGCGGCCGTTACCATTCCAAGTCCACCGATCAAGGCGACGAGGATGAGGGCGGTTACCGCGATGTGTTTGATTGGTACCATTCGTACTCCTCCTTTACTATGGAAGGAGAAACCAATTTCGCCTATTTAATGATAGTTTACGGACCGTATACATACTTTCCTTAGATGAAAAATAGCACCAAAAACAGTGGGACAAACAACAATGCCCAGACGAGCTTGTTCCACGCAAACACTTTAGCGCCGTCCAACACGAAGAAGGGGAGCAGGTTGAACATGGCCAGGTACAAATTAATGCTTGCTACGACTCCTGCGACTTGTCCAATTTGAGTATTGCCGTATAATCCCACTAATCCTATTCCGATAATCCCAATGAAAATGTTCATGAGTGGTCCAGCCAGGGAAATGATTCCGTTTTCTCGCGCCGTGACGTTTTTTCCATAAATGTATACTGCTCCCGGTGCGGCGAAAATAAATCGGAACAAGAATGCCACCACAATGGCGACTAACAGTCCTACGTTCCATGCTCTAAACTCGGCTTTCGCTCCGAAATGAATCGCCACATACTTGTGGGCGAGTTCGTGGAGCAAAAATCCCGTTCCAACGGCCACCGCGGCAATGGCGAGGGCGTCTCCAAATCCAATAAGGTCAAACCCCCCATCAGCAAATACGAATGCAAATGCCGCGGACAAGGTGATCCAGGATATGAGTAAATCCGTCACTTCTCGGTTTTCCATACGTACATCCTATCTTCATTTGCCTTTTAAGTGCTTCTTTTTGTAAAAATTTTCCCTACCTTTAAGTGGTTTTTGTCCACGTCACCGTTCCAAGGAGGGTTTCATTCATGTCCATTATTTCCGATTCGCGTGCCCAAATCTCGATTGAGCTCATCATTGTGATGGCGGCCGTAGTAGCAGTGGTGTTGCTGCTCGTGACTCAGCTTCAATCCTCAAGCGAAAAGGGGTTGAACAAGCTCGAGAAGAAAACCAAGGATATTTTCGATGAAATCGATAAAATTGATTA
>CAYHGC010000082.1:0-4275 GCA_964356075.1 uncultured archaeon
ACGGAAAATGTGACGATCGTTCATCCTTCCATGGATTTGTTGAAATAAAAAAAGAAAAAAGCGAATCAAAAAAATAACCTATTTACTTCTACCCATCGGATTATCAATGCGGGTTCGTTTAGCGGCTTTGGCAGTTTGCACTGCTGTAGAAAACGTGTCAAGGGTTTCATTCAATTCCTTTTTTCCGTGCGCAAAGGATGAAAAAATCACTTCTTGATAGTCCACATCAAACATGACCCCGCGTCGAAGGGATTCAAACTGAACGCGAGAGAAAATATCGGTATCGACGTGTTCCAAATCATGATAGTGGTCTATTTTCTTTTTCTTGGTGGGCAACCATTGGAACATGCGCGGATGGCCGCTCATCAAATGGGGAACATTTTCCTGCTTCAAGACCGAACTCATTCCATTCATGAGCTTCTTCGTAAATGATGTAAACTTTTCCTGATTAGATTCTTTACGAATCTCGCGTAATGTGGCTTCGCATACGCTTAATGAAACCGGATTCGCCGAATAGGTTCCGCCATGCGCTACTTTCTTCGGTCCGATGACGCTCATGATCTCTTCGGTTCCAGCAAAACAACCAATCGGGTGACCATTTCCCATACACTTGGAAAACGTTGCAATGTCCGGCTTGACCTTGTACAATGATTGTGCTCCACCCGGATGGACGCGAAAGCCGGTTTTGACTTCGTCGAAAATAAGCAAAACTCCATATTTGGTGCAGACCTCTTGCACATGTTTCAAAAATCCAGGATCGGGCATGATTCCGGATGCGTTTCCCATAATGGGTTCCATGATCACACACGCGAGTTGGTTGTGGTTTCGTTTTATTTTTTCTTCAAACCCGTTGAAGTCATTGAATGTTGCCGTGAGGGTAAGGGAGCGAACCTCCTGTGGAATTTCGCGCGATTTCCAAAACATCCGTCCTTTAGGAATATCAAACGGCGTGTGATTGGGAGTAACCATCACTGCATCGTGCCATCCGTGATAGTGCCCTTCAAATTTCAACAATTTCTTTTTTCCTGTAAATCCGCGCGCGACTTTTATCGCCGCCATCGTGGATTCGGTTCCGGAGTTGGTGAAACGTACCATTTCGGCACACGGAACCATGTTGCGAATCGTTTCCGCCACACTGATTTCCTTTTCAGTATCAAGCGCGTAAACAAATCCCCCTTCCAACGCATCTTTCACCGCTTTCACCGTCGCAGGATGAGAATGTCCTAAAATCGCGGGACCAAATCCGAGGCGATAATCGATGTACGTGTTGTTGTCCACGTCCGTCAAATAGGCCCCGTGGGCTTTTTTGGCAAACAAGGTGCACGCCTGATACGGGTGACACATCTCAATGTCCATGAGTCGCGCATTGCTTCCCACTCCCGCCGGAATCACTTTCGAGGAACGTGAAAACAGGTTGAGTGATTTTTCAATCGAAAACGTCTCGGGGGAGGGCTTCATTCCTTGAACATCTTTTCGGGGTATTTTAAGGTTTGGGAGAAGCGGCATTCAAACACAATTTATTAAGCCTGAAATCCCGAATCGCTGTATGAAAACGCACCGAAACTTCATTGGAGGGAGATGGGTTCAATCCCACCACACGATGAATGTGGTAAACCCCTACACCCAAAAAGTCATGGCCAAAGTAGCGCGTTCCTCGGAAAAAGAAACCAATAAGGCCATTGATGCCGCGCGCGAGGCGTTCGATAAAGGGCCCTGGCCCCGCATGACTCCGGGAGCGCGCGCGGGTTGGTTATTGAAACTCGCAGATGAATTGGAAAAGCGCACCGAAGATTTAGCGCGATTAGAAAGTTCCAATCAAGGAAAGAGTTGGAAAATGGCCCACGATGGAGACATTCCATTTGGAATTGACAATCTTCGCTTTTTTGCTGGCGCCGCGCGCACGATGCAGAATCAAACCGCAGGAAACTATTCCGCGTTTGATGAGCGCGGCGAGCACAAGCCGGCTGGATTTTCTATTTTGAAACGCGAACCCATTGGGGTGGTGGCAGCCATTACCCCGTGGAATTATCCCTTCATGATGGCCTGTTGGAAAATCGGCCCCGCACTTGCAGCCGGGAATGTGATTATTTTGAAACCCGCCAGCGCAACCCCCCTCACCACATTGGAGATTGCCTCGGCTGCGGAAAAGATTGGATTCCCAAAAGGTGTTTTGAATGTTGTAACCGGTTCTGGAAAAGAAGTCGGTGAAACGCTCGCGCTAAGTGAACGAGTGGACATGATTGCATTTACGGGTAACACGGAAACGGGAAAGCGAATACAGGAAATGGCTTCCACGAACGTGAAAAAGGTTCATTTAGAATTAGGCGGAAAAGCTCCATTCATTGTATTAGAAGATGCAAATGTGGAAGAGGCTGCGCAGGGAGCATTAATCGGCGGACTCATTAATTCAGGGCAGGACTGCACGGCCGCGACGCGCATGTATGTACATGAGAAAGTTCATGGCGCATTTGTAAAAGCCCTCATTGAACGCTGCAATAAAGTGCGAATGGGAAATCCGTTGAGTAAAGAAACCGATTTAGGTCCGATGATGAGTCAAGAACAGTTTGACAAAGTCATGGGATTCATCCACAATGCTCCCAAGCAGGGCGCGCGAAAAGTATTCCAAAGTGAAATCCCTGGTGGATGGTTTGCACCGATTACCATTTTCACGAATGTTAAACAGCATTCGGATTTAACACAAAAGGAGATATTCGGACCTGTCATCAGCATTCTCACATTCAAATCCGAAGCGGAATTGATTCGCGCAGCGAACGATGTCAAATACGGTCTCGCTTCTTCCATTTGGACCGAAGACGGTCGACGCGCGATGCGGATTGCACAAGAATTGCGTTTCGGCGAAGTGTGGATTAACGAACATGGCCCCCTCGTGTCAGAAATTCCTCACGGGGGGTACAAGCAAACCGGTTCGGGGCACGATTTGTCTGTTCATTCCTTGGAAGAATACACGCAACTCAAACATATCTATGTGGATTTAACCCGCAAAACCATCAAACCCTGGCACTATACGGTTGCGGGGAAGAAATAGGAGCGATTGCATGGCAAAGCGTGATCTGTCCAAGAATGTGCGCGAACCTTTTTCAAAAGGTTCATCAAAAACACGAAAGATCGTCGTTTTAGGCGGCTATGGTGCGATGGGAAAGATCATTGTGATGGATTTAGCCCAATATGCCAAGAAAATGAACATTGTGATTGCGGGTCGCGATTCCAAAAAAGCCAATGCATTCATTCGAACCTTGCATGCTGATAATGTTACGTTTGTTGAAGCCGATGTAAACGATATTCGTCAAACCGCTCACGCATTGAAAGGCGCCGATGTCTGTGTCAACGCGGTGCAGTATGAATTAAATGAAAAAATAATGCGCGCATGCCTTCTTGCCAACTGTCACTATCTTGATTTAGGCGGATTATTTCACATGACGCGCAAGCAGTTGAAACTGCATGGAAAATTCAAACAGAAGAAATTGCTGGCCATTCTGGGAATGGGTGCCGCTCCAGGCGTTACTAATATTTTCGCCAAGATGGCGATGGACAAATTGAATAAAGTTTCTGAAGTTCATTGTCGCGTCGGAGGAAAAGATTTTACGGTGATCAAAAATCCTCCCGTGATTTATTTTCCGTATTCTCCCAAGACGGTTTTGGAAGAACATTCGTTTCCTCCGATGATTTTTCATCAAGGAAAGTTTGAACAAATCGCCGCACGTTCGTTGAAAACGAAAGAAGATTTCGGAGGAAAGATCGGAGAACAAACCGTCATGGCCACATTGCATTCCGAAGTGGCTACACTTCCCAAATACAAACCAGGTATTCGCGAATGCACGTTTCAGATTTCCTTCCCCGACGATTTTGAACAAAAAATTTCATTCTTGGTTGAAATTGGATTAGCTAAACCGGAGAACATTGATTTCACATCCAAAGTACTAGCACAATTACCCAAACCCAACGTGAAACCGCATGACATCGAAATGCTTCGATCGTTTGCAAAAGGAACCATTAATGGAAAATTAAAAACAGTCTATGTAGAGGGCTTGTTTAAGTCCAATTCACGTTGGGGTGCGGGCGCAGGAGACGTCGACACAGGGGTTCCTCCTTCGATTGTTGCGCAGATGCTCGCAAAAGAAGAAATAACAATTCACGGCGTGCTTCCTCCGGAATTATCGGTTCCCGTAAAACCATTCGTCCATGAATTGAAACGCCGAGGCATGAAATTGCGAGTGAAAGTGGTATGACGAAAACATTTACATCTATTAATCCGGC
>CAYHGC010000083.1:0-3706 GCA_964356075.1 uncultured archaeon
TGTTCTCTTCCGATCTAGGGTACATACTTTAGTTATAATTTTGGAAAACGAATCCATCTTTATTTTCTGCTGGATTTTTCCCATTAATGGTGATTGTTCCAGATGTTGGTTGATCAATTCCCGATAGGAGATTGAGAACGGTTGTCTTGCCACTACCATTAGGTCCAAAAAAAGTGATAAATTCTCCTTCATCGATCGAAAAGGAAAGGGAATCCAGTACTTCCACCGACCTTCCGTTCGTTTGTGCATAGCTGTAAGTCAGATCTGTTGCGCGGAGAAACGGCGCAGGTTTATTCTTCATCTACATCCCTTCCAAATCGAAAATCGCAATTTATTGCAAAAATAATAATCCATTTACATTCACCGCGTGGGGCAACTCTCCCAACTCGGTAAGCAAGTTTGCAAAAGCCTGCACAATAGAAGGGTCCATTTCATCGGATGAAATGGAGTGGGTGATTTGCACTTTCTGTGAGACTTGAGGAGAGAGTTTGAAATACTTAGGAATAACAGTCTCACGTACATCCTGCTCATTCGTTTGCATGTATTCAATCGCGTCATCAAATGCATGCACGGTCTGTTGAGCTAAAATGGGATTTTTTTGAATGAACGCGGTTGACATCATTCCTGCTCCCTGCGGACTGTGATTGAGCAGAGAAGCAAATACGGACCCATAGATGGACGTATACGAACCGGATTCTAATGCAATGGTCGTAGTGGGCTCGAATGAAAGCAATGCGTCAATGCTTCCGCTTTCCAGCGTAGGCAGCTGGTTGGACGGAGGAAGCTGAACAAACGTGATCGTTGATACGTCGACTCCTTTCTGTTCCAAAAAATGTCGAAGTAAAGCAGCAGAAGTACTTCCAGGAAAAACTCCTATTTTTTTTCCAGCTAAACCATTCAGGTTCAAAATGGAAGAATCGCTTTTGACGATAAGTTGATCGAACGGCGTTTCGGACACGATGTCCAAATACGAAATGAGTTTTATATTACCGGGATCAATTTGTTCGGCAATTAGGACGGGAACAATAGAACCTTCTCCCAACACATCAATGTCTCCCCGCACGAGGGCTTCAACGGCAAGATTACTGGACTCAAATCGAATGAGTTCCACTTGAACGCTGTTTTTTTCAAAAAAGCCCTTTTCTTGTGCGACAAACACGGGCAAATCGCCCAAAATAGGAAGATAACCCACGCGAACAGTAGTGTTATTTGTGGCCTCGCCGGAGAAGAGGAAAATGCCCCCAATAAGAAGAAGGGCGACGAAACCTATAATTAATCCTTGCGCGGCATTCACACGATCACCTGACAAAGTTATGTATTCTTCTCATTAATGAGTTTATGTTGTGAGGAAACCAACAACAAAATGGTATGTTTTTATTCGGATTGAATCTCCTAATGGGATGAACATTGATCGCCTGAAGGAGCTGGGTTTAACCGAAAGCGAGTCCCGAACATATGTAGCCCTCCTCCGAATGCGGCACGTTCACGCCGGAAAAATTAGCAAAGCGGCCCAGTTGAATCGAACCACCACATATGATGCTCTCGAACGATTGATCGAAAAGGGATTAGTTACACATGTTATTGAGTCCAATCGGAAAACATTCCAGCCTGTTCATCCTTCCAAATTGATTGACCGAGCCAAAAATATGGAAGAAACGGCTAGTGAGATCGTCCCCGAGTTGATAAAAATGTATGACGAATATGGGCAACCTGCTGAGGATGCAGCTATGTATCGGGGCAAGAAAGGAATCAAATCCATTCTTTCCGACATGCTTCGTTTTCCAGACTATGTCGCAATGGGTCCCCACGGTCCCTTTTTCGAAACCATGAAACACGATTTCATATCCTTTCAAAAACGAAAAATTGAACGTGGTGTAAAACCGCGCGTCATTCTAGATGAATCCGGGCGAGGTACAACCGAAGTGCAAATTGGCGTTGCAGAATTTAGATTCATTCCCGACAAATACGCTCCATTTACCCACAGCTTTGCGTATGGAGATCAAGTGGCATATGTGACATGGGCGCAAGTCCCGATTGCAACAGTCATTACAAGTGAGTTGGCGGCCAAAAGTTATCGAAATAGTTTCGAACTCCTTTGGAAAAACGCGAAACCGTAACGTATTATTTCACGGTAAATTCGTAGAGTTTCATCCATTCTTTCGCCATTCGTTTTCGCCCATATTGGCGGACCCATTTCTTTCCGGCCGATGTGAGTTTTTTCCGTTTAGTAGGATTTTGGATCAGTTGATTCACTTTTTCAGCCGCATCTTCCGCGTTCCCATTTTCAAACAACAATCCGCGTTCGTTTTTTCCTACCGCAATGGGAATCGCGCGAGAATTGCATCCAACGACACACAATCCGGCTGCCATTCCTTCCAACACATACAACCCCTGCGTCTCCATAGGAGAAGGAGCAAACAAAATATCGTGGGATTTCACTCGCCGGGCGAGTGCGTTACCATGAAACGGCCCCGGAAAATGAACGAAAGGAGCAATCCCATATTCTTTCGCTTGCTCTTTAAGCGATGCCTCAGCAGGACCGCTTCCCAGAACGGTTAATTCCACATTCGGGTGTTTCTTTCGCACCAAAAAAAGGGTTTGAATCGCCACATCGATTCGCTTTTCGAACGAAATACGTCCGTAATAGATCATGGTAATCTTCTTTGGAGCTTTTTTGACTTTAGCCTTTGAAAATAACTCATAATCAATCGCGTTGCTCATCACGTGGACGTTTTGGAATCCGTGCGAACGAAGTTCTTTAGCTAATATTTCAGTCGGAGTCGTGACCAGGTCGCATTTTCCATAGAAATACTGAATGTACTTCCAGGTTAATTCTTTCATGATGGGATTGTGCTGAATCGTAGGAATGGGAATGTATTGCAGAAACTCCGATAATACGGTGTGAAATGTTCCAATCACGGGAATTTTACTTTTACGTGCGAGTTCAATTCCTTTTTTGGCCACATAAAACGGGGTGTGAATGTGGACCAATTCGGCTCCAAAATCATCAAATGCTTTTTGGGCGTCTTTGGAGAACGAATACGCGATCAAATAATCCGTGTAGGTGGGTAAGGGCTTGCTCGGGAGCCAGACCAATTGAATGTGAGGGTGATGAGGAGGGTTGGCAGGAAACGGACTCGGTTTCGGTGCAAAAATAATAAAATGATGTCCCTGCGTTGCGAGCGTTTCGCATGTGTTCCAAATACTCGTGGTTACCCCATTAATTTGAGGCCAGAATGAATCGGTGAAAAAGGCGATGCGCATATAGGTGAATTCACCATTTCCTCATTTTTAACTGCACTACTCACGAATATCCTCGTAGTGTTGGGCGGCTTTGCCCGTGAAATGGTACCGGACTCCATTAAACAAGTGGAATCCAATGTAGCGCAAGTATCCCCACTTTCGCACGCGTCGAGCGGAGACGAATTGGTGGAGGTTTCCAATGTACTTCATCGGTCCGTGTTTACTGGCTCGTTTTCCTAAATCCAAATCCTCGCACGTGATGTAGTCGACGTTAAACCCGCCTATTTTTTCGAATACTTCTCTTCGAATGGCGATGTTACTTCCAATGGGATTGTGCATACGCAGAATGCTCATGATGCGTAAGAATTTAGGCATGAAAAACGTAGAGAGAAATTGTTCCTGTTTGGATACGTCGGAATAAAACACCGGTCCATAAATCATCGAAAGCTGATCATCGTTTTCG
>CAYHGC010000083.1:3716-4207 GCA_964356075.1 uncultured archaeon
CGTTTCGTGAATGCGTCGCACCCATTCGTTGGGCGTTGCTGAATCACAATCCGTAAACGCAATAATTTTACCGCTAGCAATCTTGGCACCGGCTTGTCTCTCGCGGGCAATCCCAGTGCGGGTTTCCGTGGCGACTTTATCCGCGAGCTTCTTGGCCAACATTCGCGTTCGATCAGTAGATGGACCATCCGCGACAATGATTTCATACGTTCCGTTGAAATCCTGATTTCGCAACGCGGCAATACACGCTTCGATATTTTTTTCTTCATTGAGCGTGCAGACGACGACTGAAACGTCGATAGGGGAATGAGGTTTCATTAACTATTGTGGGAGTTAATCGAGTTAAAAAGAAAATGGTAAATGACTCGAACAGTAAGAGGTGCCGTAACAGTTAAGAGGGATGGAGAAAATACCACTTCCATGACCTCGCGTGTTGTCATTATTATTCCAGCATTTAATGAGGAAACCACCCTCGCTCGGACGCTCCGATT
>CAYHGC010000084.1:0-4181 GCA_964356075.1 uncultured archaeon
CTCTCATTGGGATGCATAGCTTTGGAATTGACGTGGGAGCGTATCAGCATGATCCATCCCCCCTTTGCCCCGATCAACCTAAAACCACGGCATCGATCGGAGGAAAACCCGGAATCAATGAATGGACGGATGCCACGGACGAACAGTTTGGGGAATTTGTCAACGATGACGATGTGAAATTCACCGCCGAAGTTCCATCGATTGATGCGCTTAATCGATTGTTACACTACGAAGCCAACCTGATCCAAGACGGGTATTCGGCCGACTTTGAGAAAGACTTCAAACACTATTATTCTCAAACCAGCTTCGCGGATGCTCCCTATTGGTTCAAGGGATCGAGCTCCTTTCCTGGGTATGCTAAACTCTACGGCGAATCACCCGTTTTAGTTTTTCGAAACAAATACTTTGACGGAACCACCATCCCGGCGTCCGGACGATACCACGTCGACATTGACGTGGACGTGGATGGAGATGATTGGAAATTCTTCGAAGAGAATGGAACACCCAACATCACCGTCGAAATCAACCTCCTCCATTTGAGTCATCCGTCTCCCAATTCTCCGTTCTATCGATTACCCTTCGACGGACAGGTGGGAATCAACCAGGATCAGTTTGATCGAGAGGGATATGGACTGAATTTTATCAATCAAAATGGAACGATTCATCTGAATGACGAACCGGTGATCACGTATGCCAACACGACGGGCAACACGTATTCTACTCTCGCCATTTCCAACCCCACGGACTTCAAGACACTCAACACGATACCTGAGACGCGAGGACGCGTATTGTATGTCACCACCCCCACGGGAACGGGTGGAAATGCGCTGATATTTTCCCCGTCGATTGCGACTCCCGTCATGATGCGCGTGGAACATACCAACGGAGACAATCCGTTTAGCGTGTTTTATCAAGTCGCCGAAGGAGGACACCCTCTTCAGACGGGACAGAACCTGGCGCTCTGGAATGGCTCTCCGGCATGCTTGGATTATTCGGGCGTTCCCTCCAACCAGGTGTTTACCTTTACCCCCGATCGACCGGGAAAATTAGAAGACAAACGCACGGACTGGGAACTCGTGTATGCGCTCGACTGGCCGGTCGTAACCACGACCGGAAATGAATATTTGGAGAGCATTTTCTACACCCCTACTTCGGGAGACTATTCCATCCTTTCCGCATCCCCCAACGTGGACTTCCTGACAAGCAACTATGCGTCCTATTCCTCCGGACAAATATTGGACGGGACACTCAACTTGAACTATAACAATGAGAGCTTGGCCATTGATTCCATCCAGGACGTGTTTGATTTGGTCGCCAACCAATCGGTGTGCATCCAAGATACGGGTGTGAGTGCGTGGTTTGTGTGGAATGCCCTGGCGTTGTATGCGCAAAAAGGACAGACGAGCATCGTGAATCAATGGAATGAAATCGATTCCCAACACGCCTGCATCGAAACCACTCCTCTATCGACATAACGAGTGGGGTTTTAATTAGTCAAAATGTACCACACAAGGAGTATGAGCACGACCCTCTTGGTATTGTTTCAGATCACCTCGTTTTTTTTTGACATCAACATGTTGTTGAAAGTCGTGGGAATGCTGTTCATCTATTCATTTGTCCGATCCCACGTGCAACACCCTATTCTTTCGTTGGTGTTGATCATCGGACTCTGTGCGTTTTTGTTATTTGACTTCTGGACCATTTTTGGGAGCGCACTCATTTTGTATTTGCTCGCCATCTTTGGAGTGTTACATATCCTCGTGGACTTGTCGTTCATGCACGCATTTACCAAACCGCTGTTTAACATTGGGGGAATGTTTGCAGGAAAGCGACCGACCCCTCCTCCCCAGATGCAACAGGGGGGACCTGAGTACGAACAACACGCCGGAAAGCGATACGAAGAAGGAGAAGAAGAAATGGAACGCGGTGGACCGGAACATCAGGGAGACCGGGGCCTGCATCATCAGATGACGCGAAACGAACTCTTACAACGCCAACGTGCAGAATATGCACGCCAACGCCGAGGCGGAAACCAAGAACGTGGACGCGATGATGAACGGAGACGATGACGAATGAACATGAATGCGCGCGGAAATCTGTTGTTAGGAGTCCTGTTTCTGATTGTCCTCATCATGCTGCTGCCGCTGATCATCAAAGCGTTTGTGCCGCAGGTGGATATCGTGTACAAAGTCGTGCTGATATTTGCCATTTATTCGTTTGTGGCGCAAATGCTGCAGGGGACGGGAACCCTAACATTACTGGTGACGGGCGTCATGGTCTACTTTATGGTATTCAAATACGGAGACATTTTCACTTCCCTGTGGTTTCTATCCGTCATCCTCACCTTAATCGGGGGCACGTTACTTGTCACCGCTGCCCGAGACTTCCTTGGATTTGGACAGGAACCCGGCGGGGGTGCGATGGGGCACCCTCCCCATTAGGGTTATTTCATGCGTCCTCCAAGAGACCTTTATATAGTGTGCAAGACCCAACACTAGTGTAGGTAACTTTCTGGAGTAATAAAATGAACGCTGATTTAGGGGATTTCCTCGCCAAGCTCGGACTCACGGAATACGAAGCCCGGACGCTCGCGACCCTCTTTACATTAAAAGAAGCCGATTCTCCGGAAGTGGCGCGCGCGGCCCAAGTGCCGAAGACGCGCGTCTATGACGTGTTGGATGGTCTCGTGGAAAAAGGGCTTGCTGTCAAAATATTCTCTCGACCTAAAAAGTATCGTGCGATGCGACCCAATGAAGTGTTTCAGAAACTATTGAGCGACAAGCAAAACGAATTATTTGAATGGGGAAAACGAGCCGAAAAAATTGGAACCGAAATGGAAACCACGATCGGAATAGATTCGTCTTCGGAAGAAAAAGTATTGAAAGTTAAATCCCGCACCGACTTTTACAAAATACTCGCTCAAGAAATGGATAGCGCACAAAGTGAAATACACGGACTCACTAAACTCGATGTGCATCATCACTTGTTACATGATTCCTTGCACCGCGCCGCGGAACGCAACGTCACCGTTAAATTCGTCGGAGAACACCCTGAATCGTTTATCGAAACCGCGCGAAAAATGGGAAAAAATATGCACGTGCGCAACGGAAATCATGGATTACATGCGTATGTGATTGATGGGAAGAAAGTCATCATGATGATGTCCGATCTCGCGCAGGAAAGACCCGAGTATCATTTCGCCATTTGGCCGGAAAACAAACCCCTCGCCCAAACCCTTCGAACGACGTTTGATCAGCACTGGAAAGACTAGTGCTTTTTTTCAATAGACTATTATTTTGAGTGATCTTCATGCTTCAAAAAACGGATTCGGGCGTATTTATTCCCATTATTACTCCATTTACCATTCAGGATGAAGTCGACCTCAACAGTTTCGAAAACCAGTTAGACTTGATTCTTTCCGCACCGGTTAAAGGGATTGTGGTGTGTGGAACAACGGGAGAAGGATTGTATTTATCCGAAGATGAAAAGAAAACTCTGATTCAAACGGTGGTGGATTATCGCACGCGTTCGTATCCATTCAAAATAATTGTGGCAACAGGAACCCAAAAATTGGATGAAGCAGTTTCAATCGCAACATTTGCCGAAGAAGTCGGATGTGATGCTGCTCTCGCGTATCCTCCGCGCACGGAAAGTCAAGATGAAATCATTTTATTCTATCATTCACTTGCACAAGCAACCACACTTCCCATTTTAGGATACAATATCCCACGCATTACAGGCAGTTCCATTACTCCTGAAACATATCAGAAAATGGTTAATAAAAAAAGCGTCATTGGAATCAAGGACTCTTCACGGGATGAAAAACTATTATTCGAATGGAAAAAAGTCGCACCTGACTCCCTTGTTATCGTGGGAGAAGATACGTTCATCTCCCTCGGCATAGAAAAAGCAGGTGCCACGGCTACCATTGCAGGATCAGGGAATCTATATCCGCATGATATCGATACCTTATTTCAGGAATCCCAAAAAGGAAACGGTTCCACTCTACAATTGGAATTAAATGAAAAAGTGAAAAAGCTCCTCGAAACGGGATCCTTCATCGGTGGACTCAAGGCCGCACTCAAAAAGAAAGGAATGCTTGTGGACGATGGAAGAAGGGTCCCGTAATCCCAAAAAAGGCCAGGGTTAAAATCCCAATTGACCTTCGAATAGTGAAACGG
>CAYHGC010000085.1:0-4173 GCA_964356075.1 uncultured archaeon
CGATCTTTGCGCTCCCAAATATAAGATCGTGAAAGGAAAAATTAGCGATCCAAAACCAAGCATTCTCAAACCGGGTAATTTCCCCAAGAAAGATAAGAAATTGTGGAAGTGATCGCTTGAAATTGGACTCGGAAAGTTTTCCCTAGATATATAATTCGATCGACAAGTTTGCTTCGAAATGAGTTATTATACGGTCATTTCATTCACCAATTTTGAAGAAAAGTATTACCATTCAACCGAGAAAGAAAAACAACGGATCAACCGGCTATTGGATCAATTGAGCGAAAAAGGAGAAATGGTGGGAAAACCATTAGCAGGATACTGGTTTTTCCGCGAGAAAAAAATGAATGGAAATCGATTGTATTTTTTAGTTTATAGAGAATGGAAAACCGTCTTGTTAGTAGATGTAGGGCATAAAAAAATCCAGCAAAAGATAATCAGTGAAATCCTCATTCAACTAGAAAATCACAAAGAATATACACGAAAAAAGCTATTAGAAATGAAGATTATTTAGATCGTGTTCGCCAAACGACCAGTTTTCCTTTGCGAAGATCTTCCAAACCACGCATTACGGCCCTATATGTTGAATCGGTTGCTATTTCTTGGTCCATTTTTTTAACCATTATTACGGTCTTCGTTGCTTTCATACAATAACAGTCCCGCCATACAATTTAAATAAAGAGGGAAAACTTTCCAAAAGAGGAAACGATTAGCGCTTCAAAACCGCTTTCTTTCCTAACTCTTCTTCAATTTGCATTAAGCGATTGTATTTAGCCACGCGTTCGGAGCGTGCCATACTTCCGGCTTTCAGATAATCCGCACCAATTCCAACGGCTAAATCGGCAATGAATGAATCTTCGGTTTCGCCGGCACGGTCACTTACAATAACCGTCCATTTTGCGTCGCGCGCGAGGGTAAAGGCTTCCACCGATTCGGTAATCGTTCCCACTTGATTGGGTTTGAGATCGAGTCCATTACAGGCCTTCAAATCCAACACGCGTTTAATGCGCGTGGGGGATGAAACGAGCAAATCGTCTCCGACAATGGAATGCGTATTTCCTAATCGCGAAACGAGTCCTTGGAATCCCTGAATGTCATCTTCGGCAAACGGATCTTCTAACACGGAAATAGGATATTGCGCGACGAGATTCGCATAATAGTTGACCAACTGTCGGTGGGTCAGTGGTTTTTCTTCCACGTGATACACGCCTTTGCGTCGAATATGGGATCCAGCAATCGAGAGACCCATTTTGATTTGTTTCTCATATCCTAATTCTTTTGCGGCTTCCATAATCGTATCGAGTGCGACGCGAACATCGTTGGTGGGAATAGCAAATCCACCCGTTTCTCCCACATTCGTTGCGCGGGCATCAAACTTTTTGTGAATGAGGGCTTTCAATCCCTGATATAATTCGGATGTCATTTGCAATGCGTGCGCCATCGACTTGGCTTTCTGCGGTTCGATCAAAAATTCTTGAAACGGCAACTCGTTTCCGGCGTGCTTTCCCCCGTTCAACATGTTGACAAAGGGCATGGGCAAGGAAACCCCTTTGGATTTTCCCTGCGGAATCATGGAGTGAATATGTTCATACAACGGCTTGTCCTGTAATTGTGCCCCGAGACGAGCAACGGCCATCGAGGTGGCAATCATGGCATTCGCTCCCAATTTGGATTTATTGGGGGTACCATCCAAGTCAATCATCGCTTTGTCGATTTCGGATTGAGCGCAGGCATTCATGTCCTTGAGCTCGCCGTGAATGGAACTATTAACCGACTTCAATGCTTTCGTGACGCCCATTCCGGAGAATGCTTTTTCTTCATCGCGGAGATCGTGGGCTTCAAACCGACCCTTGCTCACTCCCGCAGGGGCGGAGGCGCGTCCAATGAAGGTGCCGGAGAGAACTTCCACTTCAATCGTGGGAACCCCTCGCGAGTCAAAAATGGACCGGGCACGGACTTTATCGATGGCAAACGGACTTTTCATTCAAAAAACCACGGAATTAATGATTCATGGTAATAGTCGTGAAGGTTTAAGAGGCTGCCTCGATCAAAAGGAAACCGACCCCCTTCCGTCGGCCCTGACTTTTCGTCGTTTGACTAAGGTTTTGGAGTAATGGCGGTGAAATCAGTGGGACCTTTGGTCTTGCGCTCGATAATCACCCGTTTAAGTCCTGGAAGTCCTTTGCTTCCGAACAGTTCCCCGGTCATCGTGATATTGACATACGTATCCAGGGGCATGTAATTTGGAACAACTGCCTTGCCTTCTATGATCTTTTTGATCGGCGCCCACTTTCGAGGGGCATACCACAACCCCGAAAGGTGCTCCTCGGGTTTTTTACCTCGCGAAGAAAGAGCCGAGGAGATAAACACCACGTCCACTTTGGAAAAGCGACGCGTGTAAAATCCATCAAACCAATAATCATGTCCTACTAATAGCACGTGTTCGGGCGCCAAGCGGTATTTTTCCATGAGTTCGAGGAGTTTCACTTGACGAAAATACTCGTCTTTGCAGAAGCGGTTATCCTGACATTTCGCATCGTAGAGGGAACGGTCCACCTCCGCCATTTTATCCAAATACTCCCGGTCCACCGCGTACACGTTTTCAGGAGCAAAAAAGGAACGTAAACCAAACTCACCAAGTTTTTCATCACACACGAGACGCGTGTAGCCGGAAATGACAAAAACTAAGAGTTTGTTTTTTTTAGCATACGATTGAAGGGACTTCAAGAGCGACTGGACTTGCTTGGCATCCACGGTTCCATCGTTGGGACCGGGAATGAGGACATCCTCCAGGGAAAACACCACGGCTTTTTTGGGCGGCGAGAGCAACGAATGAGAAATGGATGCAGGCATGCTAGAAAAAAAGATGAAACTCTTTAAATGGGAAAAGGAGACAATCTTCCAAAACAACGACCGATTTAAAACACCTTTTCACGATAATTAGTGATATGATTGGGGTCGGGAAATCAAGCACCAAAATGGTCACGAAGACCCTCAAATGTGTGGTGTGCGGAAAGAAAGCCACCGGAGAAAACAATTTTCAATTACCCGGATGCGAAACCCACTTATCATTACCCACCAAAACCCCCACGTGTCCTGAATGCGACCGACCCATGATGGTCAAAACCGGAAAAGAACGCGCCTTTTGGAGCTGCCCTATTTTTCCCGAATGCTTCGGCACGCGAAACTTATTGACTCCGGACGAAGAAAAAGACTTACTGTAAAATTTTCTTCATTCTTTGGTTTTATCGGTTTTTTCATCACTCTCTTCTTTGACCTCGCGCGCTTTGAGGGGGTTGGAAATTCCTCCCAAAGGATTAGGTAATGTCGAAAGTGCCTGCTTGAATCGTTCTCCGCGCGAGAGTTTCTTCTCTCCCCATTCAACCGTTTTGAGTTTATTGACGCGATCCTCAATGAGAGTATGCCAATGATAAAATTTGGAAATAGAATTGGAATCCACCAAAAAGGGAGCGACGTCCGAAAACTGTCCGGCGAATTTTTCTCGGAATCCTTTCACAAACTGCGTGTATTCCGAAAAGTCCGTGTGCAAGGATTCGAGAACGAACGTGTGATTTTGCAACCCCTCCCCTTCGGACGCAAACAACACCACTGGTTGTTCGCCCGCCCATCCGGACATTTTTTTTACAGCCGCCGGATTGTGGGCACGCACAAACGTAAAGGCATGTAGTCGAATACCCAATTTTTCCATTTTGGGAATCATCAACACCCGATCGAGGAATCCTTCCTGAACCAATTTAGTTCGAATACGCGTCACGGTTGGCTGTGACGTTCGAAGTTTGGCTGCCAATTCGCGATCCGAAAGACGAGAATTTTTAGCTAATTCAATCAAAACATTTTTTTCTCTCGAGGAAAGAGCACTTTTCATGAGGACTATTCACCGTTTCCACCCTTTTAACGGTTTTCATGTAATACTCGAATAGTCCACACAATCCGAGAAAACGCACATTCAAGGAGTAGAACAACTCTCAACGAAATACAAAAAGGGGAAAATATGCATACATGATTCAAACAACCGGCGAAAGGGTTTTGACACGTTTTAATACGAGAAAATACGAGGGAATAGCAGAGGTGGTTGCTAAGGTCGGAAACGGAATAAACTCAAACTGATGGTTTGGGAGTTAGGCTCACCCGGCTCGATCGGGAAAATTTCCG
>CAYHGC010000086.1:0-4144 GCA_964356075.1 uncultured archaeon
GCCCAATCCCACCATCGCGAGGGGTATCCGCGACGCCAGGGATGAAAAGTGGGCAAAATTATCCCAATCCACTATATTCACGAGCCAGTGTTTAACTCCCGCTTTTTTAGAAGCAACCACGGCTTCCGTTACGTGGGGGGAATCCAGGATGTGGGTGTGAAAGTCAATCCAGTGTGCCATGCGAAGCCTATAGGCTTGGTTCTCCTGCCCATTTTAAAGCCATTCGATGAAAAAAAACAGTATGGTTGACCATTCCCACCCCGCTGGACACATGCACGCCCATGCTGCCGGGGAAACGCCTCATTCTCACGAGAACACCCACCCTCCTGCATCGGCCGAAAAAGAAACCCCTCCTGTGAACCGAGCATGGGTGATTGGGATCATTCTCATTGTGATTTTAGCCATCGTGGGGGTGTTGATTTACACCAAATTAAATCCCGCGATGGACACGCCGCCGGATACTATTCAACCGGTGCAAGTGAAATTGGTCGTGGATGAGGAGTGTCAATATTGTCCACAAACCAGTACCATTCTCGCCAAATTAGACGAGAGTAATGTGAAATACGAAATCACGAAGTACGATGTGGACAGCGAGGGGGGTAAAGCCCTCATTGAAGAATTTGACATTACGTACGCGCCCACGGTTTTGTTGAGTGTACAGGGGTTGGACCAAAACGCCACGATCCAGTTAGCCTTGCAAGGAGAGTTTATCAAAAATCCCCCCAAAACCAAAAAGGGATGGATTATCGTCCCAGAATTGTTTTTGGATAAGCAACCTAAATTATTGACATTCATTACACCCCCTGAAACCTGTACCGTTGAACCGGGAACGATTTCCATTTTAGCGCAGTTGGATTACGGGGACTGTAAACCCTGTATTGAAGCGTATCAAAATATCACCAAAATTAAATCCGAGTTTCCGGAAGTAAAAGTAAAATACAGTCCCATCCTCTACCAGCGCAACACCCTCAAGCTCATTACAGAGGCCTTGTACACCAACAAAGGCGCGGTGTGCGCGGACAACTTAGGATACTTAGACCCGTACACGGAATGCAATTACTTCAACGCCCAATTCCACGGAAACATTGACATCAATTTTATGAAAGCATGCATCATTGATGCAGGGGCCAAAAGCAAAGAGAAACAAGCTCAGTTTGTTTCCTGCGTCCAAGACAAAAACTCGGGAGCCGAGCAAGAATTGATTGCCAACACCAAAATAATGCACAAATGGAACCCCATCAAATACACTCCATCGTTTGTGATCGATTGTAAGTATTCATTCGTCGGACAAAATAGTATCGTCCCGTACCTTTGCTCCCTCCATCCTGAATTAGGGAAGTGCAAAGAACTGATCGAGGCGCTGAATGCGGATCAGAATACGAATGGGGATGTAAATGCCTCCTCGGACGGCAACCAATCGCTGACGTTCCCCCTGGATTCGAACTAGGGAATGCCAACCCCCATTCTTATAGGCTTTTTCCCCCATTTGAACAATATGACCACGAACGTCTCCATTGAGTATGCGAACGCCTTGGCCAAATACGAAGTCGCGAAAACCAATGCCGACAAGCTGGCCGCCCTACTCGAAATGAAAAGCCAAGCCCCCTCCCACAAGGGCGTGGAAAACATGAAGAATGAAATAACGAAAAAAATCGTCAAGCTCAAAGCCGAAATCGACAAAGAAAAAACCCAAGCCTCCAAAAAAGGAGGAGGACCTTCCATTTCAGTCAAAAAAGACGGGGTCGGACAAATCGTCTTAGTGGGATTTCCATCCGCGGGAAAAACAACCTTGTTCAACGCCATGACTGGGCTTTCCAACGCGACGGGGGATTACGGGTACATTACCTCCAAACCTGAAATTGGGATGATGGACTTCAAGGGAGCCAAAATACAATTGGTGGATTTACCCCCTATTGTGGAAGGGAGTGCCGAAGGGAAAGTAAACGGAAAAGAAATCCTCGCCGTGGTGCGCAACGCCGATGCGATCGTGTTGGTGTTGGACTCCGCGCACGCGATGGAACAATACAATGTGCTCACGAACGAACTCACGTTATCTGGAATTTTACTCAACCGAAAAAAACCCAACATTCGCGTGTCAGCATCTGATTTTCCAGGATTCTCCATCACGGGAAAAGAGTTTCTCAAAATCCCCCAAGAAGAATTGGTGCAGTATCTCAAAGCGAAAGGGATGCAGAACGTGCAAGTGATTCTCAATGAACCCACTACCCTTGAGACGGTTGAAGAGAGCATGGACGATACGCTCGTGTACAAGCGCACCATGATGGTCGTGATGAAAAGCGGAAAACCTGCGGAATTGAAACGAGATAAGGGATTGATCGTATTAACCTGGGATGGATCCGATTCGCAAAAAAAAGAAGCATTGGATCTGATGTTTGAGATTATGGATAAGGTATACGTCTACACCAAAAAGCCCGGGCAGCCTCCTGCCACGCACATGCCGCTGGTGGTTCCCAAAGGAGCCACCGTGTTGGACGTCGCGGCGCAGGTGCACAAGGATATTGTACAGAATTTGAAACAGGCTAAAGTGTGGGGAAGCACGAAGACGGAAGGACAGCGTGTGGCGAAAGACTACGTGGTTCAAAACGGAGATATTGTGGAATTCGGATGGTAGGATTCGTTCTATTTTTTGGGATTGAAACTCATTCCTCTTTGGGGGCGACTTTCACCATTTGAGCAAACTTTCGAATGAGCAAAATAGCAGCAATTCCACCCAATACTAATGCGAGTCCCGTGATGAGCGTATCGGAAACCTGGGAAGTAGGATCGACGGTTTCTTCAATTCCTGCGGAATGAATTTGTTTCACTAAGACTTTGGCCTTCACCCCTAAATCGAGCGCCGTCGCGTATTGTTTTTTACCAAACGCTTCTTCAGCATTCTCCCATGCTCCTTGAAGTTTTATCACGGAGGGTTGGTCGGCCCATTGAGATTTATTTTCTTCGGCTAAAATGGTTTGCGCGGCCTCATTGAGGGTCGAGAATCCAGTTTTTTTTTCCAGGGATTCATCCTCGCCGTAGAGTTCAGCATAGGCTTTCACGCGTGACAACCGGGTTTCGAGTTCGGCCTCTAATGCGCTTGTTTTGGACGTGAGGGCAGCGACCTCGGTGGAAAGTCGTTGACGATTATCCGCGGCCAAATCCGCATAGGGAGAAATGGCACTCGAAAGGGTTTGGTTCGGGCCTAGCGGGGATAACAATCCCAACAATTGCGACTTCGTCTGCGCATCCACACCATCTAGCGACGCGATTTGGTTTTTGATTTGAGAAATATCCTGATCGTATTCCGCTGCTCCCTGCTTGACCGATTCAATCGCATCGTAGATTTGAGTGTATTCTGAAAAAATGTTGTTGACGATTCCGGCGTCAATCGAGACGTTCAAAAAGAGGGTTTCTTTTTCACTCAATTCTTTGATGTTTTGAGAAATGGACTTTACATCGTCGGACATTCCGACTAATGTGCCTTTCAACACGCCCACGCTGGCCTTGAGGGATTGTTGATCAATTTGTTCCGAGACAATATCCACATCAAACTGTTCATTTTCAATGGCATTGGAAAGCTCATCGAGCTTGTTACTGGTGGGAAGCGTCATAAGCCACGTAGAAGCGTTTTTCAACGCTGTAATGCGTTGCGTGAGAATGTTGGATGAAATGAGATTGGTGCGGAGAGTTCCTTTCCCCACAATGGATGAATCCTTGTCCGTCACGGGAATCACCACCCGCACCGAATCGTTTTGAAGGATGGAAACCACCCAGTATTTTTGACCACCGGACGTTTCAGGGAGCGCCTTGAACACCGCGGCCTTTTCTCCGACTTCCAAATAGTTCCCTTGAACCACGAGATTCTCCGCATCTACCGCTTGGAGGGCGTGGACGGGAAGCAGAAATGCGATTCCAATAATCAAAAAGAGAGTTAGCACCCTATTCATGAGCAAAGCGACCCGTTATAGGTTAATAATCCTCGCGTTCCAAGAAGTATATGAGAAGCCCTCATTTCGGCTTTTTGATCGAACTTCATCGTAAACAGGTTTACGATGCCAGCGAACAATTGTTCGCTTGGTTTTCTAAAAAGTTCGGGGTCATGGTGCAACCTGGTAACACAAGAGCCTCCAGAGCTTTAGATCAGGGT
>CAYHGC010000087.1:0-4078 GCA_964356075.1 uncultured archaeon
CTTTTTTAATAAAAAGGACAAAAAACTATTTATAAACGTAGAAACTCTGTTTCGCTAAACGAGACCCTACCAAAAAATCATAACATATCTAAAATGAAAAGCAATTTTTTACAAAAAGAAAAGGCCAGCGAGTAAACCCGCTGACCTGATCGTGATTGAAATTTAATTGGTCTTCCGACCAGCTCGGAACGCCGAGCGCGCAGGAGAATCACTTCTCCTCGATCTTGGTGGGAGTGACTGCGCCACCACCGCCGCCGTTGTATTGATATGGCGGATTGAATTGATTACCAATGGGCCATTCATCAAACGACAGCTTGACCCAATAGCACTGACCCGGTTCGACGGGAACGACCACAGACGAACGGTTGACCATTTCCGCCCATTGAGCAGTGCTGGATGGTGAACCATATCGCCAGATGAACGCTCCCGATGGAATCTGAGCTATTGATGCGACCCCGTCACCACCATCTGACACAATCCTGAAACCAGAGATAGTTGCTTTTTCAATCGTGACGGGCACGAAATACTGGACAACTGGATTGATTTCACGGTCGGACTCCTGCAACGACACAACAATGTGAACCCGGTTCGTGTCGCGAAAAGTCCGCGTGCCGAGTGCCGACACATTTCCGACAGCCATGACAACCGCCGTCGGAGTCATCTGCTTGCCATTGTCTAGGCGGTAAGCGACTTCTGTGCCGTCACAGAGAGTCACCCGAATTTCGCCGAATTTCTTGGCAAAGTAGTTCGGGAAGCGAATCTTCCCGTTCCACATGTCCCATTTCTGGGATGAATAGTAACGAACCGGATTGTTGTTCTCGTCGCGTTCAATGATTTCAAACCACCGTACGTCGCCAAAAGGAATCCAGCTCTCCGAATTCATCTCCAAGACAACATTTAGCCAGTTGCTCGAGACGCCGTTTCGGGGAGGCACAATTGGGCTCCCGCTACAGCCATAGAACAAATTGTCCCCGTCTTTGTTGTAGAGCCCGACTTGAAGATTGACCATGTCGCTGGGGTAAAGCACACTCAAGGTCAACTGATTTGTCTTAATGATGCCGAAGACCTCTTCGACATCAACAACCCCGTTGGATGGTGAATATGTGATCCACGCATCCGATCTGAGGTTGTTTGTCGAGTTGATCCTCGATGACGCCCATCCGAATATGCCGATCTGGGATACCTGTTCCCAGAAATTGGCATTGATGTCTGTGGCGTCGCCAATAGGCAATCGATCGGGGACCGGTCCAGAGCCAGGGACATTCTTGTCGCAAGGTTCGCCGGTGATTGTGGAGTAGCCGTATGTCCGACACCCACACCCGAAAACCGTTTCGGCGTTGAGGTTGAAGTTAAAGCTCGTCATGAGCGTCGCCATCATTCCAATGACAGCGATAATGTTGCAAATGTTCATTCGGTTTTTTGCACCTTTGGTGCGGTTTTTTCTGCTTGTTTGTTTTTTCCGTTTACTTCTAGTGAGTCTTCCTCGCTTGCTCCCTAAGCTCACGAAGTTGTTCTTCACCACCTGTGATCACCACCGAACCCGTCGGCGGTGAAAGTTTTTGGTTCGTGTTGACCGTCAGGTTTGCCCCGACGACCAACTTGTAGTTATTGTTTGCAACGATCTGAGTTTCCGCCGCCGATTCAGGGGGCAGAGGCAGAATGGTTGGCTCGGCCGGCATTTGGATGACCCCGACTTGCGCCGAGACTGCGTCATCCTGCCTATGTTGTTGCATCTTGGTCGCGCAGATATACATGCCGGCCAAAATGAAAATGAACGCCACGACTAGTATTCTTGCTGAGTTTGTCTTCATGGTAGTTTTCCTTCCGTCGTTCATTGACAACCACATACCCAATAAATACACCCCTGTCGCACACGCGAAAAGATGCTTTTTTGGGAGTTTAATTGTCAACGAACACAAAAGAGCCTTTTTCTGAGAGCTCCCTTGTTACCCCTCTAGTATAGCACGAACGTGCCCAAAAGTCAATAGATTGCAAATTTTACTCAGCTTCATCTCCAACCACACCGGAACGAAGATCCTTGATGATTTCCCCTATCTCCCCCTCCATTATTTTAGGCAGATTATGCCAAGATTTCTTTATACGATGGTCGGTCACCCGATCTTGCGGAAAGTTGTAGGTGCGGATTTTTTCGGATCGGTCGGCGGTGCCTATTTGCTCCTTGCGCTCACCGGCGTATTTTTTTGCTTCTTTTTCTTCTTCTAGTTGCTGGAGTTTCGCAGTCAAAATAGACATCGCTTTCTCTCGGTTTGCCAATTGGCTTCGTTCGTTCGTAGAACGCACATCGAGCCCCGTCGGTTTATGGATGATCCGCACGGCTGTTTCAACTTTGTTTACATTCTGCCCACCTTTTCCTCCGGAACGCGAATATTCCATTTCAAATTCAGATGGATCAATTTTAAAATTTACCTTTTTTCTGATTGGTAAAACTGCAACGCTAGCTGTGGACGTGTGCACTCTGCCGTTTTTTTCGGTCGCTGGTATTCTTTGCACTCTGTGCACGCCCGTCTCGTAACGCATCTTGTTATAAATATCTTTGCCTTTTATTTCAAAACTCGCCTCTTTGTATCCGTTCAAATCGCTCTTTGATTCATAATTCACCCGCCAGAGGAAGCCCTGCGCTTCCGCGAATTTCTCATACATATGCGCCAGCTCCCAGGCGAAAAGACTGGCTTCGTCTCCCCCCGCGCCCGCTCGCACTTCGAGCACTACTTCATTGGTAGCTTCTTCTTCCTCCTTGTCCTTATCAAGAATTTCTTGCACTTGAGCTTCAATTCTTTCTCTTTCTTCTTGTAAAGATTTAAGTTCTTTCGTCGCCAATTCATGCAAAGTTTCATCCCCAGCTAGCATCTCTCGCACTTGTTCTTCCTCACGCAAAAGTTTCTCCAGCGCGGTCGCTAGATAATTTGTCCGGTGATCTTTTTTAAGTTCGTCTAGATCTAGATTCATAAAAATAGAAATAAGTTTATGTAATTTTTTAGAATGGTCTGGCTGGGGCGCGGGGCCCCAGAGAACCGAGGACCTTATAAAAAATTGATATAAATTTATTTCTTCGCTCTTGCGACAGTTGCGGCCTTTCGCTTGTTGAATCGATCCACCCGTCCAGCAGTATCCATTATTTTTTCATTGCCGGTATAGAAAGGGTGACACTTGCTGCAAATTTCCATTGCAATAGCGGGCATAGTGGAACCAACTTCAAAAATAGCTCCACAAGCGCAAGTCGCCTTTGTTTTTATATCGTATTTTGGGTGTATATCTTTTTTCATCGTTTTAGTAGACTAACACAATTTTAATTTTAGAGCAAATCTATGTTGGATTGAATACTTGATTTTAGCTTCATAACGCTTTTGCTGTAAGAACATGATACTCCTCCGGAGCCATAATATCTGCAAGCAGCCTTATTCTGCGCGCTTGCGCTATTGCCTATGGCTCCAAGATCAGACAGATACATTCCGGAAGCCATAAAACTGTCTTTGGGAGACCAAGGGTTAGCGGCATAACCCAAAATAGCTTTTAGACGTCCTGCAAAAAGCTTCCAGGTTGAAGGGATAAATTGAGCCGGTCCCATGGCGCCGCCAAAGCCCACCACGCCGGCAATAGGACAAGACACCGCGGTCTGGAATGCATTGAGCCCAAGCGCATTTGTTATTTCCAAAAATGGAGCCACATCACGCGTCGGTTTCATTACATTGGCAAAAACCGTTCCCGTATTTTTGCCGACTCCGCTGCCTGTATCTGGATTCGTCAGATAACACTGGCCGACATTTGCGCCTAGATTCGATTCTTGAGTCAAAATAGCCAATAGAAAAGCGGGGTCGACTCCCGTCTTGTCTCTCACATCGTTTGCATAAGAAAGGGCCGTTCCGAATTCTATTTTTTGGGAAATACCGGCAAGGGGAAACAGGGCGCTACGAATCCTGTCAGCTCGAATTTTCTTATCTGCGGCAAGTTTATTGTAAGCGACTTCTTTTTGCTTTGAAATGGCTAAAAGCTGTTTTTTATCGGCTTCGGATTGGGATACTTTTTGTTGCGCGCTCTCAAGTTCTGCTTTCGCGTCTGT
>CAYHGC010000088.1:0-4036 GCA_964356075.1 uncultured archaeon
AATGTCAAAACCGATTTACGATTGTATGGACGCATCTACCGACCGCTGATTCAATACCTTACGTTTTCAACCAATCCTATTTTACACGAACTCACCGCCAATCCGGAGAACTGTGCGCGCTTTCTGAATCGATTGGGTCTTTCCTTACAAGCCGGAGAGGGAAGGTGGCGATCATACGAAGAATTGAATCCGGAAGAGAAAAAAATACTCTCAACGGGATTGTTGATGCATTTGCATGAGTATAACACTCCTGAATGGAAGCTCAATGAAATGATTGGAGAAGTGTATACCTTATTGAACGAAGATCCGCGTTCTCCGCTACGCGATGCGAAAGAATATTCCACCGTTTTGAATGCGTGTGTTATTCCAGGAACTGAAGTATACCTTAATGGAAAACCCACAGAAATACAAAATATTGAATCTGAAAATGTTTTTTCAGTAGAAGATGGAAAAATAATTCGAGATAAAATAGTGGGGAAACATGAAATACCATTACCGGAGGGAATGAACGTTTTTCAGATTATTACACAAACAGGTAGAAAAGTTTCAGTGACTCAAAATCATGAATTAATGACGCTTTCTAATGGAAATGTAAGCTGGATGGCTTCAGAAAATCTGAAAGAAGGAGATTTTATCGCCATTTCAAAATCTATTCCTGATGTCTCCAAACCACTTAGTTTTTGGGACTTTTTCGACAAAAAAGAGTTCACGATTAAAGGAAATATGGTAAGGGTCCCAATGGGCCGTAACTTTATGCGCATTCCTGAATTTGATAGAGATTTGGGTTTTCTATTAGGTAATATCGCAGGAGACGGGAGCGTTAAACATACCAAAATAGATATCTGTTTCAATCGAAAACCTCGCGATACCTATTCCTTTGGAAAGATTAATTCTTATCTTCAGGAAAAATTTGGTCTCAACAAGCCAACAATTACAAATCACTCTAATTGCTATAACGCTGAATGGGCCAGTACAACACTTTCTATGTTTATTCAACGAATGGGAATCCCAAAAGGAGACAAATCGAAGATAGTTTCATTTGATTCACGAATATTAGAGGCAGAAAAACCATTTATTGCAGGGATTCTTTCTGGATTATTTACAACGGATGGAAATATTTCAGATGGAGGGGTTGAGTTTTCAAGCCATTCTGAGAAAATGATAAATCAGACGGCCTATTTGTTGCAGCGCTTTAGAATAATTCCTCATATGATCGAAAAAAAGTGTGATGATTGTGACGGATTAAAGTATCGAATAATAATATGCGGAAGGACAAATGTACAACTTTTTGCTCGAGAAATTGGATTTCCTCTGCAAGAGATTAATGATTTTTTGATTAATCGAACTCTCAAAATGAATCCAATTAATTCTCGCGAACTCTATCTTCCCGTGCGTGAAAAACTTATTCAATTGTGGAAATGGTTAGGCATTTCGACTCAATGGTCTTCCCATTTTGTTTATTATAGAAGAGGAAATCAACCCAGCATTGAAAACGTTAGGAAATATATGGTGTACTATAATCAACGTGTTAAAGAACTTGAAATAGCAGTTAATAAAAGAAATTTCAAACGTTTGCCAAACTCACTTAGATTTAGTAAAGCAAAAATAGCAAAGGAATGCGGAATTTCACGGGCTTGGCTACTTAGAATTGAAAACGGAAAAAAACCCGGAAAGAATGCCAAAAAGAAAATAGAAAATGGATTTATTGTATATGAAAAACTAATATTTGAAATCAAAAAGAAATTAGAAGAGGTGCAGCAGTTTATTGATTCTGATATTTATTGGGATACAGTTAAAAAAATTCAATTAATCGAAGATAAACCGGCGTTTGTATATGATATAACAGTCGAAAAAAATCATAACTATATTGCCAATGGAATTGTCGTACATAATTGTGGCAGAAACGGTCAGTCAACCATTGGTTTTCACGTCTGTTTAGGTGATCGCGGGGATTATTATGCGCGCGCCATGGGATTGCTGCAGGAACACCGACAGAATCTCGCGCAGGGGATTCAATTAATGCAGTCGGAGGGACTAGAAGAATACAATCACTTTTATTTTTTCGACGCCGAAAGCCGAATCAAAGATTCCATTGTGGGGATTGTCGCGGGAATGCTATACGGAAGCGGGTCCGTGAAGACCGATAAGCCCATTGTAGCATTCTCCCGACATGAAGACGGAAGCATTAAGGTTTCCGCACGTGCCACCAGTGAACTCGTTCGAAATGGAGTGAACCTCGGGGCGGCACTGAAAGAAACCTGCGTGGCGTTAGGAAAAACTGCAGAAGGCGGCGGTCACCGGATTGCGGCGGGCTGTCGGCTTGAACGCGAGCAAGCGAAAGCGTTTTTGGAACAGTTCGACATTAAATTGGGCGAGCAAACACTTTCTTCTCACGCAATGGCGACGCTTCACAAGTAACTTTATATCCAAACGCACGCGCACTGCTAAAAAACGGGGGATTTTCGTATGCGATTGTTACACGTATTGCTTTTCATTGGAATCATTTCAAGTGGATTGGTGGTTTCGGCTGATGGGACCGATGCTCAATCCATCATCACCACTAGTTTCACTCCGAATGGAGAACTTTCATCCGCGCTCGCCGCCCAACTGCCTCAAGCGAATGCTCACTTTCAAACCATTCCCCGTTCCATTCGGGCTCTTTTTGCCAACCAACGAATTCAGGTGGACTTAATCCTGAACGATGGACGCACGGAAGCATTCGAAGTGGTCACCACCACGGATTCCATTGAATCCATTACGCGTCACCCGCCGGCGAATCCTACGATGAAACTAACACTCACCGAAGAAACCGCCCGCACGATTGCGTGGTCGGAAAACCCACTCGGTTCATTTATACATGCCATCAATTCGGGAAACGTGCGATATGAATTGATTCCTCCGCGCATCGAAGTACGTTCGGTGCTGGATGGGACGGTGGGATTCTTCTCCCAGTTTATCTCCTCCATTCGTCGGATGCTCGCCGGATAAGGGCGTTTTGAGTTAATCCCGTCGGAAAGGGGAGGTATTCTCCCCACCCTCCTGATTTAATAATCAAAAAAAGATTCTCTCATGCATTCGAGAGGATCATCGTATGCGCACACCATTCATCCTAGTCTTATTTTCCATTTTTATTTTGGGAGCAACCGTCTCTGCTGAATCGTTGGACGCGGCCACATTCATCCATGCCGCGTTTACTCCGCAGGGAGAACTTGCGCCTCAATTATATCCTCAAATTCAAAAGGCGAACGCGGACTTTCAGCAATTACCCGGTCCCGTGTTGACGTTGTTTGGAAATCAGCGCATCCGATTGGATCTCACGCTCGATGATGGAACGATTGAGACGATTGGAATTGTCACGGTCAATAATTCCATTCAAACCCTCACCCGATATGCTCCATCCAACGCCTCGTTGGGCGTGCAAACGGATGAAGAAACCGTCAACACGATTGCAATGGCCGACAACAAAGCCAGTGCATTCGTGGACGCCGTGAATACGGGCAAGCTCAAGTATCAGGGATTGAGCTCGGAAGCCTCGTTTACTACATTCGCAGCCGACATTGCCGTGTTCGTGACCAATCTCATTACGGTGTTGGCTCAATTGTTAGGATTCTAAAATTATTTTTGATCCTACATCGTGCGCGTGGCAAAGGCCACTTGTCCTTTGGCCTCGAACGGAGCAATGACCTGATGCGCGGTTTTAGCATCACGGCACACCACACAAATTGTAGGGCCGGCTCCCGCGAGAAATGCTTTCTCGACTCCTGGAATGCGCTGAATGGACTCAATCAAATACCACACAGGATTGTATTCCGGAATGGACAACCCTTGTTCGAAGACGTTCCCCATGGATTCCACTAACGCCGCGTGATCGTTTGCTTTTGTTGCGTCTCGAAACGCATCCACGGAAAGATGATGCTCGACTCGTTTCACGTCAAAGTTTTGGTAGATCCATTTGGTTTTGTTCTCTGGAACTTTAACGGGAACCACGATGAAGGCGAGATTCAATTCCTGAATAGATCGGAAGAGCACACGTCTG
>CAYHGC010000089.1:0-3987 GCA_964356075.1 uncultured archaeon
TTCCCTACACGACGCTCTTCCGATCTATGTGGTCGCACGCACGCTTGATGCCTATCAGCGTCATTCCGGCTTTGTCGGTAAAACCAATGAGCGCGTGTTTGTGTTGAAAAAACCAAAATAGTCATTTAAAGACCAAATTGCTTTTTCCTGAATGGATTTTCTTCCCACGCGCACGCGGATTTGTTTGGATTTTGATGGGGTATTATCGGAATACAAAGGACACAAGGGAGTTCACCATCACGGTCCTCCCATTCCGGGAACCAAGAAGTTTTTGCAGGACCTCAAAAAGGCCAATATTGAAATCGTCGTTCTCACCACCAAAGACGCGAGGGGGTCCATTATGGAATGGTTCAAAAAAAATAAACTACCCTTGCCGGATGCGATTACCGATCACAAAGTTCCTGCCTCTGCGTACGTGGATGATCGCGCGGTCTATTTTGATGGAAATTTTACCCATTTAACCAAAAAGTTGCGCACGTTTCGCGTACATTGGAAGAAAAATAAGCCCTTTGAAAACCTAGGGAAGAAAAAGAAGAAGTGAAGGCCAACTGCGGGAAATGAATTTCCCGCGCCGTTGTCGGCCTCGACCTTTTAGGAAAAAATTCGATCAAAAAAAAGATAGGGGTACTAACGAAGTTAGTACCCGTTTCCCGGTGCTGCCGATCGGAAGCGGCGAACTACATCTTCATCATCGGCATGAGGGCTTTGAGCAGGAAGAATACTCCTACTACCGTCCACGGGTTAAACCACATCGGAGCACCGGCCCATAATCCGAGTCCTAATACTAAGAATAGGATCGCGAATAACCAGGTCATCCATGTCATTGAATCGATATCTTTAGCCATGTTGTTTCATCTCCTCATTTCGCCGGTTAGGCGAGTATGAGAATGGCCAGCTATCGATGGAATATAAACAATCCTATGGGGAGTTTGATGATTGACGGAAGTAGGAAGTTAATTCGGGAGACGGCGACGAGAATTAGGGCGCTGTCCACGCAGGGGGTGGGTGCGGTAAGCGCGTCCTCGCGTGTAGGATTTCTCGCTCGATAGGGGAGGTTTTCCTCCGTTTCGTCTTCGATAATTCTTTTGGCGTTCGAGTTCAGTGGTAAGTAATCCCCCAAACTTTTTGAGCATGCGGGTGCGTCGAAGCGTTTGAATTAATTTTCGTTCGTTATCAGTAGTGGGTTTTGCTAATGCAATACGTCCGAGGGATTCCAAGAGTTCCATATCATTAAGGATGCGTCTCCCGGCCAGAAGATGGGCAATCGACTCAAACAATAATTGATATTGGTCTCCCTCAGACATTTGATAAATGGGCATATACTCTAATAGAAAATATCTGGGGAATTTAATTCTGTTCCTTTATTTCATTTTGAATGCGTTCCAGGAATTGGGTAAATGGAATTCCATTCTCCTGGTTTCCGTCGCGGGTACGGAGACTAACTAATTTGGCCGCTTCTTCTTTCTCTCCTACTATCACCATGTAGGGGACTTTCTCGAGTTGGGCGTTGCGAATACGATAATTAAGCGTTTGATCGGTGGAATCCAGTTCCACGCGAATGCCGACGTTTTTCATTTCGCTAAACACTTTTTCTCCGTACGCGCGGAACTTTTCCGAAAGCGGTAATATTTTCACCTGCACAGGCGCCAACCACGTGGGAAACTTTCCCATGGATTGTTCCAACAAAAACGCAATGAATCGTTCATAGCTTCCCAAAATGGCACAATGCAGAACAACCGGAATCGCCGGCTTATCGTGTTCATCGGTGTAACTCAATCCCAATCGTTTAGGTACCATGATATCGATTTGAACCGTCGCAACCGAATCTTCTTTCCCTCGGATGTTTTTGGCCTGGATGTCGATCTTGGGTCCGTAGAACGCCGCTTCATCCTTGGTTTCAACGTACTCTCGTCCGAGTCGTTTCGCGGCCTTGCGCAACGCTTCGGCCGCCATTTCCCATCGTTCGCGATCTCCCGAATATTTCTCCGGGTGTCCTTCGAAGTCCGGCAACGACAATCGGAACCAATAGTTTTTCATTCCTAATTTTTCGTACACGCGAATATTGAGTTCCAGTGCACGCACAACCGCATCTTCCATTTGTCCGAGCGTCACATAATGGTGAGAGTCATTTTGAGTAAATCCGCGTGCGCGGATGATTCCATACATGACTCCGCTCAACTCGAATCGATATACATTTCCCGCTTCCGCTAAAATGAGAGGCAATTGCTTGTAACTATGGACCAGCTCGCTAAAAATAGCATGATGGTGCGGGCAGTTCATGGGTTTGAGGTAATAGTTTTCTCCCTCAATGTCAATCGGCGCGTACATCGTGTCCTTATAGTAGGGGATGTGTCCCGTTTTTTGATACACTTTTTCCTTTGCAATGTGGGGGGTGCGCACGTATTCATACCCTGCTTTTTGCTCTTCGCTTCGCATGTATTCCATGAGTGTGTGGAATAATTTTTCCCCATTGGGCATCCATAATGGAAGGCCCATTCCAACGTCCTCGTTGAACGTGTATATTTTCATTTCTTTGGCTATTTTTCGATGGTCACGTGCTTCGCGTTCTTCGATGAGTTTCAAATGTTCATCCATTTCTTTTTGAGAAGGGAAGCTGATTCCGTAGATGCGTTGCAATTGTTTGTTTTTGGCATCCCCGCGCCAGTAGGCTCCTGACACGCGCAGCAATTTTATCGCACCAATTTTTCCGGTTGAAATAACATGCGGACCGGTGCATAAATCCGTAAAATTTCCTTCCTCATACAGCGAAACCGTTTGGTCTTCGAGCTCGCTTAATATTTCAACTTTATAGGGATTTTTTTGTTTCTCGAAATACTTGATGGCATCTTCGCGTTTCATCTCGATTCGTTTGACCGGAAAGTCACTCTTTGCTAGCTCGCGCATTTTGTCTTCTATTTTTTTCAAATCTTCTTCGTTAAATGTTCGTTCGAAGTCAATGTCATAAAAGAATCCTTCTTCGATCGCCGGACCAATTGTAATTTTAGCGGAGGGAAATAATTCCTGAATGGCGTACGCCATCAGATGACTCGTGGAATGCCAATAGGTTTCTTTTCCCTCATTTGAGGAAAACGTAAACACTTTGAATGCGGCGTTTTTCTCCACTTGATGGGTTAAATCGACCATTTTTCCATCCAGTGAAGCTGAAATGGCATCCTTCGCGAGGCGTGCGCCTATTTTCTGTACCGCTTCCAACACCGTCTGTCCTTTCACAACCTGGAGTTGCTTTCCGTCCGGCAGCGTCAAATGGATGATTTCGCTCATACTATCGGAATAACACAAAAAAGGGTTTAAATCTGGAGGGGTGCGAGACCAGCGAACCTGGTTGATTCATAGACGGGTCTACTCCTTTCGTTGAGCGTCCCAAACGCGTGAATTAATGATCCAGGTATTCCCATTACGTGAGATTACTTTTTCACTAACCATCTGACGAAGTTCCCGGTCGAATGCAAATTGCATAAGGTTGCGACGTTCAATGCCCTTTATTCCTGGAAACATCATTGTGGGGAGTTTGCGCGTATCGCATCGGCGTACCCTTTTGAACACGGCCAGGATCTGTTCACGTACTTTTTTACGCGATTCCGCATATTCACGTTGAATTTCTGCCGGTGACCGGGAGGGAGTGCTCTTTACCACTTGGAGTGAGGATCTTGTTCGTGTTTTTCGCAGAACAGGATATGCCATTCCATCAGAATTGCATTTGACCTTTATCAATTTGACGGTCTTGCTTCCGCTGCATTCAAAAGGTCTTTTTGCATGGTGGTTTTAGTATGGAACCCGTTAAACCGAGCCCCGAAACCTGTGTTCAATGCCGCGGTCGCTTGTGGTGTGGGGCCACCTGTTGGATTCTAGAGAAATATGAAACTAAACAAAAGTCGGTTTCGCAGATGAAAGAGAAATCGTTCGCAGGGAGTTCTCCTCCCTCTATTTTCGTTTCTCATTACGGGTATCCTAAAGTCAAAATTGCCC
>CAYHGC010000090.1:0-3902 GCA_964356075.1 uncultured archaeon
TCAAACTATTCGACGATGAAACCGAGAATGTAACCTGTCCTCCTTCATTGGTGGTTTTGGTGGAAACGCTCTGGTTGCCTTTGAACAAGGTGACTTTCGCCCCTCCCACGGGTGCGAGGGATCCTTCATCCACTAATTGGATGCGCACTTCTCCCACGCTTGCTTTTTGCAACGTGAATGTTTTTTCCACGGGAGCAACATCGTCTACTTCAAATGGTCCGCTGTCCAATTCCGCGTGCGTTCCGTCGGACGGAATGAAAATAACATACGTGTCGGGAACCAATCCTTCAAATGAAGCAAATCCAGTAGCATCCGTAAACTTTTGGGCGAGCTGATCCCCGAATTTACTTTTGAGTTGGATGGTAACGCCGCTAATTTCCGTTCCATTTTCTTCGATGACGCGCACGTTCAACGAAGCATTTCCGGCAGGAGTAGTAATGACATACAACACCGGCAGATCCGCTTCCAAATCAATCACATTTTGTTGGAATGAAATCGTGGGATCGCTGGATTGCGCGGAGAGAACGCCGCATCCTCCGGGAACATCAATGGAAACCGTTCCATTGTTCACCGTGGTGACTTTGGAAAACGAAGGATCATTTGAACACGCAAACGAAATGGAAACGGGGGCGTTGAATGATTCGGTGGAGTTGGCCACATACAATTGCAGCTGAACCGTCTTCGCGAGATTGGTTCCGAGTGCGGTCACCGTCTTCTCATTTTCTCCAACATCCAACACGATGGTTTTGGAATCGATCGAGTAATCTTCATGTGTCGCGATAATGGTAATGGTTTCTCCCACCGGGAGGTTAGTGAACGATACCTTCCCGTCCAAATCCGTTAAACGGGAGCTCAATGCGTCGCCGGTTAATCCGTCTCCGGTTAATCGCACCGATACGCCGGCGAGAGGACTCTGCGTTTCATCTTGAACCGAAATGGTGAGCGCGGCTCCGCTGGGAAATAATCCCGGCACCACGACGAAGGATAGTAATCCTAAAATCAGAATAAGTGAAAATACGGCAATGGGAAACGACGGGATGTTTTGCGCTTCGATGGCATCCACGACTTTGTATACCGGGATTCCATGTTGGTCGACCCAGTCGAGAAACGCGTAGTATTTGTCTTCCATCCCGAAATAAACTTCCTTGAGTCCCATAATCCAAAACCCGGTTGCGTGCCAAATACCCCTATACTATCAAAGCGCGGTTTCCCCCTTTTTATATGTTGCCCGCGGAAGTGCACTCCATCTCCGTAAAAGGCCATTAATTCAGGAATGGAGCTGTTTTTTTTACGGCCCGGGTGGAGGAGTAGGGTTGGGAACGCAGACACAATTGACGCAGGTTGTGGGTGCAACACATGCAGGCAGGGTAAGTTCTCCACAATCTTCTCCGGTTTCGTTGATATTATTCCCACACACCGGAGGAGCAGGAGGATCGCTGTACGTTCCTTCGGGCGCGCACGCGGTTTGGGCACAAAAATCATCGAGCTGAGGATCAATGAATAATGAGCTCGCATTGGGCGCGAGACAATACGCGACGCACGTATTTTTGGTGAGGTTTGCTTGAAACGAATCCACAATCCGTACTTGATAAATAATCGGTGAGCGCGTGTCCACCACAATGTAATCGAGATTGGTTTCCTGGAATCGTAATGTAACATCCGTGTATTCGAGCTTGGTACATCGCCCTTCCGCGTTCGCCACTCCATTTACGCCTGAAAATAAAATATCTTTTTTAGTAAACGAATTGATTTTGGGTTCGATCTGCAGTTGTTGCGTGAGCAATTTGAAATCCACATTTTCATCGATGGAGTTCAGGAGGATGTCGACTTTGTTTCCAATCACATCCGACACGAGTAATTGTAAGGCTTGTTGGCGCGACTGCGCATTATATGGATTATAGGTCGTGATCGTTTGTCCCGCGGTGCAGTTGCCCGTTAAGGTTTGTGCATCCGCATCGCAAATGAGCGGAATGTTGGTGGGATAATAATCCTTCAACACGCCCAACACTTCTTGACTCGCGGGACACAAAAATCCACCGGTGGTGGGCGATGCAGGACCGGGCCCCAACACGCCCGGATTCGCTACCGTGAACGGTTGCGTACGATATCCACAATTAACCGCGCCGGCTTGATCGACATCATCGCACATTCCCACGCCCAACATGCCTAATTTTTCTTTGAACGCGGGAGAAAGCAATCCCCCTCCGGCCGTGAGTTGGGGACCGTTTGCAATTTCGCGCGCATATTTGAGTGCTTTGAAAATACGCAGGGGTACGTAAATTCTAAATTTTCCCCGCGGAATGACGGGTTCCACTAATTCTCTTCCCGTGGTTTCGTCGATCACATGAATGGAAGGAAGGGTTTCGTACGTAACATCATCGATCACCGAGAAATCTAAATTAACGTAGAATGTTCCCACACAATCAACCGGTGCCGTATTTTCTTCGCAGTTGACGACTTGCAAAAACTCCGAATTGCTCCCACCTGCGGTCTTCACCAACACTTCCTGGATGGCAGCTTGCAATTGAGGGGTTTCTCCCCCTTCAATACTGATGACGTACCCCCCCACGCGCTTGGGTTCGGATTTAATGAGCACATACAAATTGGATGCGATTCGTCCAGAGATCGTTTCTCCGGTTTCTTTTCCGAAAAAGAAATTGGAAAAATCAGTTTTAACTTGATCCCAGGAAGTTACCGCTTGAGAATACGAGTAGGCGTTCCCCGATTGGATCATGTATTCTTCCACCGCGTTTCGTATTCCGTAATTTACCACCTGCAACGCGTCTGCACGCGTGAGATCGGCTAATGATTGCATGCGCGATTGAGCTTCCACTTCTAATACCACTTGATTGCTCACGCGTTCGGAATTAATCATCGTGTTCACGAGCAATCCGGCAAGAAGAATGAGAATCATCGCCAGCAGCGCGGTGAACAACGTGAATGCGCGTTGATTGGGTCGGAATGAAACGGGGTTCATGCTCATTCACTCACGTTGGGTGGTCTCATGATCATATCTATTTTCCGCCGCAGTCCGCATCCAACCATTGCGTGGGATTAATGGACACGTTCGGCTGGACAATATCGATGGAAATCTTTTTGCTGTCTCCTTTTCCGGAGGAAGGGCTTACCGTAATCGCATACGTTTGTCCTTTTTCAAACACGACTTGATTGCTGACGGGATCCACCACATATTTGCTTCCCGCGTTCAGTTCGACTTTGTTTTCCACTTCATCCGAGAGGACGGCGTGGTAACTGTAATATCCCGCCACATTTCCTACGCCCCCGCACAACAATCCTTTGAATACACTGCGCAATAAACCAGGTTTTTTCTTCACGGTTTCTTTTCCGGCTTCGGCTTCTTTGGCTGCGTTAGCGGCCGCTTCAGCGGGTTTGGCTGCCGTTTCAGCCGCGGAAGCAACCGGTTTTCCTAACACGTCGTCTGGTACGGTCATTTCTCCCTTGAGCACCATGGGTTCGGTTAATGTTTCGCTTTTTGGAAGAATAAAGTCTTCTTTCAACACCGTTCCATGATAGATCGTTCCTTTTGGAATTGGTGTTCCTGCCGGTAACGTGGTTCCAGCTGACAACGGAGTACCTTCGGCAATGGTACTTCCTCTAGGAAACGAAACATCTCGTTTCACGGGTGTTTCGCTCGCACTTGCTCCATCACTTGTGGGTTTTCCATCACCACTTCCCCCATCTTCCGGTGCAGGACTGGTGGTGGTTTTGGGTGGTTCTCCGGCGCCGCCGCTTCCTGATCCTGCCGCGGGTGGAGTTGTGGTAGTTGCAGGAGTTGTTGTTCCGCTTCCTGCTGCTTTCGCCGCTTCGGTGGCCTCGATTGTAATGCGTGCCGCTCCATCAAATGAACTCAATTCAGTTGCCGATACGGCAGTTGGAACGGC
>CAYHGC010000091.1:0-3878 GCA_964356075.1 uncultured archaeon
AAGGACAGGGAGGGTTTGAATACCTCCTCCTCATCGCAGGGGTGGTCTTGGTTGCCGTAGTTGCGGTGTTGGTGCTGATTCCCTTTTCCCAAGAGGAAGGAAAAATCCTCGGGGATGCCGTAGTAACGTATGATGAAACCCTCTCTTCCAGTGCCGGCTTGGATGGAGGAGATAACGGTCCTCCCGGAAACACGCCTCCCATGTGTGTCGCGGACAACATATGTGATGCCGTTTCCGGTGAAACGGCGGCTACTTGTTTGGTCGATTGTCACTGCGGCGATGGCGTGTGCGAGCTCAACCTGAATGAAACCCCCACCGCGTGTTCGGAAGATTGTTCGGCGAGCAGTCCCATTTGCGGGAATAACGTGGTGGAGTCTCCCGAAGCGTGCGATGATGGAAACAACGAAGACGGTGACGGATGCAGTGCCGCGTGTGAAATCGAATCTCCCATTCCAGCGTGTGGAAATGGAATCGTGAATGAAGGGGAATTGTGCGACGATAACAATATCGAAAACGGCGACGGATGTTCATCCACATGTAAACTCGAAGAAGGGATCCATTACCAATACAACGCCAAATTTGAACCCCCGATCGGGAGAGTCATTCACGGCATGGGCAACTGGGAAGAATACAATCCACAGTATGTTAATTTACTCACGAATGAAAGTCAAACTCCTCCCCTGGGCTCCCTTGCATCTCCTGATTTAGCGCCTGCTTCCAGGCTCATGTTCATTCTGTTGGATCACCAACACGGTCCCTGGGAAAATATGATTAGCAATTTATCCCTCGGTCTGAATGAACTTGATGCGCAGGGTATCATCCCTCATGCATCGATTGGATTGTTTGGTGAACTCCCCTCCGTGATTGATCCCGATAATCCCTATTTTGGCATTGATGATGAAGTAGCCAATACCACGAATTGGGATTCGCGTATAAACGATCTTGCGCTCGTGTTCAAAAATTATGGGAAGCCCGTTTTTCTGCGCATTACTCCCGAGTTTAGTGGCAAAGGATTCGGCCAACATCCATATATCTATCCCAAAGCCTTTCGTAAAATGGTTCAATTGTTCCGCGACGCGGGGGCGGACAACGTGGCGTTTGTCTGGTGTTATTATCCCGCGGACGATAATGATTTTTTCAATGAAAATGGATTAGGCGAATACAAATGGTTTCCCGGGGATGATGTGATCGATTGGTATGCAATTGACGTGTACACCCCCGATCACATTTCGGGACCCACCACCGTTCTAGGGGGCGATTCGCATTACGGAAAAACCCTCAAATTCTTACAGTTAGCTCATGATCACGGGAAGCCGGTCTATTTGCCGGAGACGGGACCGAGTATGGAACATCTGACGTCCGACCTGGTTGACAGTCAAGCCGACTGGTCGAATTATTTTATTCCCTTTTTCGAACTCATCCAAACGCATTCGGTGATTAAAGGATTTAATTACGTGAATGTCGACTGGACGACGAATGATACCTATAGTGCATTAGGATGGATGAATGAAGACCTGACGGTGAGTCCGTATATCTCGGAACAGTATCTGATCGAGCTGAATAAATCCCCCTATTTGCATTCCAAGGATCGGGAATTGCTGAATCAGTACACCGATTATGATCCATCCATATAAACTCCCAATATCGTAAAATGGTAATGAAGCTCGTTTTGGTTGGATTGCTTTTGTTTACAGTCATCCTGGCCGGTTGTGCGTCTTCTCCTCCTACCACTAATACCAACGACCCCCCTGCCCCAATCGGAGACGTCAAAACGTTTGCCATTACCGCTAAAATGTTTGAATTTGTTCCGGGGACGATTGAAGTCAATCAAGGAGACACGGTCATCCTGAACATTACCTCCACCGACACCACGCACGGAATTTCCATTCCTGAGTTTGGAGTGAATACCACGATTCCACCCGGTCAAACAGTAAAAGTTCAGTTTGTCGCCGACAAAGCAGGAACGTTTTCTTTTTCCTGCTCGGTTTTTTGCGGCGTGGATCATGGAAACATGAAAGGCACGTTGATTGTGAAATAATAATAAGAAAAAAGTGTAGCGTTCATCATGATTCGGTTCGAAAACATTTTCGCGTATTTATACGATACACAAAACCGGTTAAAGAAGGCCAAAAAAGAAGCAAGCTTGAAACGTGCAACGCTTGAATTTGCGCTGTATGGTATCAACGCCGGCGTGCTCGCTTCGGTGGGAATCGTTGTATTGATGCAGGACTTGAGTGGGGGGGTGGGGGCAGATAAAGCGTTGTGGAATGCCGCCAATGCGATTTGGGCGTTAGGTCCGATGGCATTGTTGGGTATTCCCTTATTTGGCGCAGTGATTTCTATTCTTGCATTCTATTTTGTCTGTGCCCTCATCGGACTTTTTTCCCTTTTTCTTGGAGGAAAGGGGCCGTTCAAACAAAATGCCTATTTGGTTTCGCGACTGATTTTTCCTTTTTCGCTTGTGACAATTGCGATTGGGTTCATTTCACAGATTCCCATTCTCGGGGATATCCTTCCCCTTCTTTGGGTAGTATATGCCCTCTGGATCGGAGTAAATGTAGTGAACGTGGCGAATGATTTGTCGCTCGACAAATCGGCCGTTGTAGTGGCCGTCATCGTCGGTCTGATCGGACTGGGGATCGCCCTCTTTTAGCCCTTTGGCGAATCCCCCATGAATGGTCCTTTAATGAAAAAGACCGAGAATAGTATCAAAGGGGGGAAGTGATCGCGGTGTTTCCACGTTATGGGATTTAGACCGCGAGGTTGCTCTTCAACTCCACGATTACGTGCGTGCGTTCATTGGAAAATTGGATGTGGATGTACAGGAAAAATACGCGTACAAAAATTCTGAGAAAATATTTGGGAAATAATAGCTCACTCTATTACGGATTCATTGCTTCGTTTTCTTTCATTTGCTCAAGCAAACAACCCGGCAACACCCATTCGTTTTGCGCGTAAACATCCGTTCCAATGTAAGACTCCCAATCCGTCGCAAACTGGTTTATTTTCTGCGCATAGTCGGGTTTGAGTCCTTCTTCTAGTGTAGAGAATGGGCATACTTTTTCGATGTCGGCAACCGTCGCTCCCCCGGTCCATACGGCTAGTTCCGTGAAACCAAACCCGGTTCCTTCATACCCTACTTGAGAAGGCGTACCGAGGACTTGTCCAACTTCCACTAAATCGCCTACTTCGACCGTAACATCGTGAAGGTGCTCAAAGCTGACCATCCAATACGAACGGGAGTCAGTTTTGAGGGTAATCACGGGATCATTGGACCACGAAATCGTGTCAATGGAAACAACCACCCCTTGAATGGGAGAAACAATAGGAGTATTGTCCGGCAACACATACCCATATTCAGGCACGCGCTTAGAACCGAGATCATTCACCACCAGCGTGGCAAATTCGACAAACATTCGTTCGAGTTGGTTTTGTTTTGCAACGGATTGGTTGAAAACAAAATCGCCCGCCTCATTGGTTTGTTTATTCCACGTGCCGAAATTCACGCCTAAATTGTACAAGATTGGTTTAGCGTGGGGGTCAAAAAGGGGAGCGGTTTGAATTTCTTCTTGGAATTCATCCGCAGGGGTTTCTTCCGGCGTGGCCTTTTCGTTCATCGCTTCATCTCCTACTGGACACGGAGCAAATTCACAGTTAGGAGCAATTCTTCCCACGGCACTCCCGTCCGGACACATTTTGGCATCCAATGTACATGCCACGGGTTCAGGAGATGGAGGGCTTGAAACGCACCCCAACACAAACAAGATCAATCCCACCAATAAAATAATGGTCTTCATGCCGAACCTTTATTTTTCGTTGTTAAAAAGATGCGCATGAATAAGTGCCCCGGGCGGGATTCGAACCCGCGTTTCCACCGG
>CAYHGC010000092.1:0-3733 GCA_964356075.1 uncultured archaeon
TGGCCTCGATTGTACTGCCTGCCGCTCCATCAAATGAACTCAATTCAGTTGCCGATACGGCAGTTGGAACGGCAGCGGTTTTAGCAGTTGAGACTACCTTGAATTTCCCAGCCGCTTTATCAACGAGAAACTCTGCATGGGTTTTTCCTAGTTTAGCATACTCCCGCGATTTGGAGAGATTGGTTGTAAATTGTCGTGCGGCTTTCGCCGTAAGAGTAAATGGAAGGGTAACAATGGCAACGCTCGCATTGAGTAATCGCCCCGATCCGGATTTGATGGCAACGAGTGTGAATTTCAGTCCTCCATATCCTTTGGCGATAACCGCTTCTGTTTTTCCTTCAATAAAGGCCACACGCGAAGGAATGGTTTTCATTCCAACAACCATTGCAGCTGCTCCGCTAGTAATGACTGCGCCGCGTGCAGCGAGTCGTTCAAATGTGGATGGAGCGCGGGCGCTGGATTCCAGAAGGTCCCTGAATGGTGCTTCGATAAACGCAGCACTTCGATTAATTTTGGAAATAAGTTCCTCTTTGAGGGTGGATTGCAATAATTTAGATGCATTTTTTCCTTTGAGCCCGCGATTAAGCGAGGCATAAACCTCATCATCAATGAGGGAAGTAGAACCAACTGCATTTGGATTATATGCAGAAATCAGCGCATCCACCTCATCGATGCTCGCATTCGCTGGAAGATTGTAGTGATGCATGATAAAATCATGTAATCTGCGGATGTTGATGTCGATCGCTGCTCGTTCCTTCCCGCTTAATAAGCCTCGTCGGTTTCGTAGCGCGTCGAGGGCGCTCTCAATCATATCCTCCTGACTTTTGAGCGTGACGCTTTGCAGTTCTCTTATGGTTGTTTCAGGAACAAAACCTTGGTTGAGGATCACCGCTTCATCAGGAATGAATTCCGTGTACTTAGACGGATCCGCCGCGTATTCCTTTAATGAAATTTCGAGGAGGATATCTCCATCAGCGGACTCAACTACAACCTCCTTGACTAATTTGCTATCGAGAATCGCTGTTTCGTTCAATGTACCGACTGCAAACTCAGGGGCTTCAGAAATTTCGATAATTCGAACTGTATTGCCTTTTACTTCCCTTCGGAACAAGTCCTCTGATCCATCAATATCTATTTTTAGTGATCCAGGAAGCGCATTTGAATACCGGCGAGCGTATACTTCATATTCCGTTTGAAGGGCGGGATCAATACCCAATACCCGCTCGACCTCGCGTGGCAAAAGAATAGATCCCGGATTCTTCAAATCCGTTATCATTTCTGAAATCATTTCCCGATCGCGGGTGAGTTGACCCATGATTTCAGTGAGTTCATCCACTTGCGTTTGTCCGAGTCCACCCACATCAATGGATTGCCCAAATAATGTTTCGAGATCGGAGCGCAAAGCAGTAGTATCAGTAATCGCCCCTACAAGAATAGGATCAGACACCGGATCCGCGAATTGAATAACGAGTCCAGCCGCTCCCAATGAGGAAAGCGTTCCTGCCGCAGGATTTTGAAGTGTTGCTTGAAGATTTTGTTCGTGCAACACCGTCGCAGTGAGCGTTTCGGCAGTGGATGAGGTAATGTCGTTCGTCGCAATCAACTGTGCTTGCGCCGCCACTCCTTCTTCGGTGAGTTGACTAATGAGTTTGGCCGCTTGCGCATCCGCTCGTTCGAGTGCGACGCGCGCGCCATCGGCGTCTCCTAATTCATATTTGGTTTTGGCTTCCTGAATGGATTGATTGTACGATTGAGCGGTGTTTTGCGCGGGTGTTCCTACGCCTAAACTCGCACCAATGGTTTTCACTCCGGATGTGATTCTGCTCACCAATGCTCCGCCCGTATTCCCAACGAGCCCGTTTCCTTCCAAGATGAAATCCGCGGCGGGTTCAGCAGCGCCGCCCGTAATGGCATTCGCGGGTCCTTCCAATACGGTTCCATCCGCGGCATCGCGGATCTCTTCTCCATTTCTTCCCACCGCTGCAATTCCGGCTGGAATACCACACCCGAGGAGGCAGTCCATCATGAATCCGCCCGAGGCAATGAATCCTGTCGCGAGTGTACACGCACCGCAGGTGGCGGCGCACGCGACTAAATATCCGCCTAACGCCGCGCCTTCTTTCGTGGCGAGTTTCTCCTGATACACGGGACTGTCGCTCGCGTTAATGCCTTGATCCTGGAACGAGTAGAAGGAATCCGGGGCTTTCTTTCCACTCACGACTTCTTCTACCACGTCCTTGATGGTTTTTTGGTTTTGATTATCTTCCCAGTCTACGGTCGTGTAATACGTTCCCGGCCCTTTCGCTTGGGCCGCCGCTAGTGCATCATCCGCATCCAGCGTGCAGGTTTTGACCTGTAACGTAATCGGTCCCGCTTTGCTTCCGTCGAGGGCACGCGTCGCGGAGGTCTGGACCGTCGTCTTGTTCGCTTGCTGCTGCGTTCCCGGGTCACTAGTACCACACAAGAGGATTTCTTTCGCATACGCCTGGATCTTGGAATCGTACGCTAAGGGATATTCCGCTCCGACAGCGAGTTTGGTCCCGCGAACCAGGGTAGAGGACGTACTTTGGGGTGATTTTTCAAACAAATCCAATTCTTTGATTCCAGCTGCAGGATCGCTTCCATTGGGGGTTAGGTCGTATATCGCGTTGCTCTGAATGTCCGATTTGGTCGTGAGCAAGCAGCAGGAAGCCGACGCGCGAATAACGAGCCCTCCTTCTTGGGTTCCATCGAGCATGCATCCCTCATAGGTAAATTGTCCCACGTCTTTTACGGAGTAAATTCTCCAGGTCTGTTCATCTTGCGTAATACACCCGTTTACATTCTGCCCCAACGACGTGATGATTTTTCCCGCTTCGATAATGGATTCCTTTTCTACTTTTCCTTGGGTCTTGCGCACCGTGGCGATGATTCGTTTGGACGCGTCTCCACTAGTAGTAGGATCGAGAGATAACTCCACCACGCTCTGCGTCAAATTCCCCACGCGTAAATCCAAGTGATTGCTTCCCGTGTTGGATGTAGCGCGGGATTCAGAGCCAAACACTTCTTTGGCCAACCATTTCGCGGGTTCTTGTAAATCGGTTCCAGAGTACTTTACAACTCCTGCAAACGTTTGGTGGGTGTTGTTCAATTGTAACGATCGATCTTTCGGTAAAAACACGGCGGCGTTGTATATTTTGTCCTGACACTCGGCGGTTTTTTGAGAGGACGTGACTTTGATTCCGATATTGATTCCATCGTCCGGTTGCAATTGATCGGAAACAATTTCCACTCCCCCGACGATAGAAATCGTGTAGCGTCCGCATCCTTGGATGGGCGCTAAAAATAGTTTGTTTCCGAGTCCGGTTCCCAATCGTTGGGCGAATGCTTCATCGGCTCCTTCTCCCGCAAGGGAGGACATGGTTTCGCTTTGGATGCGCGAGAGTCGAGGATACGTTCCGTCGCGCATAATGAAGTCGAGCATCTCCGGGGAAAGATTGTCGTGCTGCAGGAACAAATCAACCGACGGGGATTTGATTCCGAGTTGGGCTAACGTACAATAGCGTTTCGTAAGCGAACATCCGGTGAATTGGCTCGCGTCATTCTTTTTGGATTGCATCAGTTGAACGGCTTTGGCAATCTGTTGTTCCACAAGGGTGGCAATCATATTGCTGGCCTGTTCCGCATCACAGTATGCTTGTGAGCATTCATCCTTTTTGGCCAGCAGAGGGAATCGCACCGTCGTGGTTCCGCC
>CAYHGC010000093.1:0-3729 GCA_964356075.1 uncultured archaeon
ATCGTTTTGACAAACCCAAGGAACAGGGGATTGGGTTCGTTGAGTTTGGAGGTTAGCTCGGGATGGGCTTGCGTGGCCATGAAAAAAGGATGATTGGGCAACTCCATCATCTGCATAATTTCGCGTTGCGGGGCTTTTCCGGAAAAAACCATTCCGTCTTTCATTAATCGTTCCACATATTCGGGATTGACTTCGTAGCGGTGACGAAAGCGTAAACGCGCGGTGTCTCCAAATAATTTTTGTGCACGGGTATTCGGATCAATTTGAATTTCGTGTCCGCCTAGACGTAATGTTCCCCCCATGTTGGAAATCGTCCGTTGTTCCGGAAGCAAATCCACCACCGGATGAAGGGTTTTGGGATCTACCTCTGTGGTGTGGGCACCGACTAATCCACATTGATTCCGCGCATATTCGATAACCGCGAGCTGCATCCCGTAGCATAATCCTAAATAGGGAATGTTATTTTCGCGCGCAAACCGAATCACTTCTATTTTTCCTTCTACACCGCGCGAACCCCATCCGCCGGGAACGATGACCCCGTCCATTCCGCTCAAGGCGGTTCCCACATCCACTTTTCCTTCTTCAATCGACGTGGTTTCAATCCAATGAACTTCGGCTTTTACGTTGCAATGCGCGGACGCATGACGGATGGCCTCGATGACGGAGGCGTAACTGTCCTCGAGTTTCGTATATTTCCCACACATCGCAATTTTGATTGTTTTTTCTCCGCGGTACATGCGCGAGACTAAATTCTCCCACTGTCCCAATTGAGGGGTGATTTCCAAATGGAGTTTACGATTTAGAATCGTGAGAATGCCTTCGTCATAAAACACAAGGGGGATTTTGTAGACGTTGTCCACGTCTAACCCCGTTATTACCGCTTCCTTTTCGATGTCGCAAAACATGGAGATGCGCTCCTTCACGCTTTCATCGAGGAGTTGTGAACATCTCCCAATCACAATGTCGGGTTGAATGCCGCGTTGACGGAGAAGGTTGACACTTTGTTGGGTGGGTTTGGATTTTTGTTCCTTCACTCCGCTTAACACCGGCACATGCGTGAGGTGAATGTACACAATGTTCTCGCTTCCAACCTCTTTTTTGAGCTCGCGCACCGCTTCAATATACAGTTCGTTTTCCATATCTCCGACGGTTCCCCCGACTTCAATCATGATCACATGGGGGTTTTCTTCTTTTACCACCTCGAATATTTTTTCTTTGATGGAATTCGTTACATGGGGAATAAACTGCACGGTTTTTCCCAAATAATCCCCGCGCCGTTCTTTTTGTCGAACGTAATCGAATATTTTTCCCATGGTGAGATTCCATTTGGACTTACAGGTGACATCGAGAAATCGTTCATAATGTCCAAAGTCCATGTCGACTTCTCCGCCATCATCTAAGACAAACACTTCGCCATGTTCGATGGGATTCATCGTGCCGGGATCCACGTTCAAATATCCGTCGAGTTTCATCGGGATAACTTTCAATCCCGCGGCGTTGAGCAAATGACCAATGGAAGCCGCTGCAATTCCTTTTCCTAGACCGGAGACAACTCCACCCGTGACGACGATAAACTTCGTTTGAAAATGAGACTGTTCCGGCATAGTATTCCCAACCGGAAATGGTGAACCGTTTTGAAGTATTAAAGGGTTAGTTGAGGGTTATCTTGGTTGAAAAAAGATATTTCTTTTTAAAGTCCAGTATGTTTCCCCATTCTGTTACGAGCCCATGAGGGGGTGTCATTGATATTGTTGCCTTTTCGTTCGATAGCGTTAGTGGGGATGAGTCTCCTCGTTTTCTTCCTTATTTTTTCGTCTCCGGTTTCAGCGGCGTGCGGACCCGACGCTGAATGGGAATGTTCGGATACATCGAGCTGCGGAAACGCGGGAGGATACTGGTGTACGTATGGAAGCTCATCGGGATGCTCACCGACCGTGTGTCCTATCTGTTCATCCTCCGCGCTATACAATTGTTACACTCAGAGTGAATGCCTGAATGTTGGAGGAACATGGTCGGGAAGTTATTGTAGTTCGGGAGGGGGCGGCGGGAGTGGTTATTGTGGAAATGGAACGTGTGATGGTTCCGAGTCATCGAGCAGTTGTCCCAGCGATTGTGGAGGTGGCGGTTCGGGAAGCACGTGTTCATCTAGTTCATTATGGTCCTGTAACAGTTCTAATTGCGCCTCCTCGGGCGGAGTGTGGTGCAACAATTACTGTAATTCCGCGGGGTATGTGTGCGGAGGAAGCGGGGGTGGGGGCACCTGTTCGGGTTCCAACATGGGAGCGTGCACGAGTAGTTCCGCGTGTGCGGACGTCAGTGGATTCTGGTGCTCCAATAATTATTATTGTTTCACGACTCAAGCTGCCTATTCCTCCGGGTGTGCGAGTTTCACGTGTTCAAGCTCAACCCCCCAACATTGTCCCACCACCACCGCGTGTGCCGGGGTTGGGGGCGTGTGGTGCGCGAATGACAACATGTGCCATTCCTCCGGTTACACGTGTTCGGGCGGCGGGGGAACCTGCTCGGGAACCTCATATGGGTTCTGTTATACTCAGACTTCATGCGTTGCCATAAACGGGCTATGGTGCGGATCGTATTGTAATTCTCCTAATTCCACCTGCGGGGGGAGCGGTTCCACCTGTTCGGTGACTAATTTTCCGGGATGCACGACGGTAGATACCTGTCAAACGGCCGGGGGTTATTGGTGCGCGCAAAATAATTATTGCTATTCTTCGGCATCCAGTTGTTCCAACACCGGAACCTGTTCCTCGACCAACACGTCCTCCTGTTCAAGTTCGAGTACGTGCAGTAGTGCGGGGGGAAACTGGTGCTTATCGGGGAGCGGGAGCTATTATTGCACCTCTTCTTCCTGTCCAAACTCAGGATCATCGTATTGTGGCAATGGAGTCTGTGAAGGCAATGAAAGCGGTTCATCCTGTCCTTCCGATTGCGGTTCCGATACGTGTTCGTATACTAAGTATTGGTATTGCACGGAAGAAACCGGCTGCAAAACCGCCGGAGCCAACTGGTGTCCGAGTGGAGGGGGGAGCAGTTCCACGGGTGGCTCGAGCGGTTATTGTTCCACATCCTCTTGTCCCACCTGCAGTTTAACGAGTGTCTATAATTGCTGGGATTCCTTAGCTTGTTATGGCGTAGGAGGAAACTGGTGCAATTACGGCGGCGGAGCCAATTCGGGGTATTGCCAAACAGGGGCGTGTCAGACGTGTAACGCTACCTCTACGTGGGCCTGCTCTGATCAATCCTCGTGTGAAAACATTAAGGGATATTGGTGCGCGTCTGGAGGGGGAACCGCCAACACGGGAAGCTCAAACTATTGGTGTTCAAATACACCTTGTCCTGTCTGTTCATCGACCAATTACTCGTACTGTTACAACCAAACCGATTGCCAATCCAAGGGCGGAGGAAAATGGTGTCCGATGACCAATGCGGGAAGCAATATGTCGGGATACTGTGCCAGCTCCTCCTCGACCTGCTCCGATGGTACCGGCACGTATTGCGGAAACAATGTATGCGATTCGGGAGAAACCTCCACAAGCTGTCCAGCCGATTGTCAAAAAGCAGCCGAATGCAGCGCATCCAACCCCAGTGCCTGCAAGACCGAACCCACCTGTAAAGCGGCCTCCACTTCATTGGTATGGTGCATGGATGGAGGGTCGCCGCATTGTACGACATCCAGCTCCTGCACCTGTTCTACCAGCTCTAAATGGA
>CAYHGC010000094.1:0-3695 GCA_964356075.1 uncultured archaeon
TGCTCTTCCGATCTCGTCCCAGGCAAATTTATCCGGGATGATTCGCGAGCGGATGGCCCGGAGCGCCTGAATGGGGGTGTGGTCGTTTTCCCCGTTGATTGTATAGAGATTCCGCTCTCCCTTCACTGGATATGGATGGATCGGCCGTTTTGGTACAAGTAGCCCCATGATTCATTCTTCCTTTTTTTCAGATGCGCAAGTATGCGATTTGAAGTATAAAAACAGTTCCTCAAAAAGAGAAATTATTTTTTGACATTCACCATGGTTTTGTTTTCCACTTTCACGATTCGATTGGCGACTTTTTGAATAAAGTAGCGATCGTGGGAAACCGCGAGGATGGTTCCATCATAATTCAGGAAGGCGTTTTCGATGATTTCCCGGGCATCAATGTCCAAATGGTTGGTGGGTTCATCCAGGAGAAGGAAATTGGGCTTCTTGAGGAGGACTTTGAGCAGGTTCAGACGAGACTTTTCTCCCATCGATAGGGAACCAATCAAGCGTTCTACTTCCTCGGTCTTACGAAAGCCAATCATGGAAAGGTTGGCGCGCGTGAGGGCTTTATCCTCCAGCAGGGCGTAGATTTCATCATACAATGATTTGTCGTGATTTAACCCTTGCAAATCCTGATCCGCATATCCGAGGACACATTCGGAAGCGAACTCGACTTCTCCATCCAATTTGGGGATTTTTCCCGCGATGGTGCGAAGCAGGGTGGTTTTACCGCAGCCGTTTTCTCCAATGATCACAAATCGTTGTTGGGCTCCAATCGCGAGATTGATCTTTTTGATGAGGGGCGTGGTGTATCCCACCGTAAGGTCTTTGCATTCCACCACATACGGCGCTTTCATGGGTCGCGCGGAAAAGTGCACTTCAAAGTCACTCTGATCAAGGGACGGAACATCCAACTTCTCGCGCTCATCGAGCATTTTTCTTCGATATTCACTCTGACGAACGTTTTTGGGTGCGGTTCCAATTTTGTTTATTTTCTCCAGTTGAATTCGGCGATAGTTTTGTTCGTTATCAAACGCTTTGGATTGAGCATCAAACTGTTCGAGGCGGGCGCGCTTGTAGGTGTCGTAGTCTCCGTTGTATTTGATCACTTTTCCATTTTCTATTTTGAGAATCGTATCTGCAATTCGGTTGAGGAGGAATCGGTCGTGGGTTACCACCATGACGGTGCCCTTGAATTGAATCAAAAACTCTTCCAGAATAGCTAAGCGATCAAAATCCAAATGGTTCGTGGGTTCGTCGAGCAGGAGAACGTCACAATTGGCACAAAATATTTTAGCGAGTGAGAGAATGGCTTTTTGTCCGGTGCTTAACTCTTTTACTTTTTTAGTGAAAAGCGATTCGGATATTTTGAGGCGTTTCATCACGTCCTGCACGTTGGTTGCATTGGCGGATTGGGTTTCCTGATGGACTTTGGATTGCAATTGAGAATATTCTTCCGTGAGTTGGGTGAGTTTTTTCACATCGTTGTAGATTTTTTCATCCCCCATCAGTGCTTCAATTTCCGCGATTCGTTTTTGATGGGTAGACTGATTCAATCCTTTTTCTAGTTCTTCCAAAAACGTAAGATGGGGGTCCACATCAATGTGTTGGGCAAAATACCCAATGCGCGCGTTGCAGGTGATTTCCCCATTGTAGTCGGTCTTCCCAATGATCGCCTTGAGAAGGGTGGTTTTTCCCACGCCATTTCGACCAATGATCCCGACTTTAGAGCCATAGGCTATTCCAAAACTCTCGTCGCGAAAGAGATCATTCTTCCCCATGGTAATGGAGAGGCGCTTAACGATGATATCCATATTTTTGATTCCTGGAAAGGGGTCCTCTCTATCAAAATCCTGCCGAGAATCTATAAAGAAATAGGGCCCCGCGCACCATCGAGTGCTTTTTCCGAAGCAAAACCGTAGTCTTAAATCCGCTTTTGGATTGAATAAAGGATGCGCCTCGGGTTTGTGCTTCAGCAACCATTCTATGCAGGGATTGCTATTCTTTCTGCGATCCTTTTCTTTTTGGTGTACGTGTACACGCAGGTGTTGGGAAACCTGGAAAATGTGCCGATATGGATTGCCAACATTTCACCCATTCATGGGGTTTTACTGATTATTTTTGTGGCGTTGTTTGGAATCACATTGGCCTATCAAGTGTTTCTCTACCAACGTCCCAAACTTTGTTCACGCGAAAAACGAACGCAGGCGACGGGCGTTCATGGCATTGGAACGCTGGGCATTTTTTTGGTTGCACAGTGTCCGGCGTGCGCGAGTCTAGGGGCTTTGTTTCTCCCGATTGGGGCAATTACGTTCTATACCCAGTATGCAGCCTGGTTGAATCTCCTCAGCATCGGACTCTTGGTTTTCACGCTCCATTATTTAGGTGCCTTTCAATCCAAATGAGGGGAGTTCGTCCTTCCCCGAAGGAGAACGTTAATAAAGCCCGGTTTTTTGCGTGGATCTAACACCCCACCATGGGATAGTTACGAGAACGAAGGAGGACGAAAATCATGGCGCGAGGAAAATCAATGAAAATGGATATGGACATGATGGGCGGAACCGATTGGGTATCCAACATCATTGCCGTTGTGTTAATTGCTTTAGGATTATGGTTTGTTGCCGGAGCATTCTGGTCGCAGTCCACGCTCATGCGCACATTCGACTGGACAACTGCTATCTGGTACGTCATCGGTGTTGCGTTGCTTCTGTACGGAAAAATGTGGAAGCACCACGGCTGCGAATGCGAGTGCCATTAAAACTTTTTTGGAAAACTTTAGGAAAGTTTTATCAACTGTTGATTGAACTTTTCCTAAAAGTTCGGTCAAAACGCAACCAATTGAAAATGGGATTGACACTCCCATTCTTTCTTTTTTTTATAGGTTCGATTCGTGGGGGGCTAGCACGTCTTTTTATTAGGAGCACGCCTCTTCCCGGTATGAAACGCACCCGGGTGAAAATTCATCATTCCCTCTTGGATAGTGAATTATGGTTGGTTTTGGGAATTCTTGGACTGGCCATTCTTACTCCTTCATGGGTGGCAGGTCACTTTCTTTTGTTTCAGGAAGAAGGGTTAACCATTCAAGCGGGTACTCCTAACCAAGAAGCGGAATATTCCTCCGGGTCTATTATTCATTTTTACTTGACCCTCATCAATCCCACTGGGACCGTTTCAACCCAGCTTTATTTCTGGAAAGAGGGAGAACAACCCACCGTGATTCACTCCCTTGCAGTACGGCAGGGAATATTTTCCTATGATCTGGACACCATTTCCCTGGAAGATGGAGTGTATCACTGGTATGTGGAAGCTTATCCCTTTGATGCTGCGACGGTGGTGACGCCCACCTACACACTCTACCTGGGAGATACTCCGATTCCCTCCGTTGGGAGTGGTAGTATCCCCGAACCTTCCTCGGGAAACGAAGGAACAGGACCAGGAGGACACCAATCCGATCAATTGGGAGAAAAAACAGGATTTTTTTTCCCGCTTACGAGCGGAGAAAAAACAACCGTTAGTTTTTCCAATCGAAAAACACTGCATCGGGTCCGTTCGCTCACTATTACGGCGGTTGATCCTATTCCGCGGGGGAATACGTTTATTGTTCATCAGGAATTTGAACGTTTTTCCGAGTTATTCCATGAAGGAGGAGTTGAAGAATTATTCAATACTGAAAATCCACACGCTATCCATCCTTTTTTTGGAAC
>CAYHGC010000095.1:0-3632 GCA_964356075.1 uncultured archaeon
AATTTTCGTTTCCTGCAACCCCTTCCAAGGAGGAAAATCGGGAGTCGGGCAGTTCATCGTAATACGTTTCCACATCCTTCGTCACTTCGTACGTGTTTTCGGCTAACAAGACGAGGGATAGTCCGCTGCTAAGGTTTCCCGCCACGGCCGTTCCTTGGTTTTGTTCTTGATAATAGGTCGCCGAGTTCAAGTAATACTTCGCATGATCCAGATACAGATTCGCCCACGCGTATTTCTCCGGGCTCGATCCTATTTTCGCATCCAGTTCCGCAATTTTGCTTTCCAATTCTTCTCGGATATCATTCGTCGCATCATTTTCGATCAATATTCCATTGATGAGGGCCAATGCGGAGGCCGCGTTCATGGACGCGCTCAAATGGTGTCCTTTCACTTGGTCTAACTTCGCCGCATCGAGTCGGCGTTCGGCGTCTTCTCCACTTCCGTCTTGAATCAGTGTCAATCCATTCTCGGCGTTTTCCAAAAAGTCGGAATAGTAGTCCGCAAACGGGGCTTGGGATTTCAATCCTTTGGTGGATTGGTGCAGTGCAATCTGATAAAACTCATGACTGGATTCCACCCACGCGCGGGCGAATTCATAATTCTGCACGCGTTCCACGGCTTGCGCGTGCGATGCATCGTCGGTGGCGGTGATGATGATCGGTTGCGTGAGTAAATCGTTCGTTTCCTGTTCCGCCCATGTTAATCGTTGTTGCGCCGCAATGTACCATTCAACCCCTTCTACTGGCACGGTTTGGTCGAGTATTTTTTGTTGGGTTTTAATTTTCTCTTTCAATTCTCCGGCCCATTCTGACAGAAGATCATTGTCCAATTCCACTAATTCAGGGTTGAGGGAGACGTCGTGCACAAAGTACGCGTTTACTTTGGAGAGAAATGCAAAATTCCCTGCCGAATAATAGTATCCGTTTTGCGTCAGGAGTTCGGCTTCATTTACTGTCTTTTCCGAGCTGCTCAGATTGGTGGATAACACCTCAATGAGTCCGGAGTCATCCAACAACGTCTGATTGAGTGCATTCTTTGCATCAATCAACGCTTCGCGGGTTTGTTCAATAAATTTTTGGTTGAGTTCGCCTAACACTTTAGCGGATTCCACGGGTTCAATTTTGGGTGGAATATACGGAGGTCTTTCCTCGTACTCCGTTGTTTTAGTGATGTCAATTTCATCGAGGGGCATGAACGCATATTTGAGTACGTCATCCAGGTTCGCGGTTTCCACGATTTTCATGTTCCAGTTCTTGAGGGCGTATTCCGGCAGATCAATGTTTTGCACGCCATCCTCTAACTTCACCACTTGTCGCGCTTCCCCTTCGGGAATTAAAAATAATTTTTTCCCATTTTTGCTGGCTTCATGGGCTTTCTCAAATACGCCTCCCACGGGTCCGACTTCTCCGGTGTTGGTAATAGTTCCCGTCAATCCCACGTAGTCCGGGAGAACTTTGTCTTGCAACGCGGACACCGTCAAGAGGGCCATGGCGCTTCCCGCACTGGGTCCATCGACCACACTCGCGTCGCTTTCAATGGTGTAAAAATAATCGTATTTTTTGGCGTCGGGAAAATAGTTCAGCGCCACTTTCACGGCAATCTTTTCCGTGCTCTGGGTGGCGGTTCCCACCAATGGTCCGGAGACCGAGGACCATACTTTTCCGCTTCCACTCGTTATCTTGAGCTGCAGTTCGGCCGCGAGTGCGGTTCCGTCCGGAGCGACAGCAAACACTTCCAAGGAGGAATTCGGCAGTACCGCCCATGTCGGGATGGACAAGATGGTCAAAAAAAACAATACCAACAGAAAAGGACGCATACTAGTATGTTTCATTTTCAGGTAATTAAAAGCTCACGTATTGCATGAAGAAAACCGTTCTAAATTCGACTTTCATTCGCCCATCTATTATGTGGAACAATCTATTCTTTCAACCCATGTCCGCACAACAACGCAATGGTGGTTCCTTTCCATCGGCGATCTTCCACCACCGCCTGTACGGCGGCGCCGGAATATTCCGTATACAATCCTTCTTTTTGGGCTAAACTCAGTTTGGCTTTTTTCATCTGCTCTTCACTGACCGAAAGGATTTCTCCCTTGCTCATGCGCACAGCGGTCAGGACTTCCATTCCATAGACCGGATTTCCACATTCAATGGCACCCGCAATGGTGTGGGGTTTTTTCACCGGAGTAAAATGAGTGGTTTTATTTTTCCATGCGATTCCCAACGGGTTGCAGTTTTTGGCTTGCACGCCAATCAATCGCGGCATTTTCTTGATCGTTTTGGATTGAATCATTTGGGTAAAAGCGGCATGCAAGGCCACGATCAATGTTCCATTCCCAATGGGCACAATGACGTGATCGGGGGATTTCATTCCCAGTTGTTCGACGATTTCCAAGCCGATGGTTTTTTGCCCTTCCATGCGTAAAGGATAATCGCCCGTGAGCATATACTCCTTATCCTTCGCAGCCATTTCCCATGTTTTTTTGAGTGCGTCGGTGTATGTTCCTTTCATTTTGATTAATTTCGCGCCGTAGGATTGGATTTGTTTCAGTTTGATCGGAGGAACGTTTCCCGGAACCACGATCGTGGCTTCGATTCCCGCACGAGCAGAATAGGCCGCTATGCTCGCGCCCATATTCCCCGTACTCGCACACACGACTTTTTGGTATCCGTCGGAGACCGCGTGGGATATTTCCACCGTGCTTCCTCGATCCTTAAATGATCCCGTCGGGTTTTCGAATTCGAGCTTGTAATGCAATCCTGCGTGACGAGTCGATTCCAAAAGGGTGGTTTTCCCTTCATCCAATGAGACGATTTCTCCGTTTTCGGGTACAGGCAAAAAATGATGGTATTTCCATATTCCAATGTGCCGAAGCTTCATATTCTTGGGAGCCATTTCCCGGTTATTAGCCTACCGTTTGATTTAAAGCAATCAATAATTCAGAATAATCATGCCCGATCGACGAAGACCTTCGCGTATACGCGTTCCTTATAATCAGCCAACGTATGGTCCGAATCCCCAATTCAGGCGGGAATTACACGAACGATATCCAGGCCCTCGTCTCCTTCCGAAGGCGCGACACTGGGCGTTCAGTCTGGCATTGTTCAACTTAAAGCGATCTAAACCAGGGATTGATACGGAAGGACTAAACACATTCCTCGCAAAACCCATTGCATTGGAATCACTACTCGAACCCAAAGACCTTGCTCACACGACCGTCGTGAAATTGCTTCGGACGCAGTTACACGTTCGAGGGGAAAAAGAGAGTGTAACCGATCGGCGAGTCGAGGCCTTTATTCGAGAGTATCGAACGGGGTATGACTACTTACGCCGCCGGGATCCCCACCATCACGCGTGAGTAAACCAGAGCGTGATTTCCGTTGAGTCTTTTTGATCCACGCGACAATATCCAAAATTAGGAAAATGCACTTCGTCGTCAACGTTTAATGCAGAAATGTTCCCTCCTGCGATTCCAAACCGAGTGGTGTTGTCCGGCATGACAATTTTGACATCCACTCCTTCGACTAACCAGTTGGTTTGGGTCGTGTTTTCCAGTTTGGCGGTACTCACAAACTGTGTGTTAATTTTGTATTCGTCCAGGCTGTAGATTTTCACAATGTACGCGTTTCGTA
>CAYHGC010000096.1:0-3566 GCA_964356075.1 uncultured archaeon
AGCGACGCGAGCCAATGTCAATATACTCATTCGTTCGACGTCCCGATAGGCTCGCAATGCCAGTTCTGGAAGTGCCGGTCGGGGGAGCGTAGATAGTGTTTTCCGGACGAGAAATGGAGGTTCGACCCGTTCCTTCGGTCTACCTGTTCTTCGTCTTCCACGTTTTCCGGTCATTCCCATCCCCACTCTCGTTTCGCGTGTGTTTCGCAATAATACTCGCTGCACTGACGGAGGGTTCTACATCATCGGCTTTTTCTTGGAACACAATTCCCTTCATTCCTTTTTGGAGGGATTTTCCATCCATGATCGTAATACTTTCCGGCGAAAATTTTTGGATTAACTGATGAAACGCCAGCGCAATTTCTCCTTCGATTTGATTCAGATTCATTCCTTTTTTCCGCAGTTCGTCAATCATTCCGGCCGAAACCGAAACGCGCATGTCAATCAATGCATGGCGCGTGGCTTCCTTGTAGTGCGCGGAAATATGGGTTGTTTTTTTGGAGTCGCGCAATCCGCGCAACGCGTTTCGCTCCCCTAAAACACCGGCCACAACCAAGGGACCTGTTTTTTCTCCACGACCCACTTCATCAATCCCAAATACGCGTTCATTGGAATCCGAATCCAGCCATCCGACGAGTTTCTCCTTCACCGCGGATTCAACATCTTTACTCGGCGCGGTGATGACCACCTTTCCACTCGTGTAAACCGTAACAATGGCGCTTCCGACTTTGTGTCGGGCCTTTTCGTAAGGTGAAGGGGTAGCCATCGAGGGGTGTTCGCCCAGCTTGGCTAAGACGGGTTTCAGCTCCTTGAGGGTAAACGAAAGCGTCACGACCATGCTTCGAAAAGGTGTCGGGGGTATTTAATGGGGTATTTTGGTTTAGCGCGTGGGAACTCCTTCTCCGGTTTCTCCCCAGTAAATGAGTCGTTTGATCATACGCGTGCGTCGTTCGGCCAGCCGGAATCCATGGTAGGGACTACTTGCTCCTTTGTCGAGTTCGCGATCATTGATGCGGATGCGTTGAAGTTGGAGATAGGCATCCCAAAATGGGAGGTCGTTTTCATTGGTCATTTTTCCCCCGTTTCGATTGTACTCTGTTAAGAATAATCGTCGATGATGCGACCGCCAGTTCATTTTATGCATGGTTCGAGCGACATCCAAATCTTTGAAGATGCGTTGGGGATCGAGATCAATGAGCTCGGGCTTTCCCCGAACATACAAAATATTTCCGGGCTGCATATCGCCATGTGTTACTACATATTCCCCTTTTTTTGGTCGTGTTTGAACAAATCGCGCCCAGATTTTTTCGGCTTGTCTTTTGGTAAAGTACCCTTCGATCATTGCATGCTGAAGGAAATAGTGGGCTTTCCGCTCTATTTCCTTCATCGTATCCACATGGCGCGGGAGTTTGGCAAAGGATGGGGGATGTAGTCCGTGCATGTTGGCCACTACTTCAGCAAGGGATCGAACCACATCCCTTCGTTGGGTATTGGTTGCTCTTTTTTTTCGATATATTCGTCGGAGGGTGGGTCCGCGGATATATTCTTGATGCAGCCATTCTCCTTCTTGTTTGGTTGCACGTTGAACCGGAAACCCGTGTTCGCTCCATTCGCGTGAAACCGTCATGATGTCGGCCGCGCGTTGAACACTTTCTTCGCGCGTCATTTTTCGTGTCTTGGTTCCTTTTGCTCGATTCCCAGGGACGAGATATACGGCTCGATTGTTCAAATCCGTGTTGCCCGTGAGCCTAAATCCCTTTTTGGGATAGTTGGATTTTCGAGAAACGGCTTTCACTCTCATTCAGGAAGGATCCCTTTCGGAGATAAAAAAGAATGCACGTTCAGACGTGAGTTAAGTCATCATCCATACGTCAGCCGGGGTTTACGTCATCATTGCGTGCAGTTCTCAATGAGGGGCGTTTCCTTGAAAAACATACGCGTTTTAGTCAAACGGACGGGTCAGTGCGACGAATGAAAGAATGGAGCAAATGATCAAGTCCGCTGCAGCAACCGCTAACAACGGAGTGGCAGCTGCGTGGAAAAACGATGGAACCATTCCAAACCCTTCGAGGGAAACCGCTAAACTCCAGGCGAATCCCATGACCATCGCAAAAGAAAAAATGATCCAGTACCCTAAACTCTCTCCCGACCGGGGAATGATTTTCCACGCATAACGGAATGCCACAATAAAACAAAGGGCTCCAACCACATTCATGAGGGAGAGGATTTCATTCATGAATTACCGCTCCATCTCTTCGAGTTTCTTTCGAAGAAAAATCGTTTCGCGATAATTGCGATAGGTGTAAAGGAGAAAAATAATTCCGGCGAGTCCAACCCCCACCCCGTGTTCCAACACGTTCATAACCCACGGAAATTCAAACGATTCCAGATTCGATGCCGCTACCCCAATCAAGAGGGCAGTATATCCGAAAAAGAACAATTTCGCTTGAGGGTATGATTTGAAGATATAAATGACGGGAACATATCCAAAAAAGAGAATAAGGAACAGCACGAACTCGCCATAATCAAACAATGCCATCCTCGAAGAAAAGGGTTGGAGTTTTTAAGAGACGAACTTCGGATGCGGGAGACAGGACTCGAACCTGCGGAGGCACTAAGCCACCAGCTTCTGAAGCTGGCCCAATTGCCGCTATGGGACTCCCGCAATATCAGAAACCTGGTCAAGAAGTCCTTTAAATCATGTCTCGTTGCGCGTGATTTTCCATACGAGTAACTCTTCAAACGATAATTTCTTCCGGGCAATGATTTTAGCATTCATTTTCATTCGTTTGAGCTTTTGTTCGGTGGTCTGAATTCCGTTCAAGGATGTTTGCAACAAAAAGACCGTTCCCTTTGGAGCTAGAAAAGGAGAAAATTGTTCCAAAAACCGATCAATCGTTTCTCGTCCTTTTTTTCCACCATCGGTTTCCATCCATTTAATTTCTTCCGAAGGAACGTACGGAGGATTGAATGTAATCACGTCAAATCGTTCTTCGCGATCCACTTTTTCAAACAGGTTGGATTCCACATATCGAACAGTGGCGTCTCGAAATACGTGCTCGACTATTTTTTTAGTCGCGGCCAACGCATGAATGTTGACATCCACACACGTCACGGATGCCGCTCCATTATTGAGTAATGCTATGGTTTGAATCCCGCTTCCGCTTCCCATGTCCAAGCATTTTTTTCCCGATACATCCGGGAGGTGATTCGCGAGCAACCACGAATCCTCGCGCGGATAATACCCATTGACCGGCTCTTCAAACTGAACATCTTCGAGTTGCATGTTCAACACCTTACCAGGGCGGGCTCGCGGCCACTACTTTCTCTTTTGGATGTTCACGAATGGATTTCAGCAATCCATCTTTTCCTTCTATAAACACGAGATCGCTTTTATGAGTGGGCTGATTTGGGAATGATACCCTCACCATCCCATTTGAAATAATTCCAAATCCACGTTTTTGATAAAAAGGAGAATTGGGTCGCCCGCAAAAGCCGATGGCCGTTTTTCCGCTTTTTTGGACAAAATCGAGCATGGCTTCGGTGAGCGCTTTTCCATATCCTTT
>CAYHGC010000097.1:0-3524 GCA_964356075.1 uncultured archaeon
ATCTTAATCGAAAGACGGATCCTCGTTTCCGCTCACGCGATCATTTCGCGGGAATCGTTTGCGCGGGGGAAATCCTCCGCCGCTATTGCGGTCTCCACCTCGGTTCTCGAAGCGATTATTTTCAAACCCGCCGTTTGAAGGACGGGGTGCATCGTATTGCGCGCCAAATCGATTGTTGGGACGGAAATTATCTCGATCTCCACCACCACTACCCATGGGTCGGGGTCCGCGATTAAATCCGCCGGTTCGGGGACGATCTGAAAATCCTCCGCGATCGCCTCCACCGCTGCGAAATCCTCCGCCGCGGTTTCCACCACCGCTTCCAAAGCGAGTGGGTCCTCGGTCGGAACGGAATCCTCCGCCACCACTTCGTGGGGGACCGCGACTAAATCCGCCGCCTCGTCCGCCACCACCGCCGCGAAAGCCACCTCGGCCTCCACCGCGATAGCCGCCCCCTTCAAATCCGGATTCGAAGGCTTCTTCATTCATCGGTCCCTGCGTGCCCGGAACCGCTCCGCCGGTTTTGGCGGCGAGAAAATGCTGAATATCTTGGGTAAGATTTTCCACGTGGGAGAAATCTTCAATGCGTTGAATGGCTTCAACCGCCACGAGCGTGTTGCCGCCGTGAACCCAGACTAAGCCATTACGTCCCACCATGATGGAAGCGCCTGTACCGTTTTTGACCGCGTTCAACATGGAGGCGTTCTTTCCAATAATGCGAGGCACTTTCACCGGCGTCACGGAAACAATTTCTCCCGACTGAAGCTTTCGGACCATTCCAATATCGGCTTCGTTCATCTCGTTCACTTTCACAATTTTTGCCGAGACGACATCTCCCACTTTCAAGGGGTCGCGCAAATCTTGCTTGTTGACGAAACTCCCATAGAACGAATTAATTTCCACGTCATATCCGGCAAACTTTTCGTTCTTGACCACGCCAATAATGACGTCGTTTTCCTGCGGAGCATATCGCCCGCGCAGAGGAACGACCGAAATACGGTCGTCGGATTCATTCTTGAGGCCGAGGATGTCGGCATATACTTTACCATCGAGCGCAAACGTGTGCGACCCAAGGGATTTGGTTTCGGTTCCCAGGACTTCTCCGGGAATAACGATTTCTTTACTCATGGTTTTTCTCACTCCTTTGGTTTTCAGCATGATTATTCATATCGGTTTGTTTTTTTTCATTCGTTTTACGCCACCGGCTTATCCAACAGCTTTGTCGCGATTTCCCCGTGAGACGCATGATTGAGCTTGTCGAAAAGCTCCTGCTTCATTCCACCGGGCAATTCTATGACTGCAATTAATCCCCCATCGTTCTGCCACTCTTGCTTTTTGATTTCGTATTTGTGCAACACGTTCAAGGTCGCTGAAACAAATTGTACAGGGACTCGTACCCCGACTTGGACTTTTTCCATGGAAATGGGCAGCAATGTTCGCAGCTTGGGGAGAATTTCATTTACTTGCGTGTTGACGTCTTTGAATTCATCCACCGTTATTTTGAGTTCGTTCAACGCGGTTTCGATTCGCGCCGGAGGATGTGGCGCTTGCGTCTGCGGGTTCATGGCGTTTTTGGAAATGAATTCGATAATGGCCTTTCGCTTTTCTTCGCGGAGGTTCTTGCGCTGCTCGGTCGTGAGTTGAATTTCTCCTTCAATCACTATTTTTTTAGCAATTTCGCGAATATCCGTTGTGCCGAAGACTTTCTTAATATCCACTTCTTCATGACGCTCGGCTTTCTTAGCATCCGAATAAATGTCGTCCGTCGCGATCAAATCATCCATGTTGACGGCTTGACCGCGCTTGAGCTTTAACGCTAAATCCGGATCGACGAGTATCTCGAAGTGATCCTTTCCCTTTGTGTATTTGGCCACCACGGCCTCTTCTAATTTCACCATATGTGTTTCAAACCCCCAATCGGGGCAATCCTCTCCCAACCGGGAGGCATTCATTCGTTTTTGTTTTTCGTTCCTATTTCGTTTCGTTCGCGTTCTTTCCGCCCAATATGGACTTCAATTCATTCTTGTCCATTTGGGAAAACGGCTTATCTTTGTCCACAAAGCCAAAGTCCACGCGATCTAGGCTGAGTTTCTGTCCTTTGGGAAGACCCTGTTCCAACGCGGCAAAAACAAGCTTGATGGCCTGCTCGCGCGAGATGTTGGACTGGTAGCTCTTCTCAAAAAAATCCATGGCTTCTTTTCGCCCTTGACCTACGGCGACAGCAGTGTATTCCGCTAACGCACCCGAGGGTTCGGTTTCGAATAAGCGGGGACCGGTTTCGTCCACGCCGCCAATAATGAAGGACACGCCAAACGGTCTCATTCCGCCGTATTGGGTCACGACTTGCATGTTGCTCGAAATGTCTTTGGCTAATGTTTCCACGTGAATGGGTTCGTCGTAGTACATGATGTTTTCTTGGGCTTTCATTCGTGCACCTTGAATCAACCGTCGCGCGTCTCCAACTAATCCTGCGGAAACGGCGCCGATGTGATCGTCAATCTTGAATAATTTTTCAATGGAATCCGGAAGCATCAATTTGGTCGTGACGTTTTTATCCGCCCCAAAGACCACGCCTCCTTTGTAAATAGCTGCCGCACCAGTTGTTCCTTGCTGAACAATCTTGGATGCATATTCCACTTGATACAATCGCCCATCCGGGCTGAACATGGTTGCTGAGCGGTCATATGCCGCACTTTTTGCAGAACCGGGATACATGATTACCTCACCCTTCCAACGGAAATTAACACTTTCTTTAACCCAAATCCGTAGAACTATCAGGCCGCAAGTGTTTATAAAGCCGCTTCCGGAAGGCAGCCGAAAAGCTACTGATAGGAAAGTACGAGCAGACCTCAAACCACATATTTACGTCGAGATTTTGACAGAATATAGTTTGCTAGGACCAATTGGTTGGGTCGTTCCGGAACCAAAATGTGCATGGATTCAACAATAGAAAAGCGTTCTTGGATCCTTTTTTCAAGTTCTTTGAGCGGTGCAAAGTAAAGTGAAATTCCGATTGGTGATTTTCGCAACTTACCTTTCCCCATGAAATTAGAATCCCCACTAAATGAAACTGTTAGATACAAACCATCTTTCTTCAACAATTTGGAAATAACCCGCAAATATGTTTTTCGATGAACCTCATCCGTTATTTCATGCAGAAATCGCCAATCAAAAATAAAATCAAAAGACTTATCCATTTTTTTCAAATCAAGATAGCTTAGTTCCTTAAACGAAATGTTAGCTCCAGAACGCTTAGCATTTTCTTTAGCGAGTTTAATAGCATTTTTTGAAAAATCAATCGCCGTCACCTTCATTCCTTTTTTAGTGAGAAAAATGGATTGATACCCCTCTCCACAACCAATCTCGAGGACCGACATTTTGGGGGTAATAATTTTTTTCCGAACTAGTCGTTGAATCTCGCGCGGAGTTTTAGTGAAAGTCCAAGGAGTCTTCCCCGGCACGGCATATAGGACTTCAAACTTTTTTTTTACAATTTCTTCCATGAATATTCAAAATCGTTCACC
>CAYHGC010000098.1:0-3430 GCA_964356075.1 uncultured archaeon
TGGCCAAATTGTTTGCCGAAACGCCCGCGGAGGACATGCAGAATGTGATCTATTGACTACAAGGCAGACTCGCTCCCGCGTACAAAAATATTGACACGGGATTTGGAGACAAGTTTGTAATTCAAGCCATTGGAAAAGCAACCGGATATGGAAAAGAAGACGTGGAAAAGAAATTCAAAAAAACAGGAGACTTAGGCGAAACCGCATTTGAGTTTTTGGAGAAAAAGAAACAGCAAGCACTGGTGCAACAAACCCTTACGGTGAAAAAAGTCCATGATAACTTCATGAAACTCGCCGGACAAACCGGAGAAGGCACGCAGGAAATGAAAATTCGATTGCTGGCGGAATTATTGAACTCGGCATCTTCTACGGAAGGAAAATTCATCACACGCTTTGCATTAGGAGCATTACGATTAGGGGTCGGAGATCCCACGTTGATGGATGCGCTCGCGCAAGTACACTTAGAGGAATTCAAAAAAGCCAATCCTAAACTCATCGCGGAAATTGAAGACGCCAGCGGGAAAAAGTCCGATGAAGAGAAAGACCGCAAATTACGAATGAAACTGCGCGAACAAATTGAAGCCAAATACAACATTCATGCGGATTTAGGACATGTCGCGGCACTCCTTACGCAACATGGACTGAAAGGATTACACAAAATCGACATCGAACCCGGCGTCCCTATTCGTCCTACGCTGGCCGAACGCTTACCATTTGCCAAAGAAGTCATTGAAAAGCTCGGACGATGTGCGGTTGAAGCCAAATACGACGGGTTTCGCGTTCAAGTCCATAAGAAAGGAAAAGAAATCACCATTTTTTCGCGCAATTTGGAAAGCATGACCGATATGTTTCCTGAAATCGTTTCTGCCGCGCGGAAAGAATTGAAATCGGAGAATCTCATTGTGGAAGGAGAAGCATTAGCCGTGAATGAGGAGACGAATGAATTCTATCCGTTTCAAATCACCATTCAACGCAAGCGAAAATATGACATTGAGGAAAAAGCAAAAGAATTACCACTGAAATTATTTTTGTTTGATGCGATGTTGATCGACGGGAAAAATATCATGGCACTCCCCTTCATTGAGCGCCGAGCGCATATTTTGAAACTCATTGACAAGAAAGCGGAAACCATTGAACCCACTAAATCGATCATCACCGACAAAGCCGAAGAAGTGGACCAATTTTTCAACGAAAACGTCTCCGCAGGATTAGAGGGAATCATGTGCAAGGACTTGAATGCGCCCTACATTGCGGGCGCGCGAAAGTTTGCGTGGATCAAACTCAAGCGGTCGTACAAAGGAGAATTGCAAGACTCGGTGGATTTGGTCATTTTGGGATACTACAAAGGAAAGGGTAAACGAACCGAATTTGGACTCGGAGGACTACTCGCCGGGGTATATGATCCTAAGGAAGACCTGTTCAAGTCCGTCACGCGCATTGGAACAGGGTTCTCGGAGCAAATGTTGGGGGATTTACACGTGCTTTTGAATAAGCACAAGGTCGACCACAAGCCCGCGCGCGTGGACTCGGATGTCGTTCCTCATGTGTGGGTGGAGCCTAAATTTGTCGTGGAAGTACGCGCCGATGAAATCACGCAATCCCCCATGCACACCGCCGGAAGGAAAGATGGAACCGGGTACGCCCTTCGTTTCCCCCGCATCCTTAAATTGCGCAACGATAAGGAGCCTGAACAAGCCACGACGGTGAAGGAGATTATTACGATGTATCAAAATCAAAAGCGTGTGAAAGTGGAGGAACAACGGTGAAACAGTCCCTCGTCCGTGTTCTGGATTGGTTCATCCGCATCGCGCTGTTTGTGATTGCGTTTGGACTCGTGGTTATTTTCGTGCTGGCCTTGGATTCATTCGTGATGGACCAACGATTGTATTTTCTCCGCACCTCCAATTGGGATGATTTGATTACAGTTACGGTATTAGGGTTACTGGTCGCGTGGGTACTCAAACGACTGCTCATTCTGCAGTTTCAGTGGGGATTCAAACGATGAACGTGTTCAATCTTCTCATTGCGGCGATCGTGGCCATCGTGTTGCTATTTTTGATCTACTCCCAGTTTTCCCCTTATTTTACCTCCGAGACTAAAATAGGAAGTTTAACCGAAGGATTGCTAAATGAAGCCCAAGCGGATTTGGGCCATGCTAAGGGAACATTTCTCACGCTGAAAGAAGGACAATCATTGTATGCGCGAAACCTAGACAGTATTACTCGAACGGTTGCGTTTGCGTGCTCCACTACGGAGTGTTGTACGTTTATCGAGGGATGTACTGAACCCCTATCGGTAACGAGTGATCGGATCGTGATCAACGACACGCATAAGGCCAGTATTACTGCGCGATGCACGGAAATCAATCAAATTCATGCGTGCAAAGTGTATGTGGGAGGAGAACCTGCGCAGGTGATTCTGGAGAAAGTCACCGTTCAGGAAAATGTGACCATCAATGGAACGCAAGAATTGCCTATTATCGTTTCCGTGCGCAACACCGGAGAAAACACCGCGGGAAATGTGACCGTGCGCGCGGAATGGATAGAGAATCAAACCATTGCCGGCGTTGAAGTGCCGAAAGTGATTCAAACGAACGAAAAAACCATCGATGTGTTGGACGGAAAAAAGGATGAAACGGTGGAATTGAGCATTTTGATGAGCAAACTCGGAACGTATTCCGTACGTGTGAGTGTGTTGGGAGAAGATGCCGGATCCGAAACGAAAATGATTACGATTCATATTGCAGGGGTCGAAGCCAACCTCTGCGCGAGAGATTTAACGAAAAAGGAAGCGGCTTTTTTTGATTCCTTCGATCAAATGTGTCGAAAGAAAGTGTTTTGCACCGGATGCGCCTTCACCTATGAATGTCGACAAATCTGGGAAAAGGAAGCTGTTATCACAGGAGGATTTGGAACGGGATACGATCCCGATCGAGGAGAGCCGGGATTTGCATTTCAATTATGGAATACGGACGATGGAACGTGTTAGTCTGTTCTAAACCCTTCGGACCATTTCACCACGTCCGTGAAAAAGGATTTATTCAACACTTCAGGATGGAATGAAACCCCCACAATGGGTTTAGTGGGATGAATCATGATTTCATTTTTGAATTCCTTCGATTTCGCCAGAGAAATGAATCCTTGAGGAAGGGAAACCGAGTTTCCATGTAACGAATAGACTGAAAAGGGAGAATCCAAACGTTCCGTGAGCGGATGAGAGATTGTTTTGGCGATGGAACGCACTCCATTGGAAGGTTTTTTTGGGGTTGATAATTTCCCGCCGAAAATAGACCCAATAATTTGGTGACCGGCGCAGATTCCAAATAGGGGTTTGTTGATTTTGTCCAGCCATTTCAGTTTGGGAATTTGGTTTAGGTATTCATTATCCTTCAGCTGGCACCCAGAGAAAATAATCAAGTCCGCATCCAAAC
>CAYHGC010000099.1:0-3337 GCA_964356075.1 uncultured archaeon
CTTCGTTTCTTGATGGAGTATCAGAAAATCTATCATGAGTTGCTCGGGGTGCCCGTTATTGCGGGAAAAAAGACCGAAATGGAAAAGTTTGCGGGAGCGGATGCCACGTATACACTAGAAGCCTTCATGCCGGATGGAAAAGCCCTGCAAGGATGCACCTCGCATGATTTGGGTCAAAACTTTGCGCGCGCGTTCAATATTACGTACACAGGGGAGGATGAGAAACCCCATTTTGTGTTCCAAAACTCCTGGGGTTTGTCAACGCGCGTGATTGGGGCAGCCGTCATGGTTCACTCGGACGACAAGGGGTTGGTGTTGCCCCCTCGTTTGGCGGAAAACAAACTCGTTATTGTTCCCATTCTGTTTGAAGGAACGAAAACGGAAGTGCTGAAGGGCGCACGAGCCATTGCCACGCAGCTGAGCGATTTCAATCCCCTCGTGGACGATCGCGAAGGGTATTCGGCCGGATGGAAGTTTAACGAATGGGAGCTCAAAGGCATTCCGTTTCGATTGGAAATTGGTCCGCGCGATTTAGGCCAGCAGCAAGCCGTGTTAGTTCGCCGCGACACGGGCGAAAAGAAGATCGTCTCACTGGCGGGAATTGATAAAGTCATTGAAGCGGAATTGGAGGCCATGCACCAGGCGTTGTTTGCCAAAGCCGAACAGTTCCTTACCTCTTCAATCGTGAATGTGAAAACCATGAAGGAGTTTGAGGATGCATTAGCGCAACGAAAAATCATCCGCATGCTTTTCTGCGGGAAGGTTTCGTGTGAAAAAGCCCTGAAGGAAAAAACAACGGCCAGCTCGCGCTGTGTTCCTTTGGATGAAAAGCCCGTGAATGGCGGGTTGTGTGTGCATTGTTCCGAGCCCGCGGAATGGTATACCTTATTTTCGAAAGCGTACTGATTCGTTTTCATCGACTATTTATTTGATGAAATCCACGTCGCTGGTTCGCCAGAGAGTCGCACCAGGTAGTGGGACAGCGACAATCTGGTTAGTTAGAAAGTCAGCAAAAACAATTTGTCCAGAAATGGTGTGATTAATCACATACCGTTCATCGGCCGAAAGTTGTGATCGATAATCAATGGTATAGGTTGCGGACGTGTTATACATTTTTTTGATTTGGCAATTTCGAGGGTCGATTTGGAACACGTTTCGTCCATTTGATTGATCGTAAATAGCATATAACATGCCCGTTTTTTCGCCAAAAAACATCTTTTTGAAGTTTCCAGTCGAGCCAAACCCGGGGGGTGGAGGGATCATGAGGGAACACATGTTGACAATCCCTCCTGAATTCATTTTGACAATATCAATATCGTCTATCACGGAAGTACCGGTATGACTAACCGCCAGAATGTTGTCTTTTTTATTGATTACAACTTCCCCTATTGGGCCCGGAGATAAAAGCAAACTGCTTCCGACTCCTCCTGTTTGTAAGTCTGTTGTGTCAGCATAATACCCTGTCGCTGGATGGTGAACATACGTGACATAGGAACCGTCCCCCATAAACCAACCATCTCCAAGAGGAAAAATAGTTGAGGGAGTGGTAATAATCAGTTGTCCATTGGTAGCGGTATATGCTTCTATTCTATTGGTTGTGAAATGAAGGACTTGGGAGTAAAGTATCGAATCATCATCCGAATATTTGAGTTCAATGCTCGTTTCTCCAGTGAATGAAGTAAGGACAACCCATTGAACCGTATAGGTTGCGGTGTTGAGTTGGTAGAGTATGACTTGTGTGGTACTAGGATCAACGATCAAAATGGCGATTTTTGTTCCATCGTGGGATAGTGCGAATTGGTTCCCATATGCTCCAGGGAGAGCTGGGAGTATTTTTTGAATAATTTGATTAGTCTTAGTATTCACTACTTCTATTACCGGCCCGTTCGCCCCGTTATTTGCCATAACATATGCAATGTTTTTGGTTGGGTGGATTTTCATGGAGAAGGTATCGCTCGCGGAAAACGAACTTGTTGTGGTTCCCGCAATGGTTGGGGGTGCGCGAATATTGACGTACTGCGTTCCCGTTCCTGAATTGAACAATCCCATATACACCGCATTGCTATAGGGTTCAGCACCAATACTTGAAACGATGGGAAATCCAGTCGATCCCGGCGGGAAGCTGTAGACGAGCCCGCAGATCACTATAATGATAAATACACTCCAGAATAGTTTCATGCGTTCCATTCCTTCACCAACCAGAAACACCAATTATTCATTATATATCTTCCCCTATTGAAAGGGGGCATTATTTCAGTGGTTTCTCCCACACTTCCGCGCGTTCTCCTCCAATTTTTCGATTGTGCATTTTTCTAAATCCGAATCCGGAAGCGCGATACATCTTCTTGGCGGGAATATTGGTGCTCGCCACAAATAATCGTATTTTTGCAAATCCTTTTTGGCGCGCCCATTTTTCGCCCGCAGCTAGAAGGGCTCTCCCATGTCCCTTGCGTTGATACCAGGGCTTCACCACAATTCCATTGAGCTGAATGACGCGCTCGCCTATCTTCGGTATTTGCCATTCGGCAAATCCCGCAATATTTTCTTTCTCCATGCTTTTTTGAAACAAAAAAGTACGGTGATTAATGCGTTTGACTAATTGTTCAAAGCTCATTTCCATGTAGGGGAAATGTTCGTGAATCAGCAGGAGAATTTCAGCCGCATCATACTCGTTTACGGATTGTATTTCCATAACAAAATCAAATTATTTGAATAATTTAAGGTGGCCGGTCAGAGTTTTGATTTTTTCAGTGTCGCCGCAGAGCAGAACCGCGTGATATTCTATTTTTTCATGCGTATTTTGTTCAATCGCATGCACCATCTCATCATCGGGCCCATAATCGAACATTTCCTGCGGATAATCCACGACAAAAATTCCTTCCAGTTTAGCTTTTTCAATAATCGTTTTGATTTCCGCAGCATTGGACTTTAACACGATTAACGGGTACTTGGCAATTCCCACGTGCGTGTGTTGACTTGCATCCACAATGCGGGGTTGACCCATCCAGGATTCATCCAAGTATCGTCCTGCAGAAAATGAAATATGTCCCAGCGCATTCATCGCTTTTCCAATGGGCGTGGCTTCGTCGAGTAGTGCAACTATTTTTCGCGCACGATAGTCGTAGGTCATATTGATTTTTTCCGTCAAACGAATTATCGTGAAACGATAATTCTACTTCGCTGCACCCAGCCGAAACTGGGTATGGGGTCACAGGGATTTGAACCCTGATCTAAAGCTCTGGAGGCTCTTGTGTTACCAGGTTGCACCATGACCCCAACCTTTTTGAAAAAAAAGATCGGAAGAGCACACGTCTGAACTCCAGTCACTAGTGGATAT
>CAYHGC010000100.1:0-3081 GCA_964356075.1 uncultured archaeon
GAAAATACTCTTCAGGTGGACGTTGCCCGTATCAATGGTTTCTCCGCACCACTCGAATCCGTACGCAATATTTTCCTGCGGTCCGACGAGGGCGCAGTCGGAATTAATGGCGCTCGTGTCGTAGCGAGGATTGTAGGCGTCATACATCGCTTTGTCTTCGAAGTCGCTACAATTCGCCCCCACGCCATACCAGGGGTTTCCTTGCGCGCCGATGTAGGATTGAGACGTGTCGTTGTTGACTCCTACTGAATAATACCCGTACGCGTCAGATAACGCATTTTTGTTGGTAATCTTCATGATGACCGGCGTCGCATAGCTGGGACTCCATTTGATGGATACTGCATTGCTTGCATTCTTGGTCACGGATAATACGTTTCCGCGTTCAATGCTATTGAGATACGTATACGCATCCGTCTTCGTGGCTTGCACGGTGGCAACCGGAGTACTGTCGGCAATGTCGATCGTGGTAACTTGTTCGGATGGATCCGCATTCACCACAATCTTTTCACCGGAATAATTGACTCCGTATCCTACGCGTCCTTGTCCGTCATCCGTTCCGATGAGTCCATTGAAGGGCAAACTGTAGAATGGACTGCTGTCCTCGACCGTAGAACTCTTTTCTAAGTAAATGTTGATCACCGCATCGGGCTCCCCATTCTGGAAGAAGCTCATTGTGCTGTCATCGAAGTTGATGTCCACACTCACGTCATAAATTCCCGGTCCGGGGAGAATATACCCTTCAGGAGAAACGGGCGTTCCTTCGCGGTTCACAATCCAGTGTTTGTTGTTCGTGAAGATTTTTTTCAATCCGTCGACTTCGTTCAAGTAATACGTGGGCGCGTCAAAGAACGACACCTTGCTCGCATATCGGTCAAAGTCATTGTAGAAGTCCGGCGAAAATCGATCCTGCATTAAGTGCGCGCGGAAGTTGACGAGTTTCAACACATCGTCTTTCGAGAGTCCGGTGGGGTAGCTAATGGCCTGTCCCGCCTGTTCCGTAGCGGCAATGAATTCCGCGAGTCGCGTGGTAGTAAACGGTTCGCATTCCGCGAGCTGACTGTTGGCCCCCACGAAGAAGGTGGTGGTAATAACATCCGATGCAGGAGCGGAATTGCTACAATCCTCGCACGTCTCGGGAACAATATCGGCGTTCAACAAATACTTTCCATCCGCTAAACCCGAGACGATGAATCCTACGTTGGCTTTGCTTCCTCCCACGGGCACCTGTACATCTTTCGTGAGTGTAATGGTGTTGGCGAGTGGGGCGTCGAGTTTGTATTGTACCGTCAGCTTGACCTTGTTGGCCACCGGCGTGTTGTTTTGAATGCCCACAATAATATTGACGTCCGCGACGTTGACTTTGTCGGTGGCAATGGATGCAATTCCAATATCAGCCGCGGGAATGGGCTGTGTTTTCTCGGAGGATAACAAGTCTTCCGCCGGGCAGACGAACGGAGCATTGGCCTCGACAAACGTTCGGAGCAGTTGGACTTTCTGCAACAGCTCGATCGAGAACTGAGTGGCATCGCAGTAAATGTGCGACGCGTTTCCGGCCGTGCTTATTTTTCCTTCGTCGCAGGCAAACGTGTCAATGTCGGTGAAGTTCCACGCGAAGGCCACCTTGGGCGCGGCGTTGATTCCGGTCTTTCCCGTCTTCTCCGAGTAGGTGTCGCAGGAAAGCGTGTCCAATTCAGGATCGGGATTAATGAGACTTTCAGGAGGGAACGAATTGAACTGCAAATGGAATCGCACCGCGACATCGTCTTCGGATGAGTCTAAGTCTTTGACTTTCGGGTGTTCTTCGTCTAATTTCTGATCATCATCATACGTGAAGCGCACGCCCTGAACTAAGAGGTTGCGGAAAATACTCTGGTTCTTGAATTGGGAAATATTGGTGAACGTGAGGTTGGAGGATTCGACTCGTCCTTGCGAGGGTTGATCTAAGTTGATCTTGGGATTCAACGCGACTCCGCTTTCCTCGACTTCAATGTCCGAGTCTTCGTCGTCTTCATCCGATCCTTTCTCTCCCGCAATCATCTGGAATGATTCGAGTTCAACATCCGGTGCGGTGAGCGTGATGTCAAACTCTTCGTCTTCGGCGAGTAAATAATCCACAATCGTGTATACGACGGTGGTAACGACAAACGTGACGAGAGGATTGTTGGTTCCGAGCGAGACGAGTCCGGTAAGCTTGCTGAGCAATCCACCCAACACGTTGCTCGTGTATCCATTTTCTGCGGGCTTCTGCGGCTGCTGCTGCGGCGCTATTGTCGTCTTGAGTTTAGGGTTCTGCGCTGCTATGGTTCCGTTCGCTCCACCGCTTCCTCCGCTCGTATTGGCTGATGGAGTCGTCGTAGTCGTCGTCGTGGTTGTGGAATTATTAGGAACTTGGAACAGTGCGGTTCCATTCGTGGCCACAATCAATCCCATGGCAACACTAGGTTTGACAATGGGAGACAATTGCACGACTTTTCCGGGTTCGACGGGCGCCGTTCCTGCAGTACCACCAATTGTTTGAAGGATGGAAATATAATTCTCATATTCGGCCTTGGACGCATCGTTCTTCTTAGTTAGGATATCTAATTGATAATTGTAGGCTCCAACTTCCCCCTCATTGCCATAGTTAACATTATCAGCGTTGCTCGTGATGTATTGGTCAAGCTCATTAGAGGATTTTTCATAATTAGACTTTGCGAGAGTCAAATTGGTTTGTACATCATTTATCGCTTTCTCTTTCACTTCGATAGGGTATCCATTCATTTTGGATTGTAATGCTGCAATTTCCTGTTGTTGAGCATCCGCGGCAATGAAACCGCCTGCAGATCCTTCGGACTGAATGGCAATCAAGCTCTTCAAATCAGAGTTGTAGCTGGAAACGCTGTTGTTGAATTGGATCCCATTGACTAGCTCAATCTGACTATCGATTTGACCATTTAGCGCATTGGCCTGCCCTTGAAGTAATGCCACTTCATCGTCATCCACTCCAATTCCAGACCCCCATACTCCATCTTTGGCATCGGCGAGTTGATCCGCGAGGGCGTTGGATTGTTGTTTCATGCTCAATAATTTGGCTTCTTCCTG
>CAYHGC010000101.1:0-3078 GCA_964356075.1 uncultured archaeon
GGCATACGAGATATCCACTCGTGACTGGAGTTAGACGTGTGCTCTTCCGATCTTTTCTTCCATGGTCCCTTCTTCGTCTTGCGTAGTCGTTTCCGTGGGTGTGTTTTCCATGGTTTCTTCGTCTGCCATTTTCTGTTCCTCCCCTCTATAATAGGATAGAGAATACACCCTCAACGCGGTTTTAAACCCTTCTCGAATCCTGCGCAGAGGCCTATCTTTTTATGCCCCGGAAGGATGGTTTGCTTGTATGCGGGTGGGTTGGGTTGGCGTAGGGATTCTGCTTCTTTTTTTGCTTGCCGGATTCGCATTCGCTCAAACCGGTCCCGGAGGACCTCCTACAGGCGGGGGCGGAGGATCTAATCCCAATCCGGGGGGTGGAACTATTGTCACAAATGATTCTCCAACCGCTCTTCACGCGTTCACCTCGTTTAGCATAACATGCAACTTATTATCTCCTCAATTTGGAAAAGTCTGTGCGGGCGCGACGTGTGACGCGGCCACCGCTTCCATGTGTGTAAGTCCCCTCATGGATGGTTTCACCAAAACGTGTCTTGCAGAAGCCACGGAAGAAATGTGGGGATATTCTACGGCTGCCGCCACGTGTTGTTCCGATCCCGCAACATGTATTCAGGCCGGCACGACCTCTTGGATTGCGGGCGTTTTACCCAGTACCGAAATTACGCTTTCTTCGTCCACCGATTTTGATTCGCGTCGCGTGCATATCATGCATCGCAGCGCCACTCAATGGGTGATGGTAATTGATTCCGATGAGGGTGCACGCATAACGAGCTCAAGCGATGCTGGGAAAACGTGGTCCACTCCGTTTCCTATTTCGGATTTAGTAAAAGCATCCAATCTACCAACCGGGTATTCCACATCGCAAGTGGAAGCCGTGCATCCAAGTTTGAGCGGTTCACCCGATTCTTCTCAACTCCATCTCGCGGTAATCGTTCGAAATAAAACCACCCAAAAAGGAAGCGTGTTTTTTGCGCAGTGTGATTCCGGTACGTGCGGTCAATCCTCTCAATGGTCGGACGTTATTCCTGTTTTGAGTGCAGCAGTAGATCAAGAAGTGAATGCGCAGGGAACGGGTTTGGATTGGAAATACAAATTTGCGTTTCCAGATATTCGCACCACGTCGGAGTCTATTCACGTTATTTTTGACGATGGAGAAGGAGATTCTGTTCAACGACTGGATGGTGTTTTCCATTTCGCATGCCCGGTTTCATCCGCCTGTGATGGATCGACTTCAAACTGGTCTTCTCCGAGTGGAAACCCCGACATTACCACCTCCATTGATCCGACGAACAATTACACGAACAACGGATATCCTCATTCTCCGTCGCTGATGACACTCCCTAACAATCACGTGGCCGCGGTGTGGGTGGATTTTGTTTCACTGGGAACGGGACTGAATCAATTGTTCGTTTCGGAATACGAACCCTCTTCCAGTTCCTCCGGCACGTGGACGGTTCCTCTGCCGGTGGCGAATCCCAATTCCTATTCGTTGCCCTCCCTTGCGGGGACGGATGGAAAGTGGAGAATTCTTTCGCCCACCTCGAGTGGTCTCTCTGCGTTTGAATGTGCGAGCACGTCATGTTCCTCCCCATCGACGTGGGATGATGTTTCATCGTTGCTTTCCGGATTTAGTTCGGTGACCAGTTTGGCCCACTCGACGCTCTGGGTTTCTCCCACGGATTTTTCAACGTGGGTCGTGTTAGGAGATGGAATTTCAGGCGCATTTCGTCGCGTCGTGGGGATGCGTCTGGGTCCCGGTTCGTCGGGCGGGGTTCACTTTTTGAGTCCTCCCAGTCAAACGTACACATTCATGGGTGTTTCCGACCCTGCGCACGGATACGAATGGCTTTCGTCCGAGTGGAACGATTGGTCCGCATTTTCGAATGGGAAAACCTATTCGTTTTCATCCAATATTCTGAATGGAGTCAATGCCCTTCCTTCGATCGGTTCCCTGACTCCTCAAAACACCACGTGGACGAATCCTTCTGGACGCGTCACTCCTCCGGTTGCCTATTCGGAGACGGTTCAATTCTCCGTTCAAGATGGAGATGCGGCCGACGATCTTTTTGTTTCGTTTTACTTGTCGGATGCCCCCAACGTATTAGGATACTTGCTCGTGGATCATCACAATCTTTCGGCGACTTCTTCTACGGCATGCTCCAACAAAAATTTCACGTCCATGCAGTCATGTTCATTCAGCATTCCCATTTACGTTCCCAATCAAGCCGTCAAGGTGCCGGATGGTTCCCACTACTTAGTGATGCGCGTCCAGGATTCAAGTGGTGGAGAAATCATCAAAACGTATGGAAGTCCCCCTTCCTACACCCTCATTCCCTTGGACAGCATTCCCACTATCCTCACCATTACCACCCCCACGAATGGGGAAGTGTGGACATCGAAGACGCTAAACCAATTTATTTTTTCCGCCGGAAATCCGGGATATATTCAATCGATCAAACTTGCGGTGGCGGCCACTACTCCTACTGGGAGTGTGGATTTGGGAACGATCGACATGGCGACGTTTGCTGCAGCCAATTCGGGTTGTTCTAAAACTGCTGTGTTGGTTTCGTGCACGATTCCGTTTGTGGCGCCGGCCGGACTGTCTGAAGGCATGTATTCGCTTTCGATGGGTGTGAAAGAAGATGGTCAGCTCACCGCCAATCAAACCGCATCCAATGTGGTGTTGGACTTTCAGCAACCGCACATTTCAGTTTCCTCTCCCAGTGGAACACTCTCCACTCCTCCTACACTGATCTCGTTTACGCTGACGGATTATTCAGGAGTCGATGCAACCATTCCGGTGAAGGTAAGTGTCAACGGGGCAAAACTTCCAGGAACTGCCACCTGTACTCCGGGCGCGGATACGTCGTTGAACTGTACGATTCCATTAGGAGGAGCGTCCTTGGGTTCGTTTCAAGGATCGCAGCAATATATTATTGGCGTAACCTCGAATGATTTGCTCGGCAACACGGGCGAAACCACGTTTTCATTTTCCATTTCATCCGGCGCAGCTCCGCCGAACAATTCAGGAGATAAATCATCGAACAATGGAGGTGGGGG
>CAYHGC010000102.1:0-3036 GCA_964356075.1 uncultured archaeon
GGGAGTAAAACATCCAAAACGAGTGTACGCATAGGTGTTCCCTTCATCTTCGGTAAAAATGATCTGGGTATCGGTGGTTTCAAGTTTCATTCCCAAACTCTCCAAAAACATTCCCAGGGTAATCCCGGGAGCATGTACATGAATCACACCTCCATCCAGGTCATGCAAATGCACGAGTTCGCTCAATTCTTTTCCGTCCTTGTCTGTCATATATTTTTGCTGTGCAAAATCAAATTTTTCTCCGTTGATGAACAAGGCAAAATCCGCATGGAGGTGAACCGTTCCATCTTCGACGGGGGGATTAACGCATCCGGCGATGGCAAGCAGTGCGATGGCCGCAATCAAAACAATGGCAGTAGAAACGGGCTTCATGTCCCAATCATTCCAGGGAGGGCTTTAAAGCTGTTGGAAAACGCGAGCCTTTTTAATGGGCTTTTTCCGCGAATGGGTAGTATGACCCGCAAGACCATGAAGGATGCGTATCGCAGCATATTCAAGCATTCCCCCAAAGGAAAAGGAATCCCGGTGAAAGGAATTGATTTTTCTAAAAGCGTGGATTTGGACAAACTGATTGCCGCGTATTCCACCGCGGGTTTTCAAGCTTCCAATTTGGGGAAAGCCATTGAAATTGTCAAAAAAATGCGTACAAACAATGTGACTATTTTTCTCGGATACACCTCCAATCAAGTTTCGTCCGGCAATCGGGAGATTATCCGCTATTTGGTTCAGCACAAAATGGTGCATGCGCTCGTTACAACGGCCGGGGGAATCGAAGAGGACTTTATCAAAACCCACGCGCCCTTTTTGCAGGGTGATTTTCGCTTGGATGGAGCCACGCTTCGAAAGCAAGGAATTAATCGCATTGGCAACATTCTCGCGCCGAATGAACGATATATTTGGTTTGAGAAATTCTTCCAACCCATTTTGAAAACGCTTGCAACTGAACAAATGAAAACCAGTAAAATAATTTCTCCGTCGGAAATCATTCATCGTATGGGAGAGAAAATAAACAAAAAAGATTCCATTTATTATTGGGCCGCGAAACACAATATTCCGGTTTTTTGTCCCGCATTCATGGATGGTGCGATTGGTGATAACTGTTATTTCTTCAATTATAATCGCAAAGCAAGCGAAAAATTGGTGATCGATCAAATCATGGACCATCATCGTCTCATTGAAATGACCCTCGATGCCAACGAAACGGGCATTTTGGTGGTGGGTTCCGGATTAGTCAAGCACACATTATGTAATGCCAATATGTATCGCGAAGGCGCGAAGTATGCCGTGTACATTAACACCTCGTCCGAATACGACGGTAGCGATTCCGGTGCCGAACCTGAAGAAGCGAAGAGTTGGGGAAAGATTGCAGCGGATGCCAATACTGTAAAAGTGGTTGGAGATGCGACGATTTTGCTTCCGTTGCTAGTTCGTGGAGCATTTATCCCCGTTAAAAAGTAGTGAGATTACCGTCGTTCGTCGTTTTTTGTTTTGTGTTATGCGTGGTTTTGAAGGTGGGTTTTTATTGGCACTTCACGAATGTTCATTTTAACAGGCTGCCCTATACAGCGATTATGTTTTCGTTGTGTAGGTCATTATTTTCCTCAAAAAAAAGGTGAACCTATGAAGATTGAACTCGCGCGCGCGGCTGGATTTTGTTTCGGAGTTAAACGCTCCGTTAAAATTGCCCATGAAACACTGGACAAGGGACCCGCGTACCTGTACGGAATGCCCGTCCACAATCAGCGCGTCGTGGCGAAAGTGATTGAGCATGGGGGAAAATTAGTAGAGGACAATCCCTACGCGGCATCTAAAATTTCCCGCTTTACGCATTTGAATTCCATGGAGGATATTCCAGACAAGTCTACTGTTTTGATGCGCGCCCACGGGGTTACCGTTCAAGCCATCGAAAAGGCCAAAGAAAAAGGACTCAACATTGTGGACACGACCTGTCCCTTTGTGACAATGGTTCACAAAACGGCTAAAGTGTTGTTCGATGAAAAATACCAAGTCATTATTGTCGGCGAACACGGTCACCCGGAAGTGGAAGGAATCAAGTCCTACGCTCCTACTGCGATTGTCGTTGAAAACGCGGAAGAAGCGAGCAAATTGTTTCCTCGAAAATCTCAATATTTTACCAACGATGAATTGATGAAAGAAAAGACCGATGAAGGAATTGTGGAGAAATTACACTATCCCGTGTTAACCAAAATTGGAATCGTCTCCCAAACCACGCAGTCGAACGATAATGTTCAAGCGGTAGCGATGGCCGTTATGGGAAAGGCTCGCGAGGTTCGAATCTATAACACCATTTGCAACGCCATGCACGAAATGCAGCCCGGTGCGGTTGAACTCGCGATGCGCGTGCCCGTCATGATTGTGATCGGCGGACGAAACTCGGGAAATACCAAGCGTCAAGCCGAAATTTGCTCGCAGTATACCAAAACGCACTGGATTGAATCCGCGGACGAATTGAAAGTGGAATGGTTCCAAAACGCATCGCATATTGGAATTGGTGCAGGTGCGTCAACGCCAGACGAAGACATCGAAGATGTGGTTCAATGGTTGGTCCGACTGGACAAACAAACCAACCAAGTCGACAGTGAAATCATCCGCCCAGCATACGTGATTCACTAGCGCGTGAAATGTCATTCCGTTTATGGAACGGCGCATGGAGATTCAAACACGATGTCTTGGAGTTGCTCCGAGACGATGTTGTAATTTCCATAGGGGCAATTTTGCTCCGGATCGACGAGATTCTGATGTTCGTCCAATTCCGAAGGAACATGTCCCCAGATCAATAATTGATGTTCCGCTTGAACGTGAATCATTTCCACGCCCGTCATATCATGATCCACGGTATGGAACGCGTTGATCACGTCCGAGCAGGCGACGGGTTTGGCTAAGAGTGTACCATTTCCTCGAATGTCGGAAATGTAATGATAATCCACCCATTTTCCATTTTTGAACGTTGCCGGCTTGTCCGGATTTCCCCATGAGTTTTCGAAGAGATTATCAATGCCCGCATCGGATAATGCC
>CAYHGC010000103.1:0-3025 GCA_964356075.1 uncultured archaeon
ATCCATTCGTTGCCTTGCGAATGAACCCTATGTGGGTGACGTTGGTGGGGGTTCCTTTCGCCCTCGCCGCGGCCTATGCCTATGCCACGCAGCGTTGGGAGTGGGCATTGGTGTTGGTTCCCCTTTCCACGCTCTGGGATGCCATCGACGGAACGGTTGCACGTGCGCAGGGCAAACAGTCGCTCTGGGGAAACTACTTCGAGACGATGATCGACAAGCTGGTGGAAATAATTCTTTTCATCGGACTGGCATTTGTTGCGCCAGTTGCTGCCATTGCAGCACTGGGTTTTGGGTTATGGTCGAGCTATGCTAAACCTCGTGTCGCGCTGGTGATCATCACCGACAATCGCGACTGGCCGGCGATTGGGGAGCACGCGGACAAGATGGTTATTTTGTGGGCCGGAACATTGTGGGCGTTTCTCAATCAAACCGCCGCAGTGGAAATCATCACCAACACGCTTTGGCTAATCGCGTTGATTTCACTCATTGGAACCATCCAGCGTATGCTGTATGCAAAAAAGCTCATTCATGAGGCGGAAAAGAAAGGAACCATTCTTCCGTATTTGAAACACGGAAAAGAACGTTAGTATCTTCGGATAGATCGTCGAGGTCGTCGAAAGGGAGATTCATCCTGTATGTGCGGTTCAATCCGTTCCCGAATTCGGTGAAGGTACATCGAGACCTTTTTTTGATCAACTCCCATTTCTTTTGCAATGGTACCTTTTGCCTTGTCCTGAATAAGGCCACGCAAAACGGTTCGGTCATTCGGATTCATCTCTTTCATCATTCGTCGTAGATGGGGTAATAGGTGAGGATCACCCCTTCCACGTACAACAAGTCGTGGAATTACGGCTTTTGGATCTATTCCATTCACTTTTTTTTTCATGCGGGGTGAATTTGCTCGTTCTCGATCGGATCTCCGTGGAACTTCATACTTCATTCGTTGATATTCCCTTCGATGGTCGGAGATAACCGTAGTTATCCAATCTTGAACAAGAGCTGGCGCTGTAACTGCGCGAAGAACAGCCTCGCTTTTTTTTCCTCGTTGTGCCAAATTGCGTGCATGGTTTGTCGCTCGAATTAAAACAATTTGAATCACTTCATCTTCAAGATTCGAGCGTTCTTCCTTATTCTTGAAGTATACTGAAATCCCGCCTCTCAGTTTTTTCTTGAGTGCTGTGAGAATGCGATCGATGTCAATTTCTTTTTTTTTAAAAAAATCCCGATCTCCAATTGAGAACGAATTGAGTGCTTTATGGACCATTTTTAGTAAATTGTGTCGTTGTATAAATAGCTAGAGGAAAGGAATCCTCACCTCGCCGGTAAAGCTAAAAGTTATTCCCTCCCCTTTTCTTCGATGAACGACCAACCGAATCCGACTCCCGCGACGAACACCAGCCATGAAAATACCCCCAATCGCTCTCCTACTACTATTACGATCGACCAGTTTCTAAATCTGATTCAACTCCGCACCGCCAAGATCACCTCGGTAGAACCCGTAATGGGCAAGGATAAACTCTACAAGATCGAAATAGAAGTCGGAGCGGAAAAGCGAACGATCGTTTCCGGCATTCGCGGATGGTATCCCAATCCTGAAGAATTGGTGGGGAAAACCATTGCTATTGTGGCGAATCTCGAGCCCAAAAAATTGGGGGGAATCGTAAGTCAAGGGATGTTGCTTGCCGCGTTGGATGACGAAGGAAAATTTTCGTTGTTAGTAGCCGAGAAAGAAGTCAAGAGCGGCGCGGAAATTCGATAGCTTAATTATTTTCTCCTAATGGGTTAAATAGACTAAATTCTTTCCTCCCTGAATGGTTCGCCGTGTTCGCCGCGTGTTTGAAATTGGGGCTCATCCTAAGAATTGGGTCGACCCATCTAATCGAGGTGCACAAAATGATCAGCGTTCTCGTATTTTTGATCGCGAAAAATTGCGCGCAGAACGAACAGGTCGCCCCCTTTCATATGTTGGGATAAGTCCCGATTTTGCTCACCCTACGATTGAACGAAGAGGAAAAGTCGCGGTCCGAATTTTACCGGGTCGTGTACAAGATTTTCCTTATCGTATCCGCTCTGGATCAAGGGATGTAATTAATGTGCACATGATTTCAGGCAAAGCCTTCGAGCATATGAATATCCCAGCGTGGCGTGAAGAAATTTTGCGCATTCTACGACCGGGGGGTATTTTTTACATGACGGCAAGCTATGAAATTGGACGAGATGTGTATGCGTTGTTCCGAAGCCTTTCACCCGATCCACGGATACGCATGAAAGTAGCGGCGATTGATTTTCAGGGTGACCCCAAGATTCCGGGTTTCACGCATCGAGGTGATACCATTTATGATCGACAAGGGGTCATGGGGAGTCGCAGCTGGTATGCTCTCGACGGAACTAAATTCCCGCGTGACGTTATTAACTTCTTGTCTCTATACACCGATTATACGGATTCCGCCGAAATGATATTTATTTTTCAAAAAGCAAAGAAATGAACGCGAGTAAAAAGATTCTTTATTAAGGCCCGTTTATACCATCTGAAATCACATGACTCGAAATACCATCGCGCGCCGAATTGAACACATGTGGGACGAAATCTCCCACGCACGATCACCTGCGAAAGTGTTGGATTATGGGATCATGGCATTCGGTCCCGAGAAAAAAGAAACCCTTTTTCGATTGACGAAGAAATCATTATTTGAAAACAACTTTTTTACGGTGCAATACATTGCATTCGTGGACGTATTTGTGATCGCGGGATTATTGTTGTGGGCGAGCGGCCATCCGTATGGTTTCCCTATTTTCATTTTCTTCCTGGTTATGGCCGTCATTGTTTTCGTGGACCAGCGCGAACTGGCGAAGCGCGCGCATCAAATGAAAGGACCCATGAAAAAAACAGCCAAGGTGGTTATGCGCGAAACTCCTAAAGTATTAGCCAACGCCCCACGCGTGGTGGAAAAAATTTCAAAGATGATTAAACGAAAATAGGTTTACGCCAATACATGAATCAAATACTGACTCACTAAAATCGTCG
>CAYHGC010000104.1:0-3003 GCA_964356075.1 uncultured archaeon
CATCCCAATCGCCGAACAAGGCGCTCGACCCAACAGCCGTGAGCGTCTCGGTTTTTTCGTTTTGTGTTTTCATTGTATTTCCTTTGTTTTTTAAAGTGCGCTGTCCCGGCTGTGGGTCAGCTTGGTCGTTCGGCGAAACAATTTCTTGTTTATTAACACTGTTCGGCGACAAACATCTAGAGCGAATTGGCAATTTAACACTCAATTATGAACACCTACCAAGTCCACTGCAAAAACAAGGCAACGAAAAGCTATTCGGCTTTTTCCTACTCTTCGGATGGCGAAAAATACTATTTTCACAAAAACAAAGACCAGAGCGACAAAGATTCTTTTGCGCTCAAATCGGAGGTTATTGGCATTGAAAATCGAGGCGAGGATCAAGCGACCGTGAGCGGAGTTGGTTAGTGACTCCGTAGGTAAGCCAATATTTCCTGGATTTTATTGGGCATGATCCGTTCCAGTTTTTCTCCACCCTCGAATAAAATTGTCCAACCTTCCACTGTCTCTAAAACCGCCAAAACTTTATTTGATATGAGATACATCATCAATCATTACACTGGTTTTGGGGCGAAGTGAAAAACCTCGAACAAAAAAACAAATTCATCACATGAGCCAAGCGACACCATTTCTGGAGAGCCTTGCAGATCAAATTAAGTTGGAGATTGATAAACATCTCACTGACACAGCCGAAACAGGATCTTCAACCGAGGGCGACGACATTCTTATGAGTGTATCTTTCGATCTTGAAGCGATGGTGCATAAATTAGGGGCTTTGTTACAGATTGCTTTTGACAGGAATAAATTAAATCACGCGGATTCAGTGATGTTGGCAACACTTTGTTATCACCGAGTTTGCAACGTTCCAATGGACGAAGCTGCTGAGATGGCACGAGAATCCGTAGGAGAATAAAACACGCCGAACAAGGCGCTGGACCCAACAGCCGTGGGCGTCTTGGTTTTCGCGTCGTTGGTTACTTGAGTGTTTTCGGAGTTGTTTGGCGGACGCTGTCCCGGCTGTGGGTCAGCTTGGTCGTTCGGCGAAACAATTTCTTGTTTATTAACACTGTTCGGCGACAAACATCTAAAGCGAACTGGTAAATCTATGCCCAAAAAGAAACCAAAGATCACACAAAATAAATTAAATGAAGATTTGTTTGGTTACGTTCATCGTACCGACCTTCGACTTATTGCGTTACAGCAGGCTATTTGCGAATTACTCAAGTTTGACGAAAGACAAAAAAAGAAATTTGAAAAGATGGTTGAAACAAATTACAAATTTCTTCTTCAGGTTTCGATGGAGGACGTTGAGACTTCAGATCCTGCGCTCGCCGCACGATTGCTTGACGGACAGAATCCGTATTCAGGGCTTGTATAGATTTGATTATCCAAGATTGGTCAGATTGTTTTTTCATACTAACTGAAGTTACACATGATTCTTGCTATTTTGGCATTGGGCTTTTTTGCCTTTGTTGTATATGGTCTTTGCCGAGGAATTTCCCAACAAGGAACCAAAAGTAAATTAAAGACAACGCGCCGAACCAATCGCTCCAGCCAACGCCGGTTGGCGTCTCGCTTGTCGCCCTGAGTCGTCGATCCGGCGTGGCTGAGCTTGGTCGTTCGGCAAAACAAGTTCTTGTTTATTAACACTGTTCGGCGGTTTAATCACCACGTCACATGGAATTTGCTATTTACGAGAGGAAGCATGGTCCTGAACAAGAGAAACTGGGCGTTTCGAATCATGTAAAGTTCCGTTGCGTCGCGGACGCAACTCACAACTCAACCACCCAAGTAATTTTCCGCGCCCAAGAATGTCTCGTACCAGGTTTGCATTCACATTTTTACGTGAAGCGTAAAGGATCAGGGGAGATGCAGGAACTATGGTTGATTCAATTCGTTGCTCCATTAGGGAACGAATCGCCACCGTACACTTATATTGCAGAAGTTTTATGCAAATTCCGAGACGTATCAGAAGATTGGGTCGAAGATTAGTCATTCAAGATCATTTACACTGGTTTTATGGCGAAGTGAAAAATGAATCATGAAAAGCCTGCCTTACTCCAATCAGAAGATTAAGACCATGCTTGATCACGAATACAACAAGAACGGATTTTGCATACATTGCGGCTGGCAAAAGGGATATATTAAACGGACAAATCGTCGATGCGTGACTCCTGCCGAAGCGGCTGAGCGATCATTTGAGAACGAAAGTCGGAAAGAGGCACACGAGAGGTTGATCGCACCATATCGACACTTAGACTCAGAACAAGATCGCTTACGGCAGATTTTTCAAGAAAACCAAGAGAGATCAGGTCAGAAGGCGATTGTTTGGGGCGTAGTGATTATTATCATCATGGTATTTCTGGCTTGCTTGTCTTTCGGTCCATCGACATCGACCAGTGACGGTGTATTTGAAGCCGCTACAGAGAAATTGAACAAAGGAATTCCACTGAATGAACGAGAAGCCAAACGGATCGACGATATTTTAAGGTTTAAGGAGCGAGAGCGAGCAAAAGAGATTGAACGCAGACACGGAGAAAGGTGATTTTAAGGATTTTATGAACGACAAAATTGAAATCGTGGGATTATTTAAAGATGGTTGGAATTTGGACGTTCCCGCCAGTCGCACAGCGGCATTTCTTGAGTATTTGCGTGGGAAAGTCGTTTTCTCTATTGATGTCGGTATGTCTAGTGGAGGAGGAGTACCAGATACCGATTGTTTCGTCATATCGTCAGAGGAAAAGGAATCCAGGGTTAAGAAACTTATTTCCACGTTTAAGGGTTGAGTGTGATTTTTACCTTTGAGGATGCTTCCGCCAGACCGCATCCGATTAGCAGGCGCTTGATTGAGTTTTCTAAGATATGTTCGCGGCGTTCATCATTGAGATATTTAGCCCTGAAAGTTACATCACTGATTACTTTTTCTTTTTGAGTGAGAGTTAGTCGTAGGACATCCCAATCGCCGAACAAGGCGCTCGACCCAACAGCCGTGAGCGTCTCGGTTTT
>CAYHGC010000105.1:0-2914 GCA_964356075.1 uncultured archaeon
GCGGTGGCAATGTCGGAGCTGTCCATGTCTGTGCATAGGCGACACTTCCGCTGAATGTGAGCGCGAGGAGGGAAACTGCGAGGAGGGAGATCGCGAGGGTGTGGGAAAGTTTGGTGTGCATAGTGATGGTGAATGGTTAGTGATAAATATGTGAATATTGGAATATTCTTACACTCAAGTATACCATCGAAAAACAAAACAAGCGAAACAGAGTGTGGATAACTTTGGGAAACAACTGACCACTGACAACAAACAACCAACGGGAACGGGAGCAGAGACATAAATACGGATGCACAAAGACCCGACCTTAGAACTGAAACAAAAAATCAGTAAGTCTGTGAGGTTCGGCGGTCGATTCGAAAAACGAATACCACTTTTTCTTGAGAACGAATCTCGTAGAAAATCCGGTAGGCACCCATGCGTCTACGCCATGAATTCTCCTCGCCTTTCATCTTTTCAATATCGCCAAGGTAAGGATTTGAAAGAATTTCTTCTTCGACGATCTCGACAATCCTTCCTTGGTCTTTTTTAGGAAACTTCGCGATATCTTTCCAGACCCTATCTCTAACTTTTAATTGCCAGTTTATGCTTGAGTTCATCTAAGGTAAGATATTTTTTTTGTTTATAATCCTCTCTGGCTCTTTTAAGATCTCTTTTTTCAGCAACTGTCGGCGTAAATGTTTTAAATAATCTTGCAACTTCTTTCCATTGGTAAAACTCCTCGTATTCCTTGCGTGGGATGATGACCAAATCGTCATTTTTAATCAAGTTTCTAGGAATAGTTATTGTATTCATGATTCAGATAGAATACCACAACTAAGAACGGCACGCAATAAAAAAGCCCCTGCAAAAAATGCAGGGGCTTGGGACAAATACTGAAATCAATATCGTCCCGATAAATTATGGAACAAGAACAATGCTACTTAAAGCGTTTACTATCGGCCAACCGCTTAAGTTCTTCGGAACAGGAACTTGTTTTCTTCTCGTGCCATCTGAGCTTACTACATGGGAACCATTGTTCTGATAGAAAATCATTTCATTGGAAGCCCAATAAGGGCTGGTTCCTATACCCAGATCCACTTCAACTCCTCCCATCAAAGGTTTCACCATTATGTGGGTTACTCCACCAACATTTTTCATGTATGCCATTTGGTCGTATGTGGCATTAATAGAGATACCTCCACCAGCCACATTATTAGCAAAGAGAGTCTGTGGACCGACAAGACCGTCGTTCACTGGGTCAATAATTTGTTTCCATATTCCGGTTCCTCCATCCTTATTGCTGACAAAATAAATAGCCAGCTGGTCATTTGCTCCCCCTGCACTGCCAATGACCGGAGAAGACTCGGACACATTATCATCCGTGACACGAGACCAAAACATCGTCCCGTCTGTCTTCATCAAGACGATATCTTGTTTTGCCGGACTTCCAATAGGATAGCATCTGCTGACAAAGACCACGACATCGCCGGTTTGCGAGAGATCGAAACTGCCCTGCGCCCAGCTTGAGCATCCGGGAGTCCAATCTATTCCGCCCCACACCACCTGTTGCGCAGTCAAGCTTGAAAGAGACAGTAGGTGAATACCGCTGAGGTTTGCTCCTTGGAAAGCAACGAACTGTCCATTCCGTACAGGAACGATTGTGTCAGGATATTTATTGTACGCTCCCCAGAGTACGGTCTCCACGCCTGTCGCAAGATCCATTGAGCTTATCGACTGTTGACTTGCATAGAATAGCTTCCCCGTCGCAAGCATCGGTACCGCGAAATTCACATTCGCGACATCCGCATTGTCCACAGTGGCTACCGCATCAACAGGGGTGAATGTGTAACCCGCACCGGATGGTGTGCTGGTGTAGGTTCCGTTCGCGAGTCCCGCAAACGAGAAGTTCCCGTTCGCGTCCGTGGTTGTACTCGCATTTCCAGCACCGGTCAAGGTGATAGTGACATCAATAGCTCCCGTCACTGTTCCGCTTACACTGTTTCCACTGTAAGGGGGAACGACAACAGCCGTCGCCGTGAAGTTTGTACTCGTGACATTTCCGTTGCTTATCTCTACCGTCGAACTTGCAGGAATGAAATCATATCCCGCACCGAATGGTGTCAGAGTGTAGATTCCGTTCGCGAGTCCCGAGAAACTGAAAATACCGTTCGCATCAGTGGTCGTGGACCCAGCCGTTGGACCAGTCAGAGTGACTGTCGCATTGGATGTTCCTGTTACGGCACCAGAGATGCTGTAAACGATAGCGGTCGCGGTGAAATTCACATTTGTGACATTTCCATTGTTTACGACCACTGCCGTGCTCGTCGGGGCAAATGTATTGCCGAGACTGGTTGGAGTGACCGTATAGCTTCCGTTTGCGAGTCCCGAGAAACTGAAGTTCCCGTTCGTGTCGGTGATCATCGATCCGACAGTTGGACCATCCAGAGTGATCACCACTCCGGACAATACCGCACCACTTACTGCGCCTGAGATATTGTGGAGAATCGCCGTTGCCGTGAAGTTTGTATTCGCGACATTTCCATTGCTTACCGTTACCGCCAAACTGGTTGGGGTGAAGGTATAGCCGGAAACAGTCGGGGTGACCGTATAGCTTCCATTTTGGAGTCCCGCAAACGAGTAGCTCCCGTTTGCGTCAATCGTCGCGGACCCAGCCGTTGGGCCAGTCAGGGTGAGTGTCACCCCAATAGCGCCCGTCACCGTTCCGCTTACGGAGTAAGTGGGGATGAGGATTGCCGTTGCCGTGAAGTTTGTATTCGCGACATTTCCGCCACTTACCGTTACCGCCAAACTGGTTGGGGTGAAGGTATAGCCGGAAACAGTCGGAGTGACTGTGTAGCTTCCATTTTGGAGTCCCGCAAACGAGTAGTTGCCGTTTGCATCCGTGGTCGCACTCACATTTCCGGCGCCAGTC
>CAYHGC010000106.1:0-2911 GCA_964356075.1 uncultured archaeon
TTGAGCGTTACGCATCCACTGAGGGAAGCGGGCATCCACGACTTCGATCACGAGATCGGCATCATCCATCGCTGAAAAAGCGTGGCGAGTGAAGGAGGGCATAAACTAAGACTATTAGAGCAACTTTAAATGACCCGTGTATTTTTGGAGATCGTTTTCTCGAGCGGGACCGATACCGATACATGTTTTGGAACCGGCTGCAATTTGCGTATGACCCGCATCCATGATGAGCGCGGTGGGAAACTTGTTTTTGACTTGTTCAAATAATTGCAACAATTCTTTTTCGGATTGAACCTTCACCACAATCTTTTGCATTCCTTCGTCTAACCATTCCTGATAATCACTTCCCCATTTTCGCTCTTGGGACTTTAGAAACGCCGCGATGGATGCATGCGAACATTGTGCCGCTATTTTTCCTTTCCCCATTTTCAAATCGTTGCGAACCACGATGACTTGCGTGTAGACCATACATCAAGGAATGAATGAAGCGGTTTAAATGACAGACTCAAAACGGAACTAGAGAACCCCGCCCGTGTCGGCCGGAATCCCATTCCCATTTCCACCAGACGAACCATTGGGATTGCCTCCTTGAGTGGGGCCCGGTTGAGGAGCTGGGGCCTCGGGATAGTGGCAATGACAATCCGAGGGTTCACAGATCATGGGACCCGGACAATCATTATCCACGGGACACACATCATGATTGGGATTGAAGTTGGAAGGTGTCTTCGCATGCCATCCTTTGCGCGCTGACCAGATGCTATTTCCCCAACAGGATTCCGCATTGGGAGAACTATCACCCTGCGTACACGTCATTTCTACGACTTCCGTCAGAGTATCCATGGCCAAGTAACACACGTTGGAATTGGTGGTTCCATTCATGGCCAACGATCCGCCGTGATCCTTACAGGCTTCATGCAATGCACCGGCTTGCTTCTCCGTCATTCCGAGTGTTCCGGAAGGGACGGGTGTTTTCATGAAATTATCCGCCGGTAAATCCTCACTCGGCTTGGACTGACTTTCTTTGTAATCCATCGTGTGGTGCTGCTCCACGGATCCTTCATTAATATTGAAATTTTCCTCCTGCAAAAACTTATGACCTAGTTCATGTGCCATGACACCCGGCTCCGAAGCGGGAGCCACTAAGGTGTAGGCCGTCAGGGACTTGTTACACAACGTGGATGACTTGCCATCCTTCGTCGTCTTCGTCACGGCCGTACAATTTTTGAACGTCAAGCCATGTTGAGAAGCCGAAGGGTTGGACGCATAGTCCTGATACACTTTATCCGCGACAATCATAGGAGTAGGACCCTTCGAGGACCAGGAGCCCATTTCTTTCTTGAAATCCTTGACATTCGAACCATCCTCATCTGCTACTTTTCCTTTATCGTGAATCGAATGGAAAAAATCCTCAATGTCCGTGATGGTATCCCCGTTGATTCCTTTCGAATTGGCAGGAACGGTGAGAGTCTTATAGGTCACCGAAAAACTCACACAGGCTTTCGTTATGAGTGGCTCAATATCCTTCAACGCCGCTTCCACGTTGGCCTTTGAAACGCCACCGACTAAGTATACTGTAATGTTACGCGTGCAGAGACGATGCGGCTTCTTTTTACAGTCAAACCCATCAAAGCCCTCAAAGTAATACGTCTTGGAATCGAATATCGATGAAAAATTAGGACCATTCGCGGGAGGCATGATCGTATATTTTATCTCCGCCGACTCAATACCAAACGGAGATTGTTGCGTCGTAATGCGGGCACGCAAGCGATGCATGCCGGGCGCAGTATCAATACTGGGATTCAATTTATTCTCAAAACGATCCGTGATACGGATAATACGACCCGAAATTTCTAACGAAGAAGCATCCGCACTCTTTTCAACGATCTCAATTTTTTCAACCGGAATCGTTACATAGGGATCATTGTCAATTTTTAGTTCGAGCTTCTGAATAATAGTAGTATCCATCATCTGAAAAAGAGTAACGAACGAATTCGTGGAACGATCCTTGAATCCTCCATTCTCAGGCGAAACGATTTGTAACGTAGTTTCCAACGCAGGATCGGAAAACGAAAGAACGGAAGGAGAAACAGAAACACTAGAAACTACAGCGGGCGCCACTGCAAGACCGGTAGGAGAAAATGCATGAATGGAAACAACAAAAAGAGAAAGAATGAGTAAAAGGGATAGAATGCCTACTTTTCTGCCATTCATGAACATCAGCTCCCAACTGGCCCTAACGGGCACTGTCCTATGGAACACCCTGCCCTCAGTATGTATAAAGGTTTCCCCCGTGCCGAGGTTTAAATTCCGGCAATCACCAAAGAATAGCATGCCTGGACCTAAACGAATCTTTTCCGAACGAACACGCGCACGCCTGCAAAAAATGCGCGAAGGAACCACGCGCATCCTAGTCAGCGCAAAAAATCGAACTAAAACAGGCGCAGTAAAAACGCGCGAGCTTGCACGAAAAGGAATGAACGCGACCGTGCGCACATGGAAAAGCCCGCGCGGAAAACGATGGATCATTGGAACAGCAGCTGCTCTCGCACTCGCCGGAGTCGCGTACTATGCGCACCTGAGAATGAGTCGAAATGGAACACGATACTTAGAACGACCCGCCGCGTACATTGAATACGTGCGAGAAAATAGCCCCATGCATGGACAACCCGAACTGGAAGCATTACTCGCACGCTTGCGAATGACGCCTGAAATGATCCAACGAAGCGGAATGAAAGCTGAAGAAATGCAAGCGATTGCTCGAACAGGAGTCGGACGCGCTATTATCTGGGAAAAAATATTAAAAAATGCAAAAACAATTGCTGAAGATGAATCCAACGTCTACACATGGGGAATGAACACACGACTAGGAAGTGGAAAAAAAGGATTTGCCCAACTCGAACCCGACAAACAA
>CAYHGC010000107.1:0-2891 GCA_964356075.1 uncultured archaeon
TGCTCAATAATTTGGCTTCTTCCTCTTCCAATGTGAGTGCAGCAGGTCCCGTTCCGCTTGCACCGGGAGCATTGGCTAATCCACTAGCACCCCCCGCTGCAGGACCGGCAACGGCCCCTCCAACCGATTGGGTACCCGCTGTGGCTCCGCCCACGGCAGATCCGCCAGTTGTAGTTGCAGCAGCGGTTGTTTCTTCAGCTCCACCCCACAGTCCTACTTCATCATCCAACGCATTATTGACTAATTGCAATACTCCCGCGACCACTCCTGCAATCAATCCTCGTTCCAGCGAGTCCTTGTATTCTTTTTCAATTTCCACTTTCACTTTGACTTTTTGCTGCGTGCATAAATTGTCAATGCGTGCCGTGTCAAGTCCGTCAAAATCGTTTTTGGGATCGTCGTACACTTCAAACTCGTAGCGGTTGAGTTGCAAGCATGCGTTGGGATCCTTCAATCGGACGCGCAACACTTTGATCTGCGACGGAACCTTGTCCTCGTTCCCTTCCACGTTCACGTAAATGGGATATTGTCCCTGATCGAGTGCATCATCCAATACTTCGATGGTTTTCTTGTCGGTTCCCGACATTTTGAATTCTTTTGAGGATAATTTAACGTCGGACTGAAGGATGAATTCCACCGGAGCACCGCACCCTTTGGTTTCAATCGTAACGGAATCCTTTCCTCCGGGCAAAATGTCAATGATTTCCTTGTCGTAGGAAATACAATCCACGAGGTTGACAATCGTAATGTGGCTGGCGATTTTGGTGGACAGTAATTGAGGTTTTCCTTCCAAGGGATTCATGGCTTGGATTTCCACGTCAAACTTTCCTTCGCCTTTCACCCCTCCAAACGGAGTAAAATCCAAGCGTCCGATGAGAATGTCTTGAGGAGGAATGTTCGTGAGAACGGGTGTAAAATACCCCGAATGAACCGGTCCGCCTCCGATGGCTTGTTGCGGGTTGCTTTGCTCGAAAATCGTAAAGACGGTGGTTCCGAGCTCGTTTCCATTCCAGAGGGCCTTTACTCCCATGTTTTTGAGCGAGGAAGGCAATCCCGCAATGGAGCAATTGTTCTGAATCTGGAACTGGAACGTGACTTTTTGTCCATCCGTGCTGGTATCCCACACGTTCGGCAGGGCTTTGAAGCACGTCGGATCGTCCACTTCGGATGAAACCGCGAGCGAATACTTTACCGGGTAATCAAACGACCAGGGGTTGCCGTAGTTTTCCACCTGAATCGCAAGAATGGCTGAAATGTCTTCGTGTTCCTGCAGCGCGAGTCCTTCTTGCGTGAGCACGCTCTTGAGATTGACTTCCAATACGCCCTTGGGAGCAATCGTAATGCCAATATAGGGCAGAAGAGCAGAGTCAATCTTTTCCGTGTCTAACAATCCCTTCAGGTTTCCTTGAATGTGCATCTGGGTGATGATCACCGGCAGACTCGTTTCATTCGTGATAGTAAACGATTTTGTTTTTTCCATTTCCGTTTTGACGTTGATGTTCACCCCTAATGTCTCCGGATTGAACGTGAGGATTTTGTCGGATACCGAAAGGACTTGCGTATACGGATTGTAGTCCGGCTTCTGGACTTTCAAGGTGATTTTCTTCCCCGGAAGTTGAGCCGGAAGAGTAATCATCGTATTTCCTGCCGCATCCGTGAGGGAGGTGGCTAACACGATTCCCAAATTGGTTTCGAGCGAAACCAACGCGTCCTTGATTTCATCTCCCGTCCCTTCGTCTTCCGCGTGAATGCTAATTTCAATGGGGATTCCGCTGGGGAACGAGTCTGGTATAACGACCACCTTCATGGTCTTGTTACCCGTAATGTTCACCTGGATGGTTTTGCTGAAAACGGTTTGGAAGTCGGATACCAAATCGAGGGAAATAATAGCCGTTCCACCTGCGTGGGGGGTGAAGTGAATGGTTCCTCCTACTTTCTTTTGGGGAGTAAAATCCCCTAACACGATCGGCGCTTTGAATTCGAAATCATTCACGGTGCCTTTCAGCAGTTGCGCTTCGGCGTTGTATATTTCATACGTCGTAAATTCCAAAATGTCACTCGAGGCTTTGATGCGTAAATTCGAGTTGGTGTGGAATGCATTTCCATTGTTGAGAATGTTGAAGGTTAATGCGTAGTCGTTGAATATTTGCGCATTGTACTGATCCGTAACATCCGTGATGATCTGATCATCCACATCCAAAATGGATGCGTCGAAGCAGAAATTGTCATCACACGTCGTGGTGACACCGACCTGGTATTGGGCGGATTTGGTGGCGGCATATAACTCATTCACCGGATTCGCATCCACGGGGTCGCGGAGAATCCCTCCGTTTTCGGTCTGCGCTTTGTAGAAAATCTTCAACACATCTTGGGGGAGTGCGGTTTCCGTCACGTGGACGGTGGTTTCCATTTCATACACGCCGGGATTGGGTCCTTCGTAATGCGTGTTGATCCATTTGGCGTTTCCAAACGTAATCGATTCCCCATCTTCATTCAATCCATTCGCGGGATCCCACGAGGAGCCTTTAACGATGGTTGTGTGAGGGAAATTAACCGATTTGATGTACCATTCATCCTTCTCCACAATGTCTTTTTCTCCCGTGCGCACGTGGACGTTTAGTTCATCCAAATCATCGTGCTCTTCGGGAATGTTAATTTTGAATCGGGCGATGTAATCCTTTCCTTTTCCTACGCCCGTGACAATTTTCCCATCGAAGGTGTACAAGCCCACGAGTTCAATCTTGATATTTCCGCCGAAGTTGAAGTGCTGTCACACACTTTGACTGGATCTTCGGATGTAGCCGTGATTGCACGAATCACTGTGGGAGATAACACCAATCCGATAGCCGGGAATGGGCTATACATCGCAAGCGTATATATCAACGACGTGG
>CAYHGC010000108.1:0-2878 GCA_964356075.1 uncultured archaeon
CGCTCTTCCGATCTGAACCCGCGTTTCCACCGTGAGAGGGTGACATCCTTGACCGGGCTAGACGACCGGGGCGACAGATGTTCAGTTCGGTGAAAAACAGTACGTAGAAGGGACCCCGTTCGACTCGTCCCTTTTCCGGCCTCTCTCACCAGCCTGAATAGGCATATCCTGCATGGGAATGTTCTAAAACCCGGCAGGAAAAAAGATGGTAAAAAGAGAAAGAGTGCCCGTTTGTAGCGGGCAGTGTGCGAATGAAATTATTTCGCTTTGGCTTTTCCTCGGGGGTGTCGCTTTCGCTTCATTTTAACCGCTTTCATTCGGTGTTTTCGTTTCGATGGAACTTTTTTGGCCATTGTAGATTCTCCTCTTTTTTTTTACTGAAAAATGAGAAATTGATTCTCTCATTTCATCGTATAGTGAACGATCGTTTTTGAGTATTTAATCATAATCCTTCGTTTGGAATGAAGGAATTACGCTTCAACGAACACTTTCTGCATAATAATGGGAGGAATAGGCACATCGTTCGGCCCCGTGCGTGTTTTACCAATCGCTTGAACCACGTCCATTCCCGAAACGACTTTTCCAAAAATAGCGTGCTTTCCATCCAACCAAGGCGTGGGCACCAGGGTGACAAAGAATTGACTTCCTCCCGTATTGGGTCCGGCATTGGCCATCGAAAGCAATCCGGGGGAAGAGTGTTTCAGTCCGGGAGCAAATTCATCCTTAATCGTGTATCCCGGTCCGCCCATTCCATTTCCTTGCGGGCATCCGCCTTGTAACATGAAGTCCGCAATCACGCGATGAAATTTGAGTCCATTGTAGAATCCTTTATTGGTTAAATCCAGAAAGTTCTTGCTCGTGAGCGGTGCTTTATCTTGAAAGATTTCCGCTTTGAATATTCCTTGATTGGTTTCGAATACAATGATGGGATTGGACATGGGTTTATTCCTCCGGACAGGTGAGATAATAACAGTCATGGAGACCAGCATCTTATATTCCCTCTATTCTTTTTGGACACGGAGTCCTGCAAATGTCATTGAAGCGTGAACTCAAACTGTGGCAGCTCATCCTGGCGGGAGTGGGTGTTATTCTGGGCGCGGGAATCTATGCCCTGCTCGGAAAAGGAGCGGAGGTTGCTGGGGAAAGTATCTGGCTCTCGTTCGGGATTGGAGGAATCATTGCTTTTCTCACGGGACTAAGCTACGCGGAACTCTCGTCTCGTTTCCCTAAAGCGGGGGCGGAATACGTGTATGCGCAGTCTGTTTTTCCCGAGTGGATTGCTCGAATATGCGGGTATGCGTTGTTGGTCGTGGGATTCACGTCCGCGACGACGGTGGCATTAGGATTTGGTGGGTACCTGTCCGGTCTCACTTCTTTTCCCATCGTGTGGGGCGCGCTGGGGGTTATACTCCTTAGTGGACTGATTTTGCTAAAGGGTGCTAAATTTGGCACGAGTCTCGCGGGGGGAATTTCTCTTATTGAAATCCTGGGATTAGTGGTCGTGATTGTGATTGGAATTCCCACGCTTTCCAAAGGATTCATCATTCCTGAAATAACCCAGCTCCCAACCGTTTTGTACGGCACGGCCATCGTATTTTTTGCTTTTTTAGGCTTTGAAGAACTCGTGCGCATGTCAGAGGAAACCAAAGACGCGAAACGAAAAATGCCCATTGCGTTGCTCGCAGCGATTGCGTTCGCCTCCGTATTGTATGTATTAGTTTCCGCGTCTGCGATTGGATTGGTGGGCGCGGAAGAATTGGGAAAAAGTTCTTCTCCACTTGCAACGGTGGTAAAGCCTTCCTTTGGGGAAACCGGATTTGTTCTCATGAGTCTCGTGGGATTGTTTTCCACCTTCAACACGGTCTTGTTGATTATTCTTGCGGGCTCGCGATTGTTATATGGAATGGGAAAGGCTAAAACCGTTCCTTCTTTTTTTGGAGAAACGCGGAATAGTCAGCCAATGTATGCGTTGCTGGCCACGGTTCTTTTTTCCTGTTCCTTATTGATGATTCCCGACATCACGATTCTCGCCCAAATGACGGATGCATTATTGTTTAGCGTATTTGCAGTGATGAATCTGGTAGTGTTGAAATTGCATTGGAAAAAATCCCCGTCTACTGGTTTTCGCGTCCCCTTGGATGTGGGAATAGTTTCCCTTCCTGCGTTACTGGGATTGGTTTCCAGTCTCGGGATGTTGTTTTTCATTCATGAAGAAGTGTTGCTCTATTCCGCGGCATTCTTCACTATCATTGCCGTCGTGCTGCACTGGTTTCGAGGCAAAAAATCAAAAAAAGGAAAATAAATGCGACTCCTAATTTTTTCGCGCCGCAATAATAGAGTATGTCTCTCCCGAAACGACCTTGGTTACCTCAACTGCAAACCCTGCAGATCGTAATGACTGTATTAAGGGCTTTACTTTGGTGTACGTGGCGTAAATATCGCGCTGCTGTTGCGGAGTTCGCGATCCTTCCATCAACGGATATAATGTTTGAAGAAATTTCGTGTAGGTCGTGCGCGGTCGCTCGACAATTAGAAGCGATGAGCTCATTCGGGCTATTTTTTTAACAATACTCACTCGTTTCGTTGGGCGAACGTGCGTCAGAACTTCATTCATGACAATAATGTCAACTACTTTTGGAAGCGAGGTCGGCAATTTAGAGATATCCCCGACCATATAGTGCACATTTTTCCTCTTTTCACTTTTGGAAAGTATACGAACCATTTCCTTGCTTTGTTCGACTAAATAGGATGTGTGAAACGGAAGATGAGAAACAATCGGCGCGAGTCCTGGGCCAATTTCCAGCGCGATTGATTTTTTTATTTCAGGAACGAGCGTTTTTATTTTTTTCAATGTATATTTTAGATTCTCTGGTATCAT
>CAYHGC010000109.1:0-2680 GCA_964356075.1 uncultured archaeon
AAGATAAAATAAAGGAATTAACGGCCGATCGCTCAACGCTCCCAGTGCTTATGATAGATTATATTAAAACAAAAGAATTTGGCGACCCCATTCCAATGGACCAGGATACTGAAACAAAGAATGCATTGTATTGGTTTGACACCGGATACTTCCTCATCAATTATTCCAGCATGGGCAAATTTTCGGATGCACTGGGGTGGCAATTTAGTATCGATAACGCCGAAAATGTTCTCGCCCACGAGTTTGGACACTCTCTCGGACTAGGACACACGATGGGTATAGATAATCTCATGGGAAAAGATAATTTGGGAATCATTCTCAATGAAGCACAAGATGCATTTATAGGGGGGCACACGGAATCGATTGGGCTCAAGCCCAAAAACTTTGGAGAATGGTCCAATGTGGAACACATAATTGATTTTGGAAATGAGTTTGCGTGCGGAAACCGGTTATTGGAATCCTATGGATCATTCCAGGAGGAATCTGAATCCACCTATTCAGGGTATTTCGATCCCCCTTCTCAAGCCGAAAGTGCCGAATTAAACGATTGGAAAGGAGTAGAGGGTTACATTGGATTCTATGATGAAGGTACTAGTATCAATTGGAAAGTGTGCCCCATCACTCACAATTTAGTGTTGAATGACAAAGGTGAAGTTATCAGTTCACAGATTCAGAACCCCCCGCGGGCCGTGTCATACAAAGAAATGTCAACAAAGGATGACTGGGAAAAATTCTGGAATTCGTATCCGTCTGACGTAATACCCAACATTCGATGGACTCCTCCTATGCCCCAGGACCATCCTGAACTTTACATGTGTGGATGCTTTACGTTTTGCACACTCGTGTGTACCTGGGCAGAGGGCGCTGACCCAGCCACTCTTTACCCAGCGCTTTGCGATTGGGTGTGCGAAGGAGACAAAGGAAAAGACATGACGAAGGAAATGTGGGATAAATACAAACGAATGGACCCATCTAAACCCACTGAAAGCTGTGCCAGTGGAACCGCTCCTGGGCCGGGTCCAGGAAAACCCAGCGGAAGTTTTGATCCTTCCCGCGAAGTATGTGAACCCGACAATTGTGCAAAGGTTTTCGATGGAAACCCTAACAAAGCGGAATGCGACATCGACACATGTGTATGCGGACCTAAAAAACAGGAAGGCGGAAATGGTGGAGGCACTGGAGGAGTGGGGGGCACGGGAACCGAACAAGAATTGAAATAAACGCAATGCCGAGTCTTGTAAACAAAATTATTTTACGATTTCAAAATCCAGTTTTTCGATTTCATCAGCCTGCTTTTTCATTGAAAGGGATCGAATTGCATTCATTTGTTTCAAAAAGTTAGCGACACCTGGGTCCATTTTAATTTTTCCATAGTCCACCACGCGACGACCATCGAGCAATTTTTCCAGGGGAACATCCCCTCGTTCCCCGCGAACGGGAAGGCCATAATTTAGTACCGTATAAATAATCACTCGCGATTGGGAATCATCTGATAATTGACTAAATGGAATATTTTTCAGCAAACCATTAATCGGAGCAAAATAGGAAATGGTCGTTGCTCGTTCAAGGGTGGAGCGCGAATCCTCTAACAAATACCAAAAACCAATGGCTAATCCCCGCGCAGAAACTAAAAATTTTGGAAATTCTTTCTCGCCGACTTTTCGTTCAAAACCTATTTTCCGCAAGTGATCAATGCTCCGCGCCCCTAGTGTTCCATTCATCCGCATAAACGCCAAAATTGATTCTTTGGGAAACCCATTGGCGCGCGCAATCTGCATGAGGACATTCTGGGGTTGAGTGTGTAATAATGACGAAATTCCCTTAGGAGGGCGAGAAGCGAACAAGCCAGCGGTCGCAGCCGCCAATACGAATCCCCCCAACAGGGTTCGTCGGCCTATTTTTCGGCGGGCGGGTGTTTTAGGCTGGGATGGGGTCATACATCCATTCACAATCCACGCAATAAATAGGTATTCGTCTTTTCCGGATTTCTGAAACCACAAAAAGAGTCCATTTTTCATGGGTCCTTCCCGTTCGATTTATAATCGTTCGCCCGGGCATATGATGTAGTGTTTGACCGGGGTTCCGGTCTAATACGTTCAAGCTTTAACGGCCTGAAATTTGGGTGGAAGACCAAGAAGGACTACAATTCATTTGTCTCTTTTTTCTCTTTAGCTCTCTTTTCTGGCGTTGCAGCACCTGATCATGGCTCGCGAGAGTCCAGGTGTCACAGGAGGAGGGTAGGGTTGGTATTCCTCGAATTAGAGCGTGGGAATGTTGATCTTCGGCGGACCTTTGAAGGAAAGCCGGTGTTGAGAGTGTTTACACTTTACGTATTACCTTATGATTTGTCATAGGTCTACAACCGTAGAAATAGAATAATATGTAGTTCCGAGTTCATTGGTAAGAATTCTCGTAGCGGTTGATTGAGTCGTATGCAAATACGATTTAGTCATACTGTGAATTGAAGTTTTACCGGAATTGTCAAGATAAAAGCCTTTTTCTGAAACGTTGCATTGTTGACGAGGATTCGCAAGAATCCTCTAATTCGGTGCAGCCGGACGAAAACGGCTGAGATCTCATATCAATATGTCAAGTAACCAATTCGTGAATGGCTTGGTTTGGGAGCCGAAGAAGGACGTGGCAAGCTGCGATAAGCACGGGGGACCCGCAAGCAGGGGCT
>CAYHGC010000110.1:0-2601 GCA_964356075.1 uncultured archaeon
CCCGGAATATGATGCAGTAACACGACATCCGGATCGAACGATTCATAGAAATCCATGAACGCATGAACATCGCCCGGTTCGTACGGTTGTCCGTTCGCGGTCCACCCGACAATACTCCCGTATTGGTTGGTCGTGATGGATAATTCCATGATTTTCCAGTTGGGTAACGGATAATCCAGATTGAGGTCGTGCGCGGGTTCCAACGATTGAATGGTGATGATTTCCTTTTTTTCATTGGATTCGACTTTCATTTTCCCAAATGGGGTGAGTTTATGGTCGAAAATGAACATTTCCGGCAAGGGAATGTCCACATGATAGAATGTTCCAACGTTTCGAAGCTTTTTTTCGATTTCGCGTATATTTTCGGTGAAATCGTAAACGGATTGAAAGGTAATTTTGAGGACGGAAATAGACCCTTTGACAAAATCCCGACGAATCGTCTTCTCGACCTGTTGATTTTTCAAAATCTCCCGCGTATACTCTTCATTAAAGGTATCAAAGAAGATCATCGGACGAAAATTCGTATGAAAATAATGATTCTCCCCGTTTTCAGTTTGCCCCCACACATACATGCGTCCCGCATGCTCGAAAACGTCGATAAGAATGAGTGATTCATGCGCCATGAATGATAAAATGGGTGTTTGGAAATTTTGGTACTGTTGAAAGAGGGGCGGAGTCGCCGTTACTGGTTTTATGCCACAAATTACCCGGTCTTATTCGTTTTTTCGGTAAGTTTGATCGTTCGTTTAGGATAATCAAAGGTGATGGCAAAGTCTTGTAAAAATTCGGTTCCAAGAATAACATCTTTGTGGACATCTGTTTCCGGAACGATAGTCGAAACCAGTTGTTGATACGAATGGTGCCGATCTTCCATTTTTACCATGATTTTGGTAGTATAGTAGTGGAATTCATGCGCGACTCCTTGACCAACTTTTTTACTTTTGGATAAATCAAGTTCAAAGTAATCAGCCATGTCTTTAGGTATATAGACAAGATCAGAACCAGTATCTAATACAGCAACAACCTCTTTGCTTTTTCCGGCATGGGACAGAATGACTTTTATTTTGGGACGATAAACCGGTTCGTCGTCAATGTATTCTTTTTTGAATCGAAATTTGTAATACATTTATTTTCCTCTCACAAAATCTGTAATACTTTTTCAGGAATACGGGTAATGAGAACTTTTTTGCGTGCAAAGTTTTTATCTACTTTTTCAGCAACTTCTTTAAAGTTTTTTCCAACGGCAACTACTTCCTTGTTGAGTATTCCCACCCACTTCCCAGTATATTGATTTAGATCCGTTGAGATGTAGTAATCATATTCACTCATACTATACCCCTCCAGAGCCTGATTTATAACCCTACGGAAAATTTTAGAGACTTTAAATACACTGTTAGAGAACCGCCAATTAAAAAGAACGATTAAAGAGAGTATGGTAGGTGAAACACATGGTGCGCGCAACTGAAACGGTTCGTCCTAAATCGAAATTCAAAAGCATTCCTATTAGTCGGAAAGAAGCAGGTATTCTAGCGCAACAGTTCATGAAAGAGAACAAAGCATTGATTCGACTACTGGAAAAACTGTAAGGTTTCGTTTCATCGTTTTTTCAACGCCTTTTTTTAAGGAGAAAGGTGAATGATTAGTATATGAAATCCAAAACGATGTCAAAATCTAAACAGGTTTCCAAGAAAGAAGTAAAAGATCCACTTTGGGAAGAGATTAAAGCGGGATTCGATAGCTTAAAGCGCGGCAAAGCGACCGAATGGAAATATCCATTCAAATAACGCCCTGCTCCTTTAGCGTTCGATAAACAAATTCACGATATATTGGCAGTTCTTTTTTGATTAAGGCAATCGTGTGCGCCTGCTTCTTTTTATCGCTAAACATTCCAAGCAAAACCGTTTTCCATTCTTCATAAATCAAAAAATACATTCGGTTTCCGTTAAACTTTTTTTCACGAAGAAAAATAGACCCCAATGGTTTACCCACGAGCGGACCATTCCATGAAATTTGATGAATAAATCCCTTGATACGATGCTGATAATGATGATTGAATGACTCAAACTGTTCATTGAATTAGGGAGTGCGGAGAACACGGTATATGGACATGCCACGCATGGTCGTGCAAACGTTCAAATACCTACGGAGAATTTTTTGCGGAACCTATGGCGAACTACTTACGCAGCGTTAAAAACTCTCAAAACACATTCACTTAATGCACAAAATGCCATCCGACTTATCGAGCGCCATTAAGTCTTCGGGTCTTTCGGAAACGTGGGGCACGATTACTCCCCTCGCGCGCAATGAATGGATTTGCTGGGTGACATCGGGTAAAAAATCGGAGACGCGGGATATTCGCATCAAAAAAGCGCTTTCGAAAATGAAAGGCGGAATGCGTCGACCGTGTTGTTGGGCCGGTTGTCCGCATCGCTGAGAAGAATCGCCAAACACTTCCTTACTTTCGGCGTGGATTGAGGATAACTATTTTGCACCAAGCTCGCGAGCATCGCATAGATCAATGATTCTTCGTCATCTAAACTATTCGTATAAACGAGCCCGGAAATGTGGTGATAGGCCGATTGAATGTGATACAGCATCCGA
>CAYHGC010000111.1:0-2575 GCA_964356075.1 uncultured archaeon
CGGCAACGCGTACTTGCTGACCACTATTGTCCGAAGAAAAGACGACCTCTTTGATAGTATTCGGCGCCTGTTGCCCGAGCATTTCCGTCTGGACGCGTTCGATTATTTGATACGGCAACAGTCCGTCAATCGGCACGACCGTTTGGTAATCGTAAGGTACCAAAGGCGTAGGCGCTTGCGCCACGGGTACTACGGGCGTTCTTGGCGCCAACGGACTTTCTTTGTAGAGATAATAAGAGCCGACGGATCCCGCGCCTATGAGAAGTAGACTCAAGAGAAGCAGTAACAACTTTTTGCCCGCGTGCGACGGCCGTTTTTCCTCGGACTCCTCACTCCTGATCGTTTTCCTTTCTCCCTCGCGCTCGTTTTCAGCCATGGCCATGGAAGTGACCGAGGTCTTCCTCCTCGCCATGAATTCCGCTATGTCGCCCTCGTAAGTCCGCAGCGCCTTCTGCACGAAGTTTCCTTTTTCCTCTACCGGCTTTACCGGCTCCGCCACTTTATTCCCGTCCTCTCCCATGATTATCGGTTGCGGTTGCACAGGTTTTTGTCCTTGAATGTTTTGCCCTTGAATTGGATTCTGCGGAGTTTGATTCGTTTTCGACGCGCGGTAAATGGCGGCTTCAATGTTCAGCCTGCCGATTTCATCTTGGAGACCGGTTTTCGGTTGTTCTTGCGCGGGGATCGAACCGGGCACCTGTGGCACTTGCTCGTCCGGGTTGGTTATCGGCTTGATGTCCAGATCCGGCGAAATCTCGAATACGCGGTCAACCGGCGCTTCTTCTTCCTGCCCTTTCGGCGGCGTTATTGGGTTTTGCTTCTCGTCCATTACTATTATTATAGCGTCGAGCGAGGACTTGTGGAAGCTCTTCTATTCACCTTTATTTTTTATCTTTAGGTGGTCCCCACTGCCAGCGCGGTTTTTCTCCTTTCCAATAACCGAAAGTGAATATGAGCGCAAGCATCAGGAGAAAGCCTAAGGCCGCCGCGCCGGGCGCGTCGTCAGTGTCACCTACATAAACACCGACAATGAGAATAGCTATGCCGACAGCAACAACAAGCCACCCTTGCCACTTCACCGGCACCCAGCCCCAACCGTAGAGCCGTGCTTTGAACCAGTAGCCCTGTGGATTGTCTTTTAGATACGCGATGCATTCTTTGATCATGTGTTTATTCATCAATTTTTATCTTTTATTTTTTTCTCCACCTTTTTCTCCATTAATTTAATGTTTTCCAGATATGCTTTTTCCACAGGAGAAAGTGTTTTGGCTTGAAACTTTTTGTACTCTTTGGTTGCTTTTTCAGTGGCTTGTTTGTGACTCACTTCGCCCGCATCTTGCAACACGCCCTTACCGTAATTTTTGGCGAATTTATCCAATTCCGCTACCCAATCAGCCATGCTCATTTTTTGCTTTTCTTGGGCTTTTATTTCAGCCAGATCGAAAAACGCAGAGACTATGCGATTGAGTCGAAACAATTCGTCTTCAGTAAGATAGTTTTTTGCCACCGTGACTTCGGACAATACCGGCAACACTCCGGCAAAAGTGGTCAGTCCCATGAAGTCTTTTTCAGCGTCAGCTCTTCTGGCGATCGTTTCCGCGGCCGTATGTTTATTTGTCGCGTAATGAAGTTTGTTTTGCACTACTTTGAAAAACGCGATTGATTCGGAACTATGGGGATCATAATCAACGCTCGTGGCGTACAGGTCCAACACTTGGCGATAAAGCGCTTTTTCACTGCTTCGAATGTCGCGGATGCGATCAAGCAGTTCTTTCCAATAATTGCCCCCGCCGGTTCCTTTGAGCCGCTCGTCGTTCATGACGAAACCTTTGATGATGTATTCTTTCAACTTTTGCGTCGCCCAGATGCGGAATTGCGTGCCACGAAGAGAATTTACTCGATAACCGACGGAAATTATCGCGTCAAGATTATAAATTTTTACGGGTCTTTTTACTCCTCTACTTCCTTCTATTTGAACTACCGAGGAATCCTCGGATGTTCGATTTTCTTCCAATTCGCCTTCTGAATACACATTTTTCATGTGTAAACCGACATTGTCGACACTGCAATCAAAAAGCTCCGACATTTGCTTTTGTGAAAGCCAAACGCTCTCATTCTTCACCTGCACCTCAATCTTAGTCCCGTCGTTTTCGGTGCTGTAAATTACAATTTGGTTGTTTTTATCACGATTTTTCATGAGATTAGATTTTTCAAATACTCTTTGATCCGTTCGCGATCCTCGTTCTCTTTTTCACCTTTGAAGTATATCTCGATGAACTCAACTTTTGAAGCGCCGATGTGATAAGCGTAAATTACGCGAATACCGCTCATCACGCCGCGGCCTTTGAGGGCTTTGCAGGCAAATTTCTTGATTTTACATAATTAGTATCGTCTCGTCGCAGAAATTGGGAATGGGAAAGACGCTGCGGTTGTTTATTTTTTTGAGATGGTAAAGCTCTATCGCGTTGCGTTTGGCGGTTTCCAGATCATCCTCAAGCGTTTGGAATTTCTTGAGGAGTCGTTTGAGGTCTTTTTGAAAGACATCAGTCGCGTCATATTCAATCTTCGTCGGTGT
>CAYHGC010000112.1:0-2555 GCA_964356075.1 uncultured archaeon
ATTAGTTCACGTCTACACGGGCGACGGGAAAGGGAAAACCACCGCATCACTCGGCTTAGCGTTCCGCGCGTTAGGACATGGGATGAGCGTCTACATGGTTCAGTTCATGAAAATAGGATACACGGGAGAAATGCTCGCGCTTCGAAAATTTAATTTACCGATGACATTGGAATCCTTTAACGTCACCTGTAAAAACCAAGCGCAGCACGACGAAGAAATTCGCGCGGGAACGTTTGCGGGGTATTGCCGAGACTGTTTTGTTCCCACCCAATTTGATTCTCCTCTGGCGGAAAAGGCATTTGCGGCGGGGAAAAAAGCCGTGGAAAGCAGTCAGTACGATTTGGTCATTTTTGATGAATTAAATGTGGCATTGAACATGAAACTGTTGCCCGTGGATGGGGTAGTGAATATGCTGCGCGAAAAACCAACGCACACTGAAATCATTCTCACGGGTCGAAATGCGCCGGAGGAAATTCTACTGGTCGCCGATTATGTGACGGTGATGGGATTGAAAAAACATCCGTACATGAAACAAATATATGCGCGAAAAGGAATCGAGTTTTAGGAGTGATTCACATGACGTTCAACCCTCGCCGACCCTACATTCTGACCTCAATCTTTCATGCGGGCTTATCTGGAAAAACATCCATATTGACGATCCAAAACACGGGTCGCGCACTCATGGCCTCGAGCATGCATGACAAGCTCACGTATTCGCATTCCGTTTCTCGAAAAAATGCCCTACTATTGGAGGCTGCGCTGAGTGCGATGGATTTTTCCATTCTTTCCCATGAGGATGCAGCCGTTGGAAATGATCTTTCAATGTGGTCCGTGCGCCTGGTACAGGGAACAAACGAATGGGAATGGTCGGTCCGCACCGATCGGGTGGAACCATCCTCGTTAGCCCCGCTTCGCGCCGCATTGACTGCGATTGCCGTGGATTTGAAATCCTCCTGATTTGTTTTCTCCCGTTGTCTGCAGGCTTTCGATTAAAAAACCCTTTGAAGGGAATTTCATTTAGCTATGACCATTTTTGTCGACACCGCCAATATTTTGGAGGCCGAACGCTGGTTGAAACAGCCCTTCGTGAAGGGCGTGACCACCAACCCCCTCATTTTGAGTCAGGCTAAAGTAACGGATCGGTTTGATCATTTGAAAAAAATCTCCATGTTATTGAACAAAGAACAAATCCTCATGGTTCAAGCGGTAGGGGAAACGCCCGACGAATTGCTCGAGGATGCGCGCACCATTCATGAAGTGCTCCCTCATGCCGTACTCAAAATTCCCGCGGATCGAAGCGGGTTTTCCATCGCTCCAACACTCAATCACGATAAAGCCGAGATTTGTTTTACGGCTGTTTTTTCCGCAGCACAAGGGATTCTCGCGGCATTTGCCGGCGGACACTACATCGCTCCCTACGTGGGTCGGATGCAGGATGCTAAGATCGATCCGTGGGGAGAAATTGAAGAAATGATGGCCGCGTTTGAAGCGCATGAATTAGACGCCCACGTCCTCGCCGCATCGTTGCGTTCCCCGCAGGACGTTTCCAAAGCATTCGCATTGGGTTGCCACATAACAGCGAAGCCTTCGGTGCTGGACCAATGTTTGACTCCTTCCCATACTGAAAAAATGGTCAAGGAATTTAATAAAGTCCGAATTCTCTGATTTCGAATGAAAGAGATCGAAGTGAAAATTCTCGAAATTAATGTTCGCGAAACCATTTCTAAATTAAAAAAGCTCGGCGCGAAAAAAACATTTGATGGAGAATTGGTCGCGTTCATTTATGACTTTCCCGATAAGCGGTTGAAAAGTGAAGGAAAGTTATTACGCGTTCGTAAAATAAATGACCAGGCAGAATTTACATTCAAGTCGAAATTAAAAAAAGGAAAAGTGAAAACAAACGTTGAGCATCAAGTGAATGTGGATCGGTTTGATTCGCTTCATACGATTCTATTCTCGCTCGGATTGAAACGAAAATCGTATGGGAACAAGCATCGCGTTTCGTTTCAATTGGGAAAAATGCACGTGGATATTGATACGTGTAAGGGTATTCCTCCGTACCTTGAAATTGAAGCTCCTTCTTCGAAAGAATTGGAGAAATATGTCAGGAAAATGGGGTTTCGAATGGACCAGACCAATTCCTGGACCATGCGCGATGTATACAAGCATTATGGGAAAAAGCTCTAGTTGCGTGGGTTCGTTTAAAGCATTTCCTACCCGGAATTCATGCATATGCTGATAGGTCTTATCGGATCACCCTCGAGCGGCAAAAGTACTTTCTTCTCAGCGGCGACTATGGTGGATGTGGCCCGGGCTGCTTATCCTTTTACTACCATCGAGCCGAATAAAGGAATCGGATTTGTGAGAGTTGAATGCGTCGATAAGGAGTTTAATACACAGTGTAACCCCCGCTCAGGTTATTGTATAAATCATATGCGATTTGTGCCGGTTGAATTAATTGACGTTGCGGGGTTAGTACCTGGTGCTCATGAAGGAAAAGGTCTAGGAAATAAGTTTTTAGACGATCTTCGCCAGGCTGATGTGCTAGTTCTTGT
>CAYHGC010000113.1:0-2532 GCA_964356075.1 uncultured archaeon
AACGAAAGGGATTCCATTCTCGCCACTCCACATTCCCAATGAGCTTGGTCTTTTCCCCATATGTTTTTTTTCCCGGAACTAAATTATGGGTCCAGAAATTAGCACCGATGCGCTGCAAAAGAGGGTTCATAGCGTGAGACGTTTAACGAGCATTTCCTCGTGAAAAGCCACCGGTGCGAAACTTCGTGGGCTTGGGAGGCGCGCCCATTGGTCGCGGGGAGCGAGACTTAAACGGAGCCTTAGCGAGCTTACGCGATAAGGCTTCGAGCTTGGGACGATACAATTCCACCACACGTTCTTTTCCAAACGTATCCACACGCACACAAATGGCGAGCTTTCCTGCCAGCGTTCGCGCCATGCGTCCACGAGCGTGTTTAGGTAATGGTTTCACGAGCGGATGATTAAACAAAAAACCATGCTTTGGCGGTCGCGTATGGGATTTGATATGTGAAAACAACGCTTCTTCTGCACCCAACACTTGAATCGTGGATGCAGGAAGTTCAGCTAAGCGTTTCAAGCTGCCGGCTTTTCCCAATAATTGTGCGGCGATAATCGGCGTAGCTAGCTCGGAGAAATTGGGAGCAAGCTCTTTCATTTTTTGAATGGTAAACTCTTGAATGCGCGACTGTTCTTGCTTTACTGCAAGCGCCGTTTGGGCAAGAGACTGAATCGACTTCAATGTTTGCGGCTCAATCGATCCGCCCGAACTGCTCATGGCCGAACCGGGAATACGCGAAAGGGATAATTCATCGGTGAAGAAGTCACGCAGTGCATTCGATGAATAATTTTTTCGATCGCCCAAACGAACAATCATCGTGAGCATGGTTGAGGGATCCTTTACCACGTTTCGCAACTCAGGAAAATGCAACGCATACCAATCCAGGGTCTGCTCAAACATGACATTGAAAATAGCCTCGAGGTTTTTGTTCGTCTGAACCCCACGAATAACGTGAGCATCTGGTCCGGATAATTCAGCCGAAACCGAATGCTTGGTCTGTTCCACCATTCGCTTGCGCAATTCGGCAATCTTGTTATTTCCCGAAAAAGGCCTGTTTTCCCGCATACAAGGAACCGGTCTCATAGGCTTTAAAAGAACGCCACCCACTCTCAACTTATATGCCCTTTAGCGAAATAACCAATCTCGCCCAACGCCGGGGATTCTTTTTTCCGAGTGCGGAAATCTATGATAACGCACCCGCGGGGTTCTTTGATTACGGCCCCGAAGGAAGCCGAATCAAGCAACGACTCATTCAACACTGGCGAAAAACCCTCATTGAAAAAGAAGCCAATTTGGAAATCGATGGATCAATTGTCCTCCCTGAAAGCGTGTTTCGCGCTTCCGGGCACTTGGAGAATTTTAACGATCCCCTCGTTACCTGTGACACGTGCAAAACCGCCTATCGCGCCGATAAACTGATTGAAGAAAAAATGGGACACGAAATCCCTGAAGGAGCCAGCACCGAGTTTTTCGACCAAAAAATAGCCGAATTAAAAATCGTTTGTCCCAAAGACAAGAAACCGCTGGGAAAAACCACCAAGTTTAACATGATGCTCAGCACAGACGTGGGACCGTTGAAAGGAACTAAGGCATATCTCAAACCTGAAGCATGTCAGAACATTTTCCTTGATTTTACGCGCATTTGGAAAAGCGGACGCGTGAAGCTTCCGATTGGAATTGGACAAGTGGGAAAAGCCTACCGAAATGAAATTGCACCGCGACAAGGGTTGCTCCGCACGCGCGAATTGGAACAGATGGACGTGGAAGTATTTTTCAATCCCGCCAAAATAAACGACGTCGAAAAATGGGATCAAGTAAAGGACTACAAATTGCAATTGTATTTACTTTCGGATAAAACCATTCATTCCATTTCCTGTCACGAAGCCGTTGAGAGAAAGATTGTTTCCGGAAAACTCATCGCATATTGGTTGGCACGCGCGCAACAATTCTTCAATTCATTGAACACCCCCATTGAAAAAATCCGTTTTCGCGAACTTGAAAAAGAAGCCCGCGCATTTTACGCGGCTGAAACATGGGACTTGGAAGTCAAAATGGATGAAAACTGGGTTGAACTCGCGGCTTGTAATTACCGCACGGATTATGATCTAAAATCGCATGGAAAAGAAAGCAAACAAGACTTAGCCGTGCGTGAAGAAGGAACGCCAGAGAAATTCATTCCGCATATTTTTGAAATATCCATTGGAGTAGGGCGCACGTTTTTGTTGATGATTGATGCCAACTATCGCACCGAAAAACGAGGAACCGAAGAACGGACATTTTTGGATTTGCCGTTTGAGGTGGCACCGTATCAAGTGGGGGTATTTCCCTTGATGAAAAAAGATGGTCTTGCCGAGAAAGCCGATGAATTGTGCACGTTTTTGCAAAGCATGAACGTGAATGCGTTCTACGATGAATCGGGAAGCATTGGAAAGCGATACGCTCGCGCGGATGAAATCGGCGTCCCGTTTGCCATTACGATTGATTATGAATCCATGGAAAAGCGCACCGTGACATTGCGTGAACGCACGAGCATG